>PZPB01000128.1 GCA_003045865.1 Bacteroidota bacterium | reverse complement strand
GCAAATGGCCGAGCTGGAAAAAAACATTTCAGACCTAACGCTAGCCATGCACCGAGAACGCGAAAACAAAACCTTAGCTCTTACCAACGCGCTGAGCGCCCTGCAAACCGCCTTGCAAAAGTGGCAATTTGCCTTTGCTTTTGTGGCAGAGGTAGATGGCCAATTGGCTTACCAAACCCTGTGGGCGGTAAACCAAAATGTAGCCAGCGGGCAACATGTATTTACCATACAGCCACAAACCAACAATACCTTAAACGTACAAATGTTAGTTCCCCCGATGCGCTTGGCCAAAGTTGGGAAAGGGCAGCGCGTACAGGTTAAACTTGATGCCTATCCATTTGAAGAATACGGCATGTTGGTAGGCCAAGTTGCCAAATTGAATACCAGCCCTATACGCGATGCAGAAGGCAACGTGTTTTATGTTGCTCAAATAGCTTTAGACAGAGAAGCAAAAACCACCTATGGCTTCTCATTACATGAACTAGATGAGCTAACCGGTACCGGAGAAATTATTACCGAAGAGCTAAGTTTGCTAGAACGGGTGTTTTACTCGATTAGAAAGTTGTTGACGGGTTGACTCCTGCAGTTTTGCACAATTTTACCAAGAGTTGCTTGAGCAAGAGTAAGGAAGGGCTTTTCGGAATGAATAGGTGATTCGAGCTTGGAAGCTAGGATCATTTATTTATTTTGAAAATTTTACTCACTACTCACTACTCACTACTCACTACTCACTACTCACTACTAAAACTATTCCTTCCCCATATCCTTTAATAAGCCAAAGGCGATATAACTGATCAACAAGCCGCCTATAAGTATGGCGAGCCACATGAAGAGTTTGGATTGGAAAAAGGAGTCTTCGACATCAGCTTTAGCTTCTAAATTCGCTTCTGATTTTAAAGCGTTCATGCTGATAATTTCGGCATCTTTAAGGCTATGTAGTTTGTCGCTAATGAAGTTACCTAAGTCGTATTGAGGACGTTTGCGGCTAAGGTCGATATCGACATGGTAGCTTTTACCCGCCTCTAAATAGGCGACTAGGTATTTAGGTTTTTGGTAAAAATGGATATTCGCAATTTCCAAAGGAGGATTATCGGCATTTTCAATATCGATGTGAAATTCCGCTAGGGCTAAATGAGTAAAGGTGAAGTAGTTTTGACTGGATGCGCTTAGATTAAAACGGTAGAGGACTTCTTCATAAATTTCGCGGCCTTTTTTGGTCTCCTGCTCGCGTTTTTCGAGGAGAGAAGCAGGCCGTAAATAGTAGGCATTGTTAATTTCGAAGGCCAGGGCATCAATTTGATGGACATCTAGGGAACTGAAATTTATACGAGTAATTTTCTCTTCGGTTAGTTCCTTTAGTTCCCAACTTATCTCCTGTAAAGGTAAGAGGGCGCTAGGAATGTACTGATTTGTGTAAAAACCAAATTCTTTGAGATCAATAGGGGCAGATGTACGATTATCGATTTCAATTTTTAAATAAGCATAGTTGCTTAAGGGGAGCGACACCGACTTTTCTATGAGTGGGCTGCTAGAAGCGTTTATATTAAGCCTTTGGTTTTCAATCAGTCCAAACCAATCTTCTTTATTGTCACTGCCGTAGATGCTAATTTCTTTGTCTATTTCGGTATTTGCTAATTTCAGGATTAAGCTAGACGTTAGTTCAAGGGGCCTATTGATAATATAGCGGCTAAGGGAATCGGCATAGATCTTTTGGTCGAGAATTTCGATGGACTGATAGGTGGCAAATTGCCGATCGGAGGCATCCATAATAAGATAAGGCTGCTCTAAATTGGCGGTATCATTTAGCCTAAGGAAATCAAAATTTTGCGCACTAGCCGCTCTTAATTGTGCAGGTAAGAGGATTTTATAGAGTCCCGTTTCTTTGATGGCACTAATTTCAGCACTAAAGCTTTGGGCAAAGCTAGTAGTGTCGGATAGCAGCGTGAGAGCGAGGGCGAGACTTTTACTTTTCTTCATCAATAACCAATTTTTTAATCTTTTGATACACAAAGGAAATTATTAATATGAGTACGCCTAAGAGAATGAAAGCGACAATTTTACCCGTTTCGGAAACATCCTTTATGTCGTAGATAAAAAGCTTTGCGATAGTTAGGCCTAAAAGAGCTAAAGCGCCAATGCGTAGGTTTTTTGACTGATTTTTAATACCGGCCAAAAGAATTACAAAAGCGAGGAATCCCCAGAGAATGGGCAAAGCAGATTTAACAATTTGAATCTTCGCGTTCCAAAATCCATCTGAAACAAACTTTTCAATCTGATAAGGTTCATTTAATGCGAACTCGGTAATTTCTTGCGCGGTCGGGTAAAAGCCGGCCATGCCCATATTTAAGCCTTGAATAATCACTTCTTGGCTTAGTAAACTTACGAGGATTAATAGGGCAAACCACTCTATGCTGCGCTTAGTTTTATCGTTGGATTTCGCTAATTGCGGGTAATGTTTGAAAAAGGTGTAAAGTATATAACCGCTTAAAATGAGGGCGATATAGTGAAGATTAAAAGCTTGACTTGTTAAGGATCCCTTGCTGAAGTTGACATTTATAAGTTCAATCTCTACTAAAGAATAGAAGCTAAAAACCAAAAGGAGTATCGAAGTGATTCCAATAAGTAAGCTTATGCGACTGAGGACTTTTTGCGAAGATCGAAGACTGAAAAAGACCAGGATGGACAGGAAGATAAAATGATAGCTAAAGCCTAGGATATAAGGGGTCTGACCTTCAAAATAGCTGTGAGCTTGATAACTTGTTTCTAGGATACCAACGAAATAGGAAATTATAATGGCCAAGCTAGCAAGAACAGAGCGGTAAATATGGGCTGGGAAACTGAAAAACTTCGTCTTTAAAGTATCTAGTTCTTTTAAAATAATTTTGCTGAAGATTAAAGTGGCAATTACGACTAAACCAGTAACAAAGATGGGATTGAAGATGATGGTGTAATTACTCTCATAGCTCGAGTATTTAAACCAATCCATACTAAGGCTAATAATGGCAAGAAGCTGCACAAGCATGCTCGCGAGGGTGAAGGAGTTTACCTTCGACTTACGCGCCAGCCATAATAGTAAAGCTGCTTCGACCCCCCAAAATAGGGTAATCTGATTGCCTTCAAACTGTAGAGGAACAGCCAAGGTTACAAAGCTGAGTGCGATACCTACCAATAGATAGATATTGGTCTTATCAGAACCTAAACGACGGTAGAGAATGGAGGCATAGGAAACATTATAGAAGGCAAAAAGCAAGGTGAATAAACCAATGAAGCTCGATTCCCAGTCGGCCAATACGAGGTAGCTAAAGCCAAAATATAAAAAGGTATTGGCAATAATAGTGGCCCGTTCTATGCCATTAAATAAGCCCTTGCTTTTAATGTTATTAATTACACTACTAATGCTAAATAGTATGTAAAATATTATAGCAAAAGTAAAGGCATGGGCGTGCACAAATTCTTCTCCTCCAATTTCGTCTGTTAGCCAAACACCAAACATTAAGGTGCTGGAAACAAAGGCCAGTAGATTAACTAATTTCCACTTTTTAAAATAGGAAACGGCAAGAATGCCGATGTTTAAAACAATTAGGTAGGAGAAGAATACTAGGTAATTTCCCTCTCCAGAGGAGATGAGGAAAGGGCTTGCCAATCCGCCTAGGAGCGCCAATACGGCTAATTCTTGTCTATTGTAAGATAAGGAAACTAGGGTGCTAAAAGCCGTTATGATAATCATTAAGGCAAAGGCCACTGTTTGACTAAAAAGCTGATATTCCTGAAAGGCAATGAAAATGGTAAAGTAAAAGACACTAATTCCACCCGCAACAATTACGGAGCTAAAAGACGCAAATTTTGCTTTTAAACGATGGGCAACAAGCATCAGAATCGAGCCCGCTAAAAAGCCAATTCCAACGCGGGCAGGCTCATTAATCCAATCTTTATCGATAGCGAATTTTACGAAATAGCTAATTCCTAATACGAGAATGAGGATACCAATTTTATTAATGAGGTTTTCACCGATAAATTTCTCGAGATCGGGATTTTTCTCTTTAAATCGCTGAAACCATGATGCGGGCGATATTTTGTTGTTAACTGCCGACGGCGACTCTTGTGAGGAGGGCTCTTCTTGCTTAGAGGTTTGAGTACTTGCGTATAAACTACGGAAAGTACTTTCTTTGGTGGGCTCACCTTCTTGCGTGGCTAATACACGGATACTTGGTTTTTCTTTCTGTTCTTCGACGTCAATCGCTGGTAGATCTTTTTGATCCTCTGCTGACTTGGGAGTTTCTCGGCTAGCTTTGGCCGCAAGACGCGCTGCCTCTTCTTTTCGGGCTCTCTCTGATTCTTTTATACTTTCCGCTGATTGTTCTTCAAAAGACTTTTCAACTGCTATAATGCGCTCCTGAACGTGGGCGGTTCTAAGAGCTTTAATGTCCTTTAAGAGATGATTAATTTTAGCATCTAACACCTTTATGCTTTTCTTCTGCCTGCGGTAGTAGAAGTTAATTAAGAGGGCAAATACAATAGCGGTATAAAAGTCCATCATGGCATTATAATTTTCGGGACGAATGTAAGCTTACCGCCCATAGAGGGGAAAACAGAATTTTGGTAAAAAACACGATATCCGTTTCTCCTTTGGAGTTTATTATTTATTGTGGCAAATATCGGTTTTAATCTTAAATGCTTAGGTGAGCTTATGATTAAGTAAAGCTAGATGGAGTGTAGAATTTTGAAGCCCATAAATTGATAATCCAGATCTCCTAAAGGCATGAAGTCTACTATTTAAAGGGCGCGGCAGAAAAATACATAAGATGAAGAAACACCAGAGCAAATAAGGCATAACACCTATCCGTACCCCCTTTTTGGAATTACGCTTGGGAGGCCGCAATACTTGGCTGCAGGATAAATTCTACCCCATCTAAAAGATGTAAAAGACAGCTTTTAGATGGGGTATGTCAATATTTTACACCAAAAGGCTTTTTACGTCTAGCCCTTTGGTGCTAATGCGCTTCTGGTGAATGAAAAAGACTTGTCTCACTTTTTTATTGAATATCAGCGGCTTTAATTTATATTCGAACCTAGTTAATTAAGTATGAAAACGAAGAATGAAATTGTAAATAATTGGTTGCCCCGCTATACCGGTCTGCGCCTAGATGAGTTTGGATCCTATATATTGCTGACCAATTTTCACCATTATGTAGAATTATTTAGCGAGCAAACGGGGGCGGAGATTAGAGGTTTAGACAAGAGTATGCCCAATGCTACTCACGGCGACATAACGATTATAGACTTTGGGATGGGGTCACCCAATGCGGCCACAATAATGGATCTGCTGGGAGCGATAAAACCTAAGGGTGTCCTTTTTTTAGGGAAATGTGGGGGTCTCAAAAAGCGCAATCAAATTGGCGATATGATTTTGCCCATTGGGGCCATAAGAGGGGAAGGAACTTCTAATGATTACTTTCCGCCCGAAGTGCCGGCTATGCCATCCTTTGCCTTGCAGAAAGCTATTAGTACCACCATTCGCGATAGCAATATAAGTTATTGGACGGGCACAGTTTATACCACCAACCGCCGTGTATGGGAATTCGACAAAGATTTTAAAAAGTACTTACGTAAGATACGTGCTTATGCGATAGATATGGAAACGGCGACACTTTTTTCGGTGGGGTTTTACAATAAGATTCCCACGGGCGCTCTTTTACTCGTTACCGATCAGCCGATGGTACCCGATGGCGTTAAAACCTTGGAAAAGGATGCGGCCAATTCTAAAACCTTCGATCATAATCACGTGAAAATTGGCATTGCTTCTTTGCAGCAATTGATTAATAAGGGAGATACTATTCGTCACTTGAAATTTGAGGATTGGTAAAAGATTCTTGTTAGAACAAATTCCAATAATAGCCAATTTGCAAGGCGAAAGCGCTGGTTTGTAGCTCACTGTTGCCCATGCTTTCATTTAAGGGATGATAATACTGTAAAGCGGCTTCGAGCTGCCATTTTCGTTGGTAAGAATAGGCAATGCTAAAGCCAAGATTAGCGTGAGTGAGTGCCAAGCCCGGTGAGCGAAAGCGCGAGTTTAGATCTTCTAGGTCATCGATATTATCGTCAATATAGCTATACTCATAAGATTCGCGAATTAATAGGCTTCCTAAAGCTCCTGCTTTAGAGCGTAGCAACCAATTATCGTTTTGCCACGTGATATAAGACAATTGGAGAGGAAGGTGAAGCTGTTGGGTCCATATTTCTATATAGTCGGGTAAAGGATTAAGGTTGTTGTAGTTAGGGAAGTGTTGTATTTGTGATAGGGGAATTTCGACGATGGAATTATACTCATTATGCATTAGGCCATATTGAAGGCCCGTATGCAATTCTAATCTATTGAGACTTACAATAGCACCGAAACCACCAAATGTACCAAAGTAGGTGCTAAAATTATCGTAGATCCAAGGTGAGAAAATATTTAGTTGTGGCCCTATTAAAAAGCGATAGTCTTGAGCTTGGAGGGTTTCGCCCGCAGAATGCCATAAAGAAGACAAAACAGAAGGGCCATTGATTAAGTTGGGAGCATTCTCCTCCTCGTTGGGGCTTTCAGATGAAGCCGGAATTAGGGCAATAATATTATTGGAGTCGGCTTTTGCTACCCTGTCGCCCGCAGAACGAATGTATCCGGCAGAATTTGCAGGGATAGAATCATCAGAATTTGAACTCGCTATTTCCCTAGCTA
>PZPB01000127.1 GCA_003045865.1 Bacteroidota bacterium | reverse complement strand
CACCATGCTGATGAGCAAGGACAAAATTGATCGAGATTATTTAAAGAAAATGCATGGCGATGTGGTTGATGGTGAATGGCCGCTATTAAAAAAAATGATCTTAGAATCTGCCCCAGAATCCTTTCTTCCATATTTAAAAAATTGGGATGGATCCTGCACCGTAAATAGCGAAGCGGCTACCATTTATAGCGTTTTTAAAAATGCCTTAAACGATACTATTTCCAAGCGCTTATTGGATAACTTCGACTTCTTGCCCCAGCAAGAACAATTACTTTATCTAGTAAATCACAAATTGCCGCTCCCCTTGCCCAATGGCAAACAAATAGATTATACCGAACTCGTACAAAGTGTTTGGGCGGGAACCATTAACTACCTAGGCGATTATTATGGCTTCAACCCGAAATTATGGGAATATGGTAAGTACCATCAAATTTACTTCCGCCACTTAACGCGCCTGCGTCCGTTTAACTATCAGGCCTTCCCCGCCCAAGGCAGTCCGCGCAGTATTAATGTTTCAACCAACTTACCCGGTACACATGGCCCTTCAATGCGGTCTCTTATTGAGCTGCGTCCTAATGAAGCTCCTGTCGGGGAAACGGTAATTGCAGGCGGACAAAGTGGTCTTCCCAGTCATAAACACTATACTGATCAAATAGAACCTTGGTATAAAGTAGAGTACTTCCCCATAGAATGGGTTACGAGCAGCACGGATAAAAAATGGGCCTTCCAATATAATTTCAAGTAAAATGAAAAGTCAATACCGCTATAGTTTCTTGCATTTCAGTTTATTCGTTGGTGCCTTAATATTGGAAAATGGCTTGATCTTTTTCGCCTTTGCTATTGCATCTGGTTTAGTGCCTCGCTTTAAATACCGTTTTGGCTATTATAGTTTTATCGCAGCCCTAGCTATGATTTTAGCTTTCTTCCTAAACCCAAACTACCAGCCGCTTCTAAAGATTTTTGATCAAGTTTTGGAATTGCGCACTATTTCTTTAAGCACCCTTATCGCCTTCGTAAGTATCCTAACCCTTGGCTTTTTAGCGCGCGCGAGTAATGAATTGCTATTTATTATTGCTCCGCCAAAAGTAAATACCGTAGATGATGAGGATTTTAACGAAGACTTTGATGAGGACTTCGAAGATGATGAAGATTTTGTGAAAGCCTAATATTAATCGAAAACAGAAGGATGAAATTCCTAATCCGAATAATTAAAAGAAAACCCTAATCCTACATAATAACGCAGCTGCCAATCAATATTATTGGTGCTTAAGCCCACGGATATAGGCCCAAAAAAGGTACGCAAGGTTGTTTCCAAGCCCATCCCTAAAAGGAGATTGAAGTTATTTGACCTTTCGCCACCTAGCATTAAAGCCCATTCATCTAATGGCAAGTAATTGTTATACGCTAGACCATTTATCCCCGCTCGCACAAAGAGGTTTTTACCAATTAGATGCTGACTTTGCAAGCCCACTAGGCCAAAATTGGAAGTGTTAATTTCACCAAACTGCAGGCCTAAAACGCGGATATCACGAATATCAACTCTTTGCATCCCGCCTAGCCTAAAATTCTGTACGATAGCATTTTCTTCACCCAGTCCTAAACTTAAACCAAAGGCCGCGTAAGGATTTAATTGCCAGTTGCTTCGTAAGGGTTTATACTTACGTATCGTCCACAAAATATCACTATAAAAACCTGGGTTATAAAACTCCGCGAGCTCATTTAGCTGTTCTTCACTTAAAGTAATTACCCCCGCAGTGCCTAAAACCTCAAGATCAACAGAATCAACCCCTTCATTCAGTCGCACCGACAAATTTGTTCCTAAATAGCTGTTTAAAATCAAAAGCGACTCCCCTCCTTTTGTGGGGAAATTTCTATCGTTTAAATCGTTAGAAGTATGTGTAAATCGCAGGCCGTAATTGCGTTGGGTAGAGCCGCGTAAACCTTCATTTACATTGTTCCCTACGCGTAAACGCGACAAACTATTCTCAAAGAAAATCCCTACGCCATAGCTCTCCTTTAAAGATTGGGTGGTTAAAAAATTGGCGCTTAAACGATGAGTATAGGAAATGGAAATATCACTTAAGACCCCCTCTTGGTAGGTGGGTAATTGCAGGGCACCATAGTCGTAACGAAAGTTAAAAGCTAAGCGCTTATTCTGACGCAGGTACTTGTAATAATCGAAACGAATACGCGGATTACGCGAAATATCGAGGGCAAAAATACTGCGCGACTCACTCCCTAATAATTCACGCGTGGTATAATTGAGAGTTATGCCCGCCGAAAAAATATTATCGGCATGCAAAGACGCGAAAATATTAGACTGCGATTTCTCTTTCATTTTTAAACGCAGAGTATTCTTACTATCGTGACTAATTATTTCATAATCTATATTCAAAAAGCCATTAATCCCATATACCCGTCTTATGCCTAATTCTAAATCGTCGCGCGTAATAAATTGCCCTACACTAATATTAAGCTTGCGCAAGATTAAGTCATCCGAAAAAATGGTATTTCCCCGAATATCAATACTATCAATCTTTAATACCGTATTAATTTCTCCGATCGAAAAAGGCTGCCGCTGCATGCCTATCTGCTTAGCTAATTTCTCAAAGGCCCCCTTATAATGCTGCCCTGTGCTATCGCCAATCCTTAAAATTTCCTCCGCATCCAAAAAGCTCGCAGCACTGTATTTATCTAAAGCGGGTTCTATGTAAATATTACAAAGCTGCATTTGCCCATCCAACTTTTGGGTAGAAGGAATCATCGATAAGCTCATCAAAATATCGGGCATAGAGCGGGGCAAATCCTTCTGCAAATTGGTCCCTACATTAACGCCAATAATATAATCCGCACCCATGGCCTTTACAACTTCGGCTGGGAAATTATTCAAAACACCTCCGTCCACCAACAAGGTACTATCTCTATCAATTGCCGTAAATGCTGTAGGAATAGCCATACTTGCTCTTAAAGCCGCCGGCAAAGATCCGCCGCTAAAAATCACACTTTCGCCCGCTCCAACATTGGTTGCCAAACAACGAAAGGGAATGGGGAAATCATCAAAGCTCTCATATTGCACCGCCGGCCAAAGATTGTAATGCATAATTTCACTCAACATTTGCCCACGAATTAGCCCCGACCCAATCTGCACTTTGTAACCTTTAATGGGGAAACCGAGCAAATAGCGATCGTAATATTCTTTTTCTTCAAAAGCTATATAATTTAGGGGCACCGAATTCGACAAAACCTGATCCCAGTCTACCCTGCGAATAATGCTATCAATTTCATGGGCCGAATAGCCCAAGGCATACAATCCGCCTACTATCGCTCCCATACTCGTGCCCGCAATATAATCGGGCCGCAAACCGGCTTCCTCCATCGCTTTAATTACTCCAATATGCGCCATACCCTTGGCACCACCACCGCTCAAAACCAATCCCAACTTGGGTGTTTTTTGTGCGCTCAAGGCAGATGCGAAAGCTAAAATGAGTAAGATCTGATGGCAAAACTTCTGCATAGAAGAGGAAACCTTTATTTGAAGATAATTTAATAGTAATTATCCATCACCGCAAAGGTGATTCTTTTAATTTCGCTGCCAAAGGAATAATGATGCATCCAAAAATTTATCTTCTACTTTTCGCCTTAGTTGCTTTTCAAGTTCAGGCTCAAGATTATTCTCAAGGCTTAAAAAGCCCTGCTAACCCTCATGCGGTTTTCCCCGTAAAACACAGCTTTAATACCGGAGACACTTTACGAGTTGTGACTTGGAATGTAGAACATTTGGTGGATAGCATCGATGATCCTTATGTAAATAATCGCATGGAAAATGCCGCCGAAGTAAAAGCAGAAAAAATGCAACTTCTCGCTCTCGGACTAGCCTCTATGAATGCTGATGTGGTAGTTTTCGAAGAAGCTGAAAGTGCCAATGCCGTGCAAGCTTTACGCGATGCCTACTTCCCTAATTTGGGCTATCAATACATTACCGATGCACGCAGCCGCAACTGGTATCAAAATGTGGTAATTATGAGCAAATTACCCCTTGGCGAAATAACGAGTTATGGCAATGTACATACGCCCGTAGCCTTTACAGAAGATGGGCAGGAAAAACTGCAAAGCCAAGATTATATCAATACTCGCATGTGGTCTTGCGAGGTTTTGGTGAATGAAGCCTACTTCCTAAATATTACCGGCCTTCACTTAAAGGCTGGACCAAAAGACCGCGATAAAGCTATGCGCTTGGGGCAGATACGTTTCTTAAAAAGTGCCCTCGAAAAACAAGTTCGCGCCAATAAAAAGGCGAAACTATTGGTTCTAGGCGACCTCAACAGCTTTAGCGATAGCGAAGAAATATCTACCCTACTCAATTTAGGCTCCAAGAAAGTTCGTCTCTTCGATCCATTGCCTAACGATGTATTTACTCATCCCGCGGACGAACCCAGCCGTCGCCTCGATTACATCCTTTACAATAAAAATCTAGCGCAAGATATAATTCCCAATTCTTGTCGAGTAGCACCCTTATTTAGCCCGCAAGAAATGCGCGTGATAAGTGATCACCTTCCTTTGCAAATTGATATTATGGTAAAATAAGGCGATTCTTCGAATACTTTACTGTACTTGAATTACTTGATAATTCGTTAAAGCTTCCACGTAAAAGAAGTAGTTCCCTTGCGGGAGATTGGATAAATCAAGCGTAGTACTTTTACTATTTAATACACCTTCCCGCAGTATTTGCCCCTGAGCATTAGCGATAAAATAGTTCTCATTGATCAAATCGTCTACCACCTCAACTTGCACTAAACCTTTAGTGGGATTAGGATACACCTCTAACTTAGCATCCCTCAATTCGCTTAAACCCACATTATTGGTTATCGTTAAACTCGCCGCTTGTGAAGTATCACTGCAAACTCCCGAACTCACTACACAACGGTAATTCTTAGCATTAAAAATCATGGCCGCACTTTGTAAAATCAAGGTATCATCTTGTGCACCAGCATAAAAGGAATTGTTGGCGATATCGATAAAACTCGTCGCTGTACTTACCTGCCATTGAAAAGTAGCATTGGGGTCATTAGACGCTACACCAAATTTAGCGGTAGAATTTATTACCGTATTAACCGACAAAGGCTGTGCACTAATAGCGCCACAAACAAATAAACTTACCACATCACTGGTATCGCTGCAGGAGCCTCCATCGCCAATAGCGCAACGGAATTTATAGCCATCCATTGCAAAGCTTGCATTACTAATAGTAAGGGTATCACTCATTACCCCTTGAAAAACGCCTGAATTTGTTAAATTTTGAAAGGTACCATTGCTATCAATTTGCCACTGATAATTTAAACCAGCAGTACTGGCATCTAATCCAAATTGTGCGGTGGCGCCCACGCTAACCGAATCGTTTTGCGGTTGTAAACTTACCGCCACATTGCAGCCTACATATAAATCGGTAATTTCAGCTTGGGTTAATGCACGACTCCAAATGCCTAAATCGTCAATTTTTCCTGCATAATAATTACCTCCATGACTGCGACCTACTCTTAAAGGCAAAGCCGATTGAATACTACCCGTATTACCAAAAGTAGCACTCGTAACAAACTGACCATTCTTATATACCTTCATGGTACCATTCTCATAAGTACCTAAAAAGTGTTCCCATTGATTAACATTATAAGTACTATTGGCCCAAGACCAGGCCGAGCCTTGTTTATTGGTCCCATAATTTAGTATTCCCGCCGCAGAAGATTGAAAAAGCCAAATAAAGTATCCGCTCGAACTAGATGATTGCATTACAGCGATTCCGTATTGATTACTGGTTTTTTGTGTCCAAAATGAAACCGTAAAAGAGTCGGTTTGGGCAAAAGAAAAACTAGGACTATTCACCAATAGGTATTGATCTACCCCATTAAAATCATAAGCAGAATTAGCATTTCCGTCTCGATCTGCCGTAAGGCTAGCCCCACCAGTATTCGTAAAGTTATTACCATTACCACTTAGGTCATTGGCATTACCACTAAAACTCCACCATGCTTCCAAACCTTGAGTAGGAACAATGGATGGCACTTGCGCTGAAGTGCTAAGACTAAAAACAAAGGCTAAAGCAAGCGTAAAAACTAATTTTTGCATGAAATTGGTTGAATTAAGAATAGGCTCACCCGCAATAGATTCCCAAGCGGACAGCCGTTGAGCAATTTAGAAAAAATAATTGTTCTAGGATTAGTTACCCTTGTGTTCCTATTAATTTTCAGAGTTCTACGTCCCGCTAGATCTTAATTAAGTAGTGCACCAAATACCATCGGCTCTACATGAGACAAGAAAGTGTTTTCGTCCTAAATAAATGCGCGCCCTTTAGGGTAGGAACAATCTTATTAAATCATTCTACAAATATTTGACCCATTCTGGGTCATTCATTGCGCAACATGCACCACAATTATAATCTTAGTAATGCGACATTTTATCTCTCTTCAATTAATAAACGAAAGCACTCGGATACTGCCCTATCCACTCTGCGCCCATCAGCTAAAATCCGCGTTTGAACCACCAAGCCCAATCCCGAAGGGATTAAATATTTGTAGAAAACAATCCCACCGAAAACACGACCCCAAAGGGGTCGCATATAAATTCAAGTTTAATTAAATGTGAGAATTTACGCAAAGAATAAAAATCCCAACTAGCTAAATATGCGACCCCTTCAGGGTCGGAACAATCTTATTAAATCATTTCTACAAATATTTGACCCATTCTGGGT
>PZPB01000026.1 GCA_003045865.1 Bacteroidota bacterium | reverse complement strand
GATTCACCTTATTCGAAGGAAAACTATTTTTCTCAGCTGGAAAATTAGTAGTCGTAGACGCTTTAACTACTGAGGTCCTTCTTGAGTCAAAAGAATCTGACCCTTTCGAAGTTATTAGAAGCAATATTATAATTGATCCTAATCAAAGGTATATGTATTTCCATGATGCCTACTATCTATTTTGTGTACGAATTCCAACCAACATCTAAACATTCACATTCCTGATTTCTGCTTTACTCCCGGTGAATTAAAACACACCGGGAGTTTTTTTTGTCCCCCACCATAAATCGCGGGGCTACCAAACCACCATAAAGTTGCAATGCTTTGCGACTCTTCAATAATCACAACCGAATTACCCCCTCGAAGAACTACCCAAAACCCCTAACGCCCGCCCTGAGCTCCTCTAAAATAATATCAAATTGAAAGCCACCTGATTCAGGGCAATTCCTAAATAGCGAATAAACACTTAGCAGAAAATTTAAATTTTTAAGAGCTTAGGGATATTTTTGCCTTTCCGACCATTCTGTCATCCTAATAAGATTTTTGCCCACATTTTATTCAAACCCACTCTCAGTCAAAATACTCATCTGGGAAACCGAGTAAATAAATACGCTCCGAAGCGCGGGTGAAAGCGGTATACAACCAACGGAGGAAATCCAAATCCAAAGGCCCATCCGCGGGGCGCCAGGGGTGATCTACAAAAACCCTTTGCCATTGTCCGCCCTGGGCCTTATGACAAGTAAGCGCGTAGGCAAACTTTACTTGTAAGGCATTTAGGTAAGGGTTCTCCTTTAAAGCCAACATGCGTTCGGCCTTAGTAGGCAGATCGGCATAATCTTCCGCTACTACTGCGGCAAAAGCTTTTTGTTCTTCCCAGCTTAAAGAGGCGCCTTCATAATTTAGGACTTCCAAAAAAATGAGGGTTTCAAAAGGCTCGGCTTCTAAATCGCTAAAACGCAATTTCACGCGGGCAAACCGGCGGTCGTATAGTTCGATGTACTCATATATTTCGAGCAGTTCAAGAATATCGCCGTTCGCAACAAAAGCCGCTTGATGATTGTCGGGCAAGGCGGTATAATTATTCTTTACCACCATGATAAAATCGCCTACTGAAATCTCATCTTCCTGCCAAAGTACACGCATACGCAATTGCTGATTGTACAAATTGGCTTTTTTATTGGAGCGGGTTATTATGGCCATTTGCTCTCTTCCTACTTGGGAAACAGCTTCATTTAAGGCATCTTCTACTTCATTGCCATTTTGCAAACGGATTACATCTGGTCCTAATTGAAATACCGGCTGGGGATAGGGAAGTTGGGACTGAATCTCGCGCAAGCGGGTGGCGTTTAAAAGCAAGACTGAGTTTTCCTCCTGCCGCATTACTTCGGTTAATTCTATTTCCGAAGCCTCGAAACTATAATGACGTAAAAGGTGGTTGACGTCTAAAGCGGGACTTTGATCGCTATGAATTGGTGGCAGCTGGGCGGTATCACCCACCAGAAGTAATTGGCAATTTTTTCCTTGCGCCACAAATTGCATTAAATCAGACAGTAAGCTGTTGTTGTACTCACCCAATTGATCATTAATCATGGAGGCTTCATCTACCACAAATAGACAATCGCGTGCTTTATTCGGTCGTAGCCGGAAGACCATTCTACCCAAGCGATCGGTCTGTAATTGATAGATGTATTTATGAATGGTAAAGGCCTGTTTGGCACTATAATTACCCATCACCTTGGCTGCTCTTCCGGTAGGAGCCATAAGCACAGCCGAGCGGTTGAATTGCGGTAAAGTTTTAACCAAAGACTTTATTAAGGTTGTTTTTCCTGTTCCGGCAAAGCCTTTCAATAAAAAAATTGTGTTAGGCTTCCCATCACCACAATAAATAGTAAGTCCTTGCAAAGCAAGCTTTTGCCCCGGCGTTGGCTGAAAAGGAAAACCCTCTAAAAGTTTATAATAAAAGGATCTTTTCCATTCTCTGTTCATGCTTCAAAAGTAGGGTGGAAAAAAGGAGTTTGCCAACTAAAAAAAATTGTAGATTTGTCGCAATCACAAAAGCAAAAGCCAGAAAACATAATGAATTCTAAGTTTTCCCTTATAGCCAAGATAGTATTAGGAGTCCTAATTGTTTTTTTAGGATATAAACTATACACGATTATTCAAGAGCCAATTGACTTTGAAAATCTTAAAGAAAAACGCTACAGTGTTGTAAAAGACCGTCTTGAAAAAATTCGTGATGCTCAAAAAGCTTACCGCACGGAGTATCAAGTGTTCGCTGAAGATTTAGAAAGCCTTATCGCTTTTGTTGACACCGGTAAAAGTGCCATTATCGAACGCAAAGATTCTTCGTTCATGTATTACAATACAACCTACTTGCAGGAGATGGAAAAAGATACCATTATTACTACAATTTTAGGTTACGAGCCCGTTAAGGAAAAGCTTTTTGGAGCTGATTTTAACGTGAATACTTTACGTATGATTCCTTTTTCCGAAAATGTGCCTTTCATGGTATCAGCTGGAAAAATTAGAATTAACGAAGTAACTGTTCCCGTATTTGAAGCGAAAGCTCCAGATACCGCTGTTTTCCATGATGTGCTTTCAAAATACGACCAGTATATTGATAATGATTATGCCTTACAGGTAGGCGATTTAAACGAAGCAACTTTAAGTGGCAACTGGAAGTAATTCAATTTTCAATTATTTAAAATACGACAACAGTCTAAATTCTGAGAATATAAAAGATTGTCATCTTATACTAAGCCTGTCTCAGACAGGCTTTTCCTTGTTAGTGAGTGATCACGAAAAGCGTAAGATTTTATTACTTGCTTTAAAAGCTCCTTTAGAAGCAACAGAAAAAAGTTGGTCTTTGGGCGAGATTGAGGAACTTATAAAAAGTTTGCCTTTCCAAATCGATCACTGCCAAAGTACAGAAGTACTGGTTAACTTTAATAAGTTTAGTTTGGTTCCCGAACACCTCTACAGTAAAGGTTCTGGGAAATCCATTTTAGCCTATACCTGTCGTTTAGCAAAAGGTGATCATATTTACACAGACCATTGGCCCAATAGCGAAGCGATGTTGGTTTATGCCCTGCCCCTAAACGTAATGGAATGGTGCAAAAAGAGTTTCAGTACAGTTAGTTTTAGGCATCAAGCCACCGCGGTTGAGTATCTTTACCAACTCTATCCAAAGGACAAAACTTTTGCCTTGCTATTTGTAGAGAATACGAGTGCTGATCTTTATTTAACCCGCAACGGCAAAGTATTTTGGTACAATAAGTTTAACTATCAAACCGAAGAGGACTTACTCTATTATGTGCTTTATACTTTAGAGCAGAATCGTTTTTTAGCAACTGAACTAGAGATAAAAGTCGCCGGCCAAGTATTAAAAGGAGAAAAGCTTTATAAACTTTTAGGTCGTTATATCGGTAGTGTAAAAGAACTACCTATTCCTTTGGGCTTTGAGCTATCAAGCCAAATTAGCCCGCAGGAAATGAAAAATCAAATCAATTTAATTGGGGCTTTATGACCAGAATCATTAGTGGACGTTTAAGAGGTAAAATTGTTAGAGCCCCAGGAAATCTGCCTGTTCGTCCCACCACCGACTTCGCGAAGGAGAGTCTTTTTAATATTTTGAATAACAATTTTGTTTTTGAGAATATAAAGGCCTTGGATTTATTCGCTGGTACAGGCAACCTCAGCTATGAACTAGCGAGTAGAGGTTGCGACGATATAGTAGCTGTTGATTTAAGTAATCGCTGTCAACAATTTATAGAGAAAACGGCCAAAGAACTCGGATTTGAGGGTTTAAAAACTCGCCGCGCCAATGCTTTAGATTTTGTAAAACGGGAATACCGCGAATACGATCTAATTATTGCCGATCCACCTTATGATTATTTAGAATATACCGAACTAATAGACGCGATTTTCTTTCATAAAATTTTAAGTAAAGATGGTATGCTTGTTATTGAGCACGACAGCAGGGGTGATCTTTCTGACTCGGAATACTTTTTTGAAACGCGGAAATACGGAAAGGTTCGCTTTACTTTTTTTCAGATTCCTGAAGAAACTGAATAAGGGCAGATAAAGCCCGACCGCGGTGGCTAATTTTATTTTTTGCCTGAGACGACATTTCGGCAAAGCTTAGCTTTTCGCCTTCTGCTTTAAAAAGCGGATCATAACCGAAACCTTGTTCGCCAGTTTTTTCTGTTAAAATTTCACCATCAACTCGACCTTGGAATAAACGGGATTCACCTTCTTCGTTAATGAAGCAAATGCTCGTTTTAAAATGAGCATTACGATTAGTTTCCCCTTTTAGAGAATGCAATAGCTTATTCATATTCGCGTCGGCATTGGCATCTGCGCCAGCGTAACGAGCCGAATAAACGCCAGGAGCGCCGTTTAGAGCATCCACCAGCAAACCTGTATCGTCGGCAAAAACCGCTTTACCGAATTCCTCGTAAATGCGCTGGGCTTTAATTTGCGCATTGGCTTCTAAAGTAGATCCTGTTTCTGGGATTTCTTCATTAAAATTTAAATCGCTTAAGCTAAGCACCTCGTAATTCGGAAGCAAAGCCCTTATTTCTTTTACTTTATTAGCATTATGTGAGGCGAAGACTAAAGAAGGCTTGGTCATTTTCGATTGGTAATTTTCCCCTCAAAGGTCTTTATTTTAATTTGAATGCGAGGGTCTATTTAGACTGAATTAAGAAAAAAACGACGAAAAATTGCTAATGCGCACCGGATCGAAAGGATATAAAATTATTATCGAAAATTAATTCTTAATAAGCGCTCAAAGCTAGAGCCAGCCAAGACATAAGTGTCCAAATCACACAAAGTAGTAATACAAAGGGATAGATACCTAATGACTCCCATCTAATTACCTGTTTTTATTGATATATTTTGTATTTTTCGCTGAAATTAAACACCTACTATGAAGAAGATTATTAATTTAATAAGTGTCATTCTACTGCCCGCTTTTTTGGGCGCGCAGGTTGTCTCGGTCGATCCGGCCTTCCCTACGCAAAATGACACTGTGACTATTACTTTTGATGCCTCAGAAGGAAATGGTGCTTTAACTGGCTTTGTTCCTATATATGCACACACTGGTATCATTACCACAGCAGGTGGCCCAGGGAGCTGGCAAAATGTGCAAGGAAACTGGGGGACTGCTGACCCAAATGTAATTATGACACCAATCGGAAATAATAAGCATACCATTACTTATCACATTCCAACTTTTTATAGCATTGCTGGGGGAACCACGGTTACAGAGCTTTCTTTTGTTTTTAGAAATGCTGCGGGAACGACAGTGGGAAGAGCGGCAGATGGAAGCGATATCTTTTATCCAATTTATCCAGCAAATGCTGGCTTACTAGCTGCTTTCTTATCGCCTAGTCAAACGCAAATCACCAGTGCAGGTACCATGCTAAATTTTAGCGCTGCAACTAGCTTAGACGCGGATATTGACATTTTTGACAATGGCGTCTTGCAAAGCTCAGTTACCAATGCACGCAGTATTAATGCAAGTTTTGCCGCGGGATCCTCTGGTTTACACACCGTAGAATTGGTTGCTGATGATGGTAGTACCACGGTTAGAGACACCGTTTACTATGTTGTTAACACGACTGTGCAAACGCAGGCAGTACCAGCTAATACCGAATACGGTATTACTTATTTAAGCCCAACTTCTGTTCGTTTAAAGTTACATGCACCTTTTAAAAACTATGTTTATGTAATTGGTGATTTTAACGATTGGCAACCCAATCCGAACTACTATCTGAGAAAGGACCCAAATGGCTCTGATTGGTGGATTGACATTAACAACCTAGTAGCAGGTGAGCGCTATGCCTTTCAATATTGGGTTGACGGCGACATTAAAATTGCTGATCCTTATTCAGAGTTGGTGCTAGACCCTTGGAATGACGGGTTTATTAACGCTCAAACTTATCCTAATCCTCACCCTTACCCCACTGGTAAAACAACTGGAATTACTACTTTAATTCACATGGATAAGCCCGCTTATAATTGGCAAAATCCTAATTACGTTCAGCCCAATAAAGATGAGTTGATCATTTATGAGCTGCACTTGCGTGATTTCCTCGCAACTCATAATTATCAAACCCTAATTGACACCTTAGCTTACCTAGAAAGATTAGGTGTTAATGCCATTGAATTAATGCCGGTAAATGAATTTGAAGGTAACGAAAGCTGGGGTTATAACCCGAGCTTCCACATGGCTTTGGATAAATATTATGGCACACCTGAAAAATTTAAAGAGTTTGTAGATATCTGTCATGGTAAAGGCATTGCCGTTTATATTGATGTGGTTTTAAATCACGCCTTTAGCCAGTCTCCGCTCGTACAATTGTACTGGGATCCTAATGCGGGTTCATTTGGCGAGCCTACTGCTCAAAACCCGTGGATGAACATTATCCCGAAGCATGACTTTAATGTGGGTTATGATTTCGACCATGAAGCACAGGCAACCAAAGATTTTGCTGAACGTATCATGAAGTATTGGGTAAGTGAATACAAAGTTGATGGTTACCGCATGGACCTTTCCAAAGGTTTTACCCAAAACAATACGCTTGGCAATATCGGCGCTTGGAATAGCTACGACCAATCTCGTATTGA
Source organism: Bacteroidota bacterium (assembly GCA_003045865.1). Lineage (GTDB taxonomy): Bacteria > Bacteroidota > Bacteroidia > Flavobacteriales > Schleiferiaceae > Croceimicrobium. The sequence continues at coordinate 25,058 of PZPB01000026.1, read as the reverse complement.
TATTCTTTCGCGCTTAAAAGCGCAAATGGAAGCCAGCAACCCAAATTCTTATATGATATTGGAGCACTTTGCCTCTAATAACGAAGAGCAAGAATTATCTAACCGAGGATTTATGCTTTGGGGAAATATGCACGGAAGCTATAAAGAAGCGGCCATGGGTTATATTGGTAATTCTGATATCTCTGGGGCCTTCCATTCTCAAAGAGGTTGGGGCTTTAAGCACCTTATTGCTTATCAAGAAAGTCATGATGAGGAAAGAATTACTTATGAGGTAATTAATTATGGAAATTCATCAGGTTCGTATAATACCCAAAGTTTAGCTACCGCGTTAGCACGTAAAGAGCTTACTTCTTTATTCTTATACACTATTCCAGGACCAAAAATGCTTTGGCAATTTGGCGAATTAGGATACGATGTAGGCATTAATGACCCTTGCAGAGTTTGTAATAAGCCTATACGTTGGAACTACATACAAGATCCTAACCGTTCCCGACTATATAACGTAGTTTCTGACATTATCAATCTGCGCGTAACATACCCTGTTTTCAATTCAAACAATTACCGCTACTCTCTTAATGGTGCTACTAAGCGTATTAACTTGGACGACCCAGGCATGAATGCTACCGTTATTGGCAATTTCGATGTTGTAGCGCAAAGCGTTGATCCTAATTTCCAGAACACTGGTTGGTGGTACGAATTCTTTAGTGGTGATAGTATAAATGTGGGAAACACTAATGCTACTATCAATTTACAAGCTGGAGAATACCGATTGTACACCACCCAAAAGGTTACGGTTAATAACGATATTAGCACGAGAAGCAATCCGTTGTTTAGTCAAGGGTTTGTTGCCTACCCTAATCCAGCTGATGATCAACTGTACATTGACTTTGCCCAAGGAATCAGCGGCACTGTTAAACTTAGTATTTTGAACCTAGCCGGTCAAAGTGTTTTAGAGCTAGAAAATTCTAATTCCGTTCAAGCTAGAATGACTTATGACATTAGTAAACTAAAACTCGGTACTTATTTAATTCGTTTAGAAACAAATAGCGGCATTAGTTACGATCGTCTGATTGTGCGATAGGTACTTTTAGTACTCTAATCAATAAGCCCCTCAAAAAGAGGGGCTTATTTCATTTAAAAAATTACACTAATTATACTGATGAATAAATACTTATATTAAAAAATGTATTTTTTATAGTATTCTATCTATCTAAAAATCAATTTTTTTTCGATAATAGTTCTATATTTGCAAAATTAGAGGGATATATAATGGTTATAGATAAGGAAGAAGCCCTTGACCTATTGACCGCAAGATTTGAATCTGTTAATGAAATTCCGCGTCTTTCGAGAGCGGAAAAATTAGCAGAGTACAATAGAGACCGTTTGCCCAAAGGTACATTTTACCATGTGCAAGATAAAATGGGTGTTTCATCTTACGGGTTAATAGTTAGGCTTAACGAATTTAGGAGCGAAGAACATTTCTTCGAGTTCAGTGTATCAGAAAATGAGCCTTTATATCGTAGACTAGACTTGGATATTCCGACAATAGAACTGCGTTTAAAAGTTCAAATGTTACTGGATTCTATGAACCGCATACTCTTACGGCCTGCAGGCTAAGGAAATTTTCTGCAGAAGTACCTTGCAATCGTGTGATTGCATTTTATAAAAAATGTGTCTACTAAAATTATGGGTAATAGATAGGTAGATAGAACATTTGCAAGGTATGTTCTCATCAAGCGCGCTGAACTTAGGTTCGCGCGCTTTTTTTATAAACCCATTATTGCCGATATAATTTTCTCGTAAATTGTATTATTTTGGTAAATACCGCCAAATTTCTCAGCCTTCGGGCCATAAGCTAAAACAGGTACCATAGTGCCTGTATGACCATCCGTGCCAAATGAATACGAGAGAGAATCATAATCGTCCACTTCTCCCATAAAGGGCACTTTTTTCGTCGTAGCCTTCAAGGCAAATCCCCCGCATTCATGATCGGCGGTAACAATTACCAAGGTATTGCCCTCTTTCTCTGCGAAATCCAAAGCCGCACCGATGGCCCGATCGAAGTCTAACATTTCACTTACCAAATAGTTACCTTCATTTGCATGCCCACCCCAATCAATTTGTGACCCTTCTACAACCAGAAAAAAGGGCGCCTCTTGCATCTTAAAATAATCTAAGGCTAAGTTTGTGGCCTCGGTTAAAAAATCACCTCTACCCTCCTCTACGGGAGGCAAACCATCTTCAGCCAAAAGATATCCGTAGCGTTTTCCTTCCTGCCAATTCTTTGCGGTAAGCTCTAGCGTGTCTAAAAGCAAGTTATTCGCCTCGATAGCGGGGAACAGATTTTTCTCATCCAAGCGACGAAAGAAAAAGCGCTTTCCTCCTCCAGCGAAAAAGTCAACCTTTGAAGCTATTAACTGCTCGGCTAAATCAAATTCTTGCTTCCGTAATTTCACATGACCATAAAATGAAGCAGGCGTTGCATGCGTTATGGAAGAAGTCGCAATTAAGCCGCTTTGCCACGATTGATCTTCCAGTTTTTCTAAAATAGTAGGAAGAGCGGTAGAATCGGGTCCCATACCGATGGCGCCATTATAGGTTTTAACACCGCAGCTAAAAGCAGTAGCACCTGCAGCCGAATCGGTAATTTTATGGGAAGAGGAAGAAGTTCGACTCAAGCCCACAACGGGGAATCGCAAATAATTAGGTTTCTTATTACCAAAGTATAATGCGCTACTTAGCTGGCTATGTCCCATTCCATCGCCAATAAATAGTATCACATTGGGCGCTTTTTGTACTTCCGTAGATGAGGTACTAAATGATTGCGGATTTCCAAAATTAATTAAAGTGAGAAACACCAAACTAAAGGTTTGTTGTAAGGTCATTTAAGAAAATATTTTACGCTTAATAAGATAGGACTGGAGCACCTGATGATAACCTTGTCGGACATCGGCTTCCACGAAATCAACTTTATACTGTAAGCATTTTTGCTTTAGCTCTTCCTTAAAAGTTTGCATGCGCTCTACATAAGCACTGCGGTAATCTTGTGGATTTAGTTTAAAACTCTCACCACTTTCAATGTCAATAAACTTGTAGGGTCGTGACTCAAATTTAAAGTCCATTTCTGTTTGGTTGTCCGTCGTCCAAAAGACGATAATTTCGTGTTTACCGTGCTTTAAATGCTGCAGGGCACTATAAAATTCTTCTGGATGTTCTTGTACCTCATAGAAGTCGGAGAAAATAATCAGCAAAGACCTTCTACTCGTCCGCTCCGCCATTAAATGCAATTGATCGATTAGGGATATCTTGGCTTGACCACCCCTATGATAACCCTCTAAAACTTTATACAGCTCAGTGCTTAAGGCCTTTTGGTGTTTTATAGTAGAACCACTTTCAGTTTGCAAATCACTTGCGCCGAAAAGGGATAGTGCCACCGCGTCTCGCTGTCTTTTTAAGAGATTCATTAAAGCCAGAGTGGCAATTACCGAGAAGAGCATCTTGGCAGGCTCCTTAACATTAGCCATGCCCTCTTCTGGGTAGAACATACTACCGGAGCAATCGAGCATAAAGCGGCAGCGAAGATTGGTTTCTTCTTCGTAGCGTTTGGTGTACAGGCGATCAGTGCGGCCAAATAGCTTCCAATCGATATTACGAGTGCTTTCGCCAGGATTATAAATGCGATGCTCCGAAAATTCTACTGAAAAGCCATGAAAAGGGCTTTTGTGCAAACCCGTAATAAAGCCTTCGACCACCTGTTTCGCAAGAAACTCTAGGTGTTCAAAATCGCGGTACTCGCCAATATTCAGTAAATCTTCGTTTATCATTAGCATGCTTTAAAGCTGTTTTTCCAGCGTGGGAAAATAAAAAAACCCATTCTGACCTAGGCCAAAATGGGTTTTTAATTTCAATAAATTGATGAATTACATTTGAGCATCAATCTTGCCAGCTAAAACGCTTTTTTGCGCAACACCAACTTGCTTGTCTACTACCTCACCATTTTTAAATACTAATAAAGTAGGAATGTTACGAATTCCGAATTTGGAGCTAATTTCTCCATGCTCGTCCACGTTAACTTTTCCGATTACTGCTTTACCTTCGTAATCTTTAGCCAATTCTTCTACGATTGGACCTACCATGCGACAAGGTCCGCACCATTCTGCCCAAAAGTCAACCAATACGGGTTTATCAGATTTTAAAACTAGTTCTTCGAAATTGTCGTTGGTCAATTCTAAAGCCATTATCTATAATTTAAATTAATTAATATTAAAAGCTGCTAAGCGCCCGTTTTTAAAGCCATTTTTAAAAATGGTAGTGACTTAAAGGCATCCAAGCTTTCGCGAGTGATGTTAACTCCTTTTTTAGCGCGTCGCGGCATCCTCACATTTATTTTCGGATTTTCCGGGTCAAATATCAGTACTTCTAGCGACTTTTCCCCTGCATTATCAGTAATAATTCTATTGAGGGTATCTATATTTTGTGCTGTTAGGGCATTAATGCCAATGTTTAATTCGATGCTTTTCGCAAATGTTTCCATTACATCTTGCATTAAACTAATTTGTATGAGCTTGGCATCAATGCGTTCTGTGGCACCTTCATAACGTGGTGTATAACGCGAAACCTTTCCTTTAACTAGCACCAACATGTTCGGTTCTAAAAAGGGTTTAAATTTCAAATACTCTTCTCCGAAAAGGGCGAACTCGTGCTTACCCGAATAATCTTCTAGCGTAAAGCGCCCAAAAGGCTTCCCGCCTCTGGCCGTTAAATGCAAAGTTTCGGTAATTATACCACCAATTGTATAGTCATTTAGCTTTTCTAAATATTCAAAATCCGACAGTTTAGCCGTGGTCAAATGATCCATCTCATATTTAAAATCGTCCAATGGATGACTGCTTAAATAAAGACCATTAATTTCCTTTTCCTTACCTAAAAGCATCATACGCGGCCAAGGCTGGGTAACTGGAATTTCAGGTTCGGGCATGCTTTCCGCTTCATTTTCACCGAAGAGAGAAACCTGAGCCGATTCTTCGCGCATTTTATGTGCTTGGGCATATTTCATCGCCCTTTCAAGAAAAGAGCGGCCATCATTTCCTTCATTAAAGAATACGGCACGATGACAATTCTCAAAGTTATCGAAAGCGCCACCCAAGGCTAAGCTTTCTAAAGTTTTCTTATTTACCGACTTAAAGTCGATGCGTTTTAAAAGGTCAAAGAAGTTTTTATAATCGCCGTTCTCGCTGCGATTTTTCACAATCGATAAAACCGCTGCTTCTCCAACTCCTTTCATACCGCCTAAACCAAAGCGCACTTCACCCTTCGTGTTTACGGTAAACTTAAAGGCTGATTCGTTTACATCGGGGCCCAGTACTGGAATTCCCATACGCTTACATTCTTCCATAAAAAAGGAGACCTTCTTTATGTCGTTCATATTATGGGTAAGCACCGAAGCCATATACTCGGCGGGATAGTTTGCCTTGAGATAGCCTGTATGAAAGGCCACCACCGAATAACAGGTAGAGTGTGACTTGTTAAAGGCATAGGCCGCAAATGCTTCCCAGTCTTTCCAAATTTTCTCGAGGCGCTCGATATCATGACCACGTTCACTACCCTGCTCAATAAACTTAGGCTTCATTTTAGCCAACACGTCTACTAGCTTTTTACCCATCGCTTTACGCAGAACATCCGCCTCACCTTTGGTAAAACCAGCGAGCTTCTGTGAAAGAAGCATAACTTGCTCCTGATAAACCGTAATACCATAAGTTTCCGCTAAGTATTCTTCCATTTCGGGGAGATCATAGCTTATTTCTTCAGTACCGTTTTTCCGAGCAATAAAATTGGGGATATATTCTATTGGCCCCGGACGATAGAGGGCGTTCATCGCAATTAAGTCGGCAAACTTATCGGGTTTTAAAGCCTTAAGGTGCTTTTGCATACCCGGACTTTCAAACTGGAAAGTACCATTAGTAGAACCGCGTTGATAGAGCTCGAAAGTTTTGGCATCGTCCAGCGGAATATCATCGGGATCGATAGAAACACCATGACGCTCTTTTATAATAACAATGGCATCTTTAATTACACTCAAGGTTTTCAAACCCAAGAAGTCCATTTTCAACATCCCTGCCGATTCCACCACCGAGTTATCGAACTGGGTAACATACAGATCTGAATCCTTGGCTACCGATACGGGAACAAATTTGGTAATATCATCGGGCGTAATAATTACTCCACAGGCATGAATCCCCGTGTTGCGAACCGAGCCCTCGAGAATACGTGCCTGATTAAGAACTTGTGCATCTAAGCCGTCTTCTAGCGCCAAGCTACGCAGTTGTTTGCCCAGCATAACTGCATCGCCGTTGAGCTTTTCCGACATTTCTTTATCGGTCCAACCAAAGAGCTTCGCCAACTTAACATCAGGCACCAATTTGGCCACCTTATCGGTTTCAGCCAGAGGCAGCTGCAACACTCTACCGGTATCACGAATGGCCGATTTTGCCGCCATGGTGCCGTAGGTAATAATTTGCGCAACCTGATTTTTACCGTACTTATTTACTACCCATTCTATAATTCTACCGCGACCTTCATCATCGAAGTCGATATCAATATCGGGAAGTGAAACCCTATCCGGGTTTAGAAATCTCTCAAACAGCAGATCGTATTTTATCGGATCTACATTAGTGATACCAATGCAATAAGCCACGGCGGAACCTGCTGCAGAGCCCCTACCAGGACCAACGCTTACGCCCATGAGGCGCGCCTGACTGGTGAAATCTTGCACAATGAGGAAATAACCAGGATAACCCGTTTTCGCAATGGTTTCCAATTCGAAATCGAGGCGGGTGGTAATTTCTTCGGTTAGTTCTCCGTAGCGTTTTTGAGCGCCTACATAAGTGAGGTGGCGCAAATATTTATTTTCACCGCGCTTACCTCCATCCTTCTCATCTTCGGGATCTTTAAACTCTTCAGGGATAGCAAAGGCGGGTAATAAAACATCGCGATGTAAGTCGTACCCTTCAATTTTGTCGACAATTTCTTGCACCGTTTTTAAGGCCTCAGGCAGATGCGCAAAAAGGGCTTTCATTTCGGCATCGCTCTTAAAGTAAAACTGATCATTAGGGAAACCAAAACGGAAACCACGACCACGACCTATGGGAGTATCTTGATATTCACCGTCTTTTACGCACAGTAAAATATCATGAGCATTGGCATCCTTTTGCTGCATGTAATACACATCATTACTCGCAAAATATTTAACGCCATACTTCTTTGCAAAACGCAAGAGCGTTTCTTGAACCACCTTTTCCTCTTCCAATTGGTGATCAACCAGCTCTACATAAAAATCTTCGCCGAAATTCTCCTGATACCAAACAAAGGCTTCCTCGGCCTGCTTCTCCCCCACATTTAAAATAAGACGGGGAACTTCACCATTTAAGCTCCCGGTAGTAACAATAATATCCTCCTTGTATTGGAGCAATAATTCGCGATCAATACGCGGTACATAATAGAAACCATCAATAAAAGCACAGGACGAAAGCTTGGCCAAATTATGATAGCCCTTCTTGGTTTTAGCTAAACAGAGAACCTGAAAGCCATTGTCTTTCACCGATTTGTCTTGGTGACTTTTACAAATATTAAACTCGCAGCCGACTATTGCTTTAACGCCCGCTTTTTTGGCGGCCGCAACAAATTTGAAAGCGCCGTAAAGGTTGGCCGAATCGGTCATCGCCACAGCTGGCATACCTTCTTCCGCAGCTTTCTTTACCAAATCTTCTAAATCGCAGGTGGCCTGTAAAATGGAATATTGGGTATGAACGTGTAAGTGACTAAACTTAAAATCAACATCAATCTTTTCTTCGCCACCGCCACTTGCGTTTTGCACTGCATTGCGCGCTTCCAGTTCGGCCGCAATTTCCTTAAAACTTCGGACCTTCAGTCCTATGGGTGCCACCGTATTAGGATTGGCAATATTAAATACTTCTCTTTCTGCTTCCGACCAGCCTAGTTTTTCATTTTTGAAAATGCGCAGACGCACCGCTTCAAAGAAACATCGAGCAGTAGCTTCAACGTCGGCGGCGGCATTATGCGCTTCTGCGAAAGCCTTACCAAAAAGCTTTTCGTGCAATTCAATAAGCTTGGGCATTTTAAAACCACCCCCTCTACCGCCAGGTAATTGGCAGTACTCGCGGGTATCATCGCCCGTATCGAGCACAGGGTAATTGGCTAGCAAATTCTCTTGCCCTAAGCGCAAATATTCACAGCCCAGAATATTATTATCAAAGGCCAAATTATGCCCTACAATAAATTTAGTTTGCGCCAGCGCCTTGCTGAATTCTTCCATGGCAAAAGCCAGCTCTACCCCATATTCTTTCGCCACCGCGGTAGTGATACCGTGGAATTTTGCGGTATTAAACGGAATATCAAATCCATCCGGACGAATCACATAGTCCTTAGCTTCAAGCAGTTTGCCTTCATCATCGTGCAACTGCCAGGCAATTTGTACGGCACGCGGCCAATTATCAAAATCACTTAATGGCGCGTTATCGCGTAAAGGAAGTCCGGTTGTTTCGGTATCAAAAACTAAAAACATCTGATTTGCTGACTATTGAGGTTTTTCAAAGAATTGTCTAAAAATAATTAAAAATAGCCGCCAATTAGGGTCTGTTAATAAGACTTCATAAATCAGAAGAAATGTTAAATAATCCGGAAAAGTGCAGGCCAAGATGCTTTTTACCCCCATTATTAATTGCTATTTTAGGCCAGTCCTTTACCATGAAAATATTATTGGTGTAATTTGTACAATACCTAAATTTGGAACAGATTTTATAAGCATGAGCAATAAACCTAGTTTTGGAAGATCGCGCGTTCTTCTTTCCAACCTAAAACCTCAAGTTGATAATGGCCGTTTCGCGGTAAAACGTGTAGAAGGCGAAAAACTAAAAGTTGAAGCCTGCTTAGTAGCCGATGGTCACGATGTTGTGGCGGGCGCTTTAGCCTTTCGGCAGATGGGTCAAAAATGGCAATTTGTTAACTTATCGCATTTTGGCAATGACCTGTATTATGCGGAGATCTGTCTTCCGAAAAAAGGGAATTACGAATATAAAATTCAAGGCTGGCTTGATTATGCCCTAACCTGGCTGCACGGTCTTCAGAAAAAATATGAAGACGGGCAAAATATAGCGGTACATATGACCGACGGGAAAAGTCATATTGCGCATCTTGCGAAAGCAGGCTATGAAAAAGCCACGTTGTTACTGAATGGAATGATGGAAGATGCGCATGCTTCCGCAGAGATGGCCTTAGAAGGTTGGTTGGAAGAAGCCTTTATAGCGCATCCCGAAAAAACATTTTTAAGCGAATCGGAAGCCTTTCCCTTGCGCGTTGATCGCAAAAAAGCCCTTTATAGTTCTTGGTACGAATTTTTCCCTCGCAGCGCGGCCGAAGAGGGACATGCTAGTTTTAAAGACGTAGAAAAACTATTACCGCGCGTCGCTGATTTGGGCTTTGATGTACTTTATTTCCCACCCATTCACCCGGTGGGAGAAGTAAACCGAAAAGGGAAAAACAATGCTACCGAAGCAGCGGCCGATGACGCCGGCTCTCCCTGGGCGATTGGCTCGGCTTTAGGCGGACATAAAAGCGTTCACCCTGAGTTAGGGACTTTAGAAGATTACAAGAACCTGATTAAAAAGGCCAATGACCTCGGTTTGGAAATAGCTCTAGACCTTGCTTATCAAGCCGCTCCCGACCACCCTTGGGTAAAGGAACATCCTGGCTGGTTTAAATGGCGTTCGGATGGAACGGTACAATTTGCCGAAAACCCGCCCAAGAAATATCAAGACATTTTACCCATCTACTTTGAAAGTGACGACTGGGAAGCCTTATGGGACGAACTTCTAGCAGTAATTTTATTTTGGGTAGAAGCTGGTGTGAAAATATTCCGAGTAGATAACCCGCATACCAAAGCGATAAACTTTTGGGAATGGGCCATCGCGGAAACGCATATAAAAGACCCCGACATTATTTTCTTAGCGGAAGCTTTTACCAAACCCGCTTTAATGAAGCAGTTGGCCAAGGCCGGCTTCACGCAAGGTTATACCTATTATACTTGGCGAAATTTCCGCCACGAGCTAATTGAGTATATGAATGAGCTAAGCCAAGGCGATGCCTCCGAATATTTCCGTCCTAATTTCTGGCCCAATACACCCGATATTTTACCCTACTCTTTGCAAAGTGGTAATGAATCGCTGTACCTAATTAGACTCTTTATGGCCGCCACCCTCAGTTCTAATTATGGTGTTTACGGTCCCGTTTATGAGCATCTGGTGCACCAAGCTGTGCCTGGCCGAGAAGAGTATTTTAATAGCGAAAAGTACGAGGTTCAACATTGGAATTGGGAAGTGGAAAATAAAATCACTTGGCTTATGCGCTTAGTGAATAGGGTTCGCAAGGACAATCCCGCTTTACAGCAGACGCGTAATTACCTGACGCTTAATATTGAAAATCAGTCTTTATACGCCTATTACAAATGGGAAGGCGATAGTAAAATGATTATGGTGGTAAACTTGGATCCTTACAGCACGCAAGAAGGCTGGGTGCAATTACCCTTGCATCACTTGGGTAATACAGGCTCGAGCTATCACTTCCACGATCACGCTACCGGCGCCGATTATCAGTGGACTGAAGAATGGAATTATGTCCGCCTCGATCCCGCCCTACCCTTTCACCTGTTAGAATTAAGATCCTAAAAATGAGCAGTGCGAACTATCAGTCCAACAAAGCCTGGGAAGAAATTCAGAGCGATGCGGGTTTTCAGGAGTTTTTATGTAAAGATCGGTTAGTAGACTACCTCTATCAATCACGTTGGTTTGGCGGCAAGTCGTCGCGTATTCTCCAAGTAATTGTTAGCAAAAGTATGCCTCTTTATAATGGCGGCAACCTTTACAATATGATGATTTTGGAGGTTTTCTTCCAAGAGAGTTATGCTCATAACTACTTTTTACCCTTAGCCCTTGTGGCGCTAGATTCGGATATTTCGGAGGCCGCAAAATTGGCAGAAGTAGAACTCGCCGGGAAAAAGTATCTTTTAATTGATGCCTTGTACGACCAAGGTTTTCACCAAGCGATGTTTAAATTACTGCAACAAAATCAAATCTTAAAAGAGGGCGATAATAAGGTGTACTTTAAGGCTATCGGCGACCTTGGTTTAGCTAAAGAATTTAGCTCTAAGCTTTTAAACGCCGAGCAAAGTAACAGCACCATCATTATTAATGAGTTTTTCTACCTAAAAATATTCCGTCGCCTTTTCAGAGATAAGAATCCTGATTTTGAACTGAATGAGTTTTTAGCCAAGCAAAAATATTTCAAAAACTTCCCCAATTTAAGCGGCTTAATTTGGTGGGAACCTAGTCCTGGATTTGACATTTCCCTTGGCCTAATGCAAGAGAAGTTAGAAAACGAAGGCGATGCTTGGACCTGGATGTTACGTGAAGTAGAGTCTTTTTTCGCTCAGGCAGATGAGCAAGAATTGAAACCCCTGCTTTGGAGTGCGATTTATCCGCTTAAACTAAAAAAACTACCCACCTATTTATTACAAAATCCGGGACAAGAGTTTTTCAAACATATTGAAACCTTAGCAAAGCGCACGGCCGAAATGCATATTGCGCTGGCTAGTAATAGCCGCGATCGCAATTTTGTGGTGAGTAATTACAATAGCGATTTTACCGTTTGGCTTAAAAATCGTTTGATTTTTCAATTCGATGCGCGCTATAATTTATTAAATAATAAACTGCCTGACTTACCCGAGGAGGCCCAAAAGCTCGCTAAAAAAGTACTTAGTCGTAAGGATCAGATTATCAATTTCATTCTCGGCTTTGACGAAGAGAAACTACGTAGCTTTAGAATCCGCATCCACGGCGATTATCATTTAGGACAAATCCTTAAGCAAGGAAAAGACTTTTATATCCTTGATTACGAGGGTGAGCCCGAAAGCACCATCCGCGATCGAAAGGTAAAGCAATCGCCCTTAAAAGATGTTGCGGGTTTATTGCGCTCTTTCCATTATGCCTTGCACGCCACTCAAGTTAAACTGGGAACTGAAAAGGCAAAATTAAGGGCCGAACAAGGAAAATCCCTCTACCACGCCATTAGCGGGGTATTTTTAAACACCTATTTTAAAGAAGCCTTCAAAAATCAACTAGACATTGGCTACCGTAAAGAGATCACGTACCTCTTGCACTACTTCCTTTTAGAAAAAGCCATTTACGAATTAGGCTATGAGCTTAATGGCCGACCCGATTGGGCGATAATTCCCTTGCAGGGCATTTTAGAAATAACCGACGAAATCAAAAAAATATGAGTAATCAAGTAATTAGCACTTCACTTTTTAGTGACGATGATATTTACCTCTTCAAAGCAGGTAAACATCAACGTGCTTATCGCCATTTTGGCGCGCATCTTATGATGCATGAAAATACCGCCGGCTGCTACTTTGCGGTGTACGCACCTTCTGCCAGTCGCGTAGAAGTAATCGGTAATTTTAATGGCTGGAACGGCGAAAACTTCAGTCTTAATGTACGCTGGGATAGCTCGGGTATTTGGGAGGGTTTTATTCCCCATATAAGCGCAGGAGATATTTATAAATATAAAATTTTCAATAATGACGCGGGTGAAATTTTAGAAAAAGCCGACCCTTATGCGCGTCAAGCCGAACATCCTCCTAAAACGGCCTCCATCGTTTCGGCCGAAAGCAATTACGGCTGGGAAGATAATGAGTGGATGAAAGAAAGGGCTAAACACAATTCTATTGAAGCTCCGCTTAGTGTTTATGAAGTGCACTTGGCCTCCTGGAAACGCAAGGAAAACGGCGACGTTTTAGGCTACCGCGAGTTGGCGGAGGAATTAGTTCCTTACGTAAAAAAGGCAGGCTTTACCCACGTAGAGTTTATGCCCATCATGGAATATCCATACGAGCCTTCTTGGGGTTATCAAATTACCGGATATTTCGCGGCGAGCAGTCGTTTTGGCAATGCCGAGGATTTGAAATATTTAGTGGATGCGTTTCACAAAGAAGGGATTGGCGTTATCCTAGACTGGGTTCCTTCGCATTTCCCCGCCGACGCGCATGGTTTAGGGAATTTTGACGGCACCTGTGTTTACGAGCATCCCGACGATCGCAAGGGTTATCACCCCGACTGGAAGAGCCTCATCTTTAATTACGGCCGCCCCGAAGTAAAGTCCTTTTTAATAAGTAATGCTATTTTTTGGTTGGATCAGTTTCATATTGATGCCCTGCGCGTAGATGCGGTTGCCAGTATGCTTTACCTCGATTATTCGCGCGAAGACGGGCAGTGGGAGCCCAACGAATTTGGCGGTAACGAAAACTTAGATGCCATCGCTTTTATCAAAGAATTTAATGAAGCAGTTTACGGCAGCTTCCCCGATGTGCAAACCATTGCCGAAGAGTCTACTTCTTTTAGCAAGGTAAGCTTCCCCACTTTCGACGGTGGACTAGGCTTTGGCTTAAAATGGATGATGGGCTGGATGAATGATGGTTTGGAGTATTTCAAACGCGATCCGATTTACCGCAGTCATCATCACAATGAAATTACTTTCAGTTTAGCCTATGCTTTTACCGAGCATTTTATGCTGCCCCTTTCACACGATGAAGTGGTTTATGGTAAAAAATCTTTGCTTGAAAAAATGCCGGGCGACAGTTGGCAGCAATTTGCCAATTTAAGATTACTCTTTAGCTGGATGTACTTGCACCCGGGGGCCAAGCTTATTTTTATGGGAGGTGAATTTGGTCAACGCGAAGAGTGGAAATTTGCCGAAAGCCTTTCTTGGCAAGAGTTAGAGGGCGAAGCACACGGTGGCATTTTTAATACCATTAGCCAGCTAAATGGCATCTACCGCAGTGAAAAAAGTTTGCACAAAGACAATTACAATTACCAAAGCTTTCGCTGGATTGAGCATAATGACCATCACAATTCTGTGCTGAGCTTTATCCGCAAAAGTGGCGATGAAGAACTAGTTTGCGTGCTTAATTTAACGCCCAAGCCCCTGGAATCCTATAGTATTGGTGTGCCTGCAAAAGGAAGCTACCACGTTATTTTCAATTCCGATGAAGGCGCGAATTGGGGCAGTGATTTCCCAATCAAAATGCTTTGTATAACTGGTGAAAACGCCATACATGGTTTCGAGCAAAGCCTCGATATTAGCCTTGCCCCTTTGGCAGCCCTAGTTTATAAAATGAAGAAATAGTAAAATTTTCGATAAAAAGAAGGCCCTTTTTGGGTCTTTTTTTTGCTCAAGGCAGATGCGTTCTTACTGGCTATTTTATGGGTGAGATGAAACCTACGCTCCGTAAGCAGTTAGAAATAAAGGCATAAAAAAAAGCGCCTCAGTAAAACCAAGGCGCTTTTCCCTCTCAAATACACACTGACTTAAACAGTAACAACAGAATTGTCGCCTGCAATGCCATTGGGCACATATTCGTCTGCGGCTTCGTCATTTAGCCAAAGCTCGCCGTTAATTCTATATCTAAATTGGTAGTTCTTACCTGCTTCTAAATCTATAGTTCGGGTAAAAGCACTTTTCACCTTACGCATGCTAACTGGTTCCCAGTTGCTAAACTCGCCTAAAATTTCTACCGATTGAGTAGTCTCCAAAGTTTCAGGAACAAATTCAAAGCTTACTTTACAAACTGGCTTCGATTTCAGGTACTTCTTTTTTAGTGACATGTTTTAAGTTTTTAGGTCAATAAAAGTTTCGACAAAGTTAGTGTAATTTTTACACGAAGTTAAAATTTTTTAAAAAATTTAACATCACCCCCGATAACATAGGGGTAATCACTCTGAAAGTCTCGTAAACATTGAATTTTAGCTCTCATACCAAAGAACTGCCGTTAATTTACCAATAATTAAGATTTAGGAAACATTAACAATTGAAGGTCTTAAGCAAAGGGGACAAGGCGAAATGGGCATTAAATCATGCAAAACTTAGTGTACTATATACACGAAGTAAAGAATAATTATATACTTTCGTCGCTTTAACAAAAGACGATTGTGGCAAATGCACACATTAACCAATGAACAATTTCCAAGCTACATAGTGAAAGCTGAAAAAGCTAATGCACATGTAGTTTTCCATACCTATAATAAAGTAATGCTTCGTGTTGAGGTTATAACCGATCACGTATTGCGCTTTCGCTTTACTGCCAAAGGCTATTTCGCCAATGACTTTTCCTATGCTATGGATGAAGGTCACCGCAGCGGTTTTAGTCGCTTCGAAATGACCGAAGCGGAAGAATACTACCAACTTGTAACTCCCAAAATAATTTGCCGCATTGCTAAAATCGATCTAAAAGTTAGTATCTATGACGCCTCTGGGAAACTTATTTGCGAAGATGAAAAGGGCTTTCACTGGCAAGAAGATCCCCAAAAGGGCGATAACATTGTAAAAATGAGTAAGCGCTCTATTATGGGCGAGCATTATTATGGCTTAGGCGATAAACCCACCAATTTGAACTTACGTGATAAGCGTTTTCAAAACTGGGGCACGGATGAATACGGCTTTGCCAAAGACGCCGATCCGCTTTATCGCAATATCCCCTTCTATTACGGTTTACATAAAGAAGGTTGCTACGGAATCTTCTTCGATAACACCTTCAAAACTTTCTTCGACTTTGCTAGTGAACGTAATAACGTAACAAGCTTTTGGGCCGAAGGTGGTGAAATCAACTACTATTATATCGCGGGTTCCAACTTAATGAATATTGCTACGCGTTATTCGCGCTTGACCGGTAAGCCAGATATGCCCGCCAAATGGTCTTTAGGTTACCACCAATGTAAGTGGAGTTATTCGAGCGAAGAGGAAGTAATGAAAATTGCCACCAAACTGCGTGAACTAAAAATTCCCGCCGATGCTATTTATTTAGACATCGACTATATGGATGGGTTCCGTTGTTTCACTTGGAACAAAGAAAACTTCCCCGACCCGAAAGGCATGGTTGCGAAGCTTAAAGAAATGGGCTTTAAAACCGTTGCTATTATCGATCCGGGTATTAAAATAGACATGGACTACGACGTTTGTAAAGAAGGTTTTGAAAAAGACTACTTCTGCAAACATGCTGATGGTCCTTTATACAAAGGCAAGGTTTGGCCTGGCGACTGTTATTTCCCCGATTTCACCAATCCTGAAGTACGTGAATGGTGGACTGGACTTTTTGAAGAATTAATCGCCGACATTGGTCTGGCAGGCGTTTGGAATGATATGAATGAACCCGCCATTATGGAGGTTCCTACCAAAACTTTTCCTTTAGATATTCGTCACGATTACGATGGCAATCCTTGCAGCCACCGCAAGGCACACAATGTCTACGGCATGCAAATGAGCCGCGCCACACATGAAGGCGTAAAGAAATTTGCCTTCCCTAATCGTCCCTTTATTATTACGCGTAGTACTTATTCTGGTGGACAGCGTTATAGCTCGGTTTGGACGGGAGACAATATCGCTACTTGGGAACACCTTTGGGTGGCCAATGTGCAATGTCAGCGTTTAAGCGTAAGCGGATTTTCTTTTGTGGGAACTGATATTGGTGGTTTTACCGAGCATCCTACCATGGAACTTTACGTAAGATGGATTCAATTAGGCGTATTCCATCCCTTAATGCGCACGCATTCATCGGGCGACCACGGCGAACAAGAGCCTTGGAGTTTCGGCGAAGAAGCCACCGATTACGTAAGAGAAGCAATTGAATTACGCTATAGGCTTCTCCCCTACCATTACACCAACTTTTACCAATATACCAACGATGGCAAGCCTATGCTTCGCCCATTATCCTTTTACGATCATTTAGATCCGCAAACTTGGTATCGCCAAGATGAGTTCTTATTTGGTGATCATATTTTGGTTTGCCCCGTATTAGAACCAGACCGTCAAGGACGTAGATTATATCTCCCGAAAGGCGACTGGTATCACTTCTTTAGCGATACGCATTACGTGGGTGGTAAAGAGTACTTTATTGAAACGCCCATGAACCAAATTCCAATTTTCGTTAAAGCGGGAGGAATTATTCCCATGCAAACCGCGCAACAATATGTGGGCGAAAAGGAAATTGAGCAAATGGAACTGCACGTTTACAGGGGCTCTAAAACTGAGGAAAGTCAACTATACGAAGATCAAGGAGATGGTTACGGACATAAACAAGGCTATTATTTAAATAAGAGCTTTACCGTATTACCAACCGAAACGAAATACCGTATTACCCAACATCAGCAGGGTCGCATGAAAGCCACCTATGCCAATTATGAAATGGTATTCCACGGTTTCGCGCAATTGCCAAAAAGCATTGAGTTAGATTCTGAAGCTTTTACTGGCACTGCTATTGCCGATGCTGACAATCCTTCAATATTTAGAATTATGGTACCGCAAGGCTTTAAACAGATAACCCTGCGCTGGGTCTAATAGCGCGCTTTTTTGAGAGGTGAGGGCCGGTTCCAATGGGACCGGCTTTTTTTTTGTTTTTCTTTTTCGCTTTCGCTAGATGTGTAGCTAAAATTTTAGTCTGCGCATTATGCTTTTTTTAAATTTGTGACATGACCAAAACCAAACCGAAAGTTCACTTAGTATTAGCCTCGGGCGGTGCTCGTGGTGTAGCGCATATTGGCGTTATCGAAAGATTAGAAGAAGAAGGCTACGAAATTGTAGAAATCGCTGGCTGCTCTATGGGAGCCGTTATTGGCGGATTATATGCCGCTGGTGCCTTAAATAAATACAAAGAATGGCTTCTTAAACTGCAACGCGCTGATGTTTTTCGCCTCCTCGACTTCACCTTCGCCAAACATGGTTTCCTAAAAGGTGAAAAGGTCTTTAGTACCATCACCGACTTTATTGGTCCCCAAAAGATTGAAGATCTTAACATTCCCTTTCGTGCCGTTGCCACCAATCTCACCAATGGAGAAGAGGTGGTTTTTAAAGATGGGGATTTATACCATGCCTTGCGCGCTTCCATTTCGATTCCTGGGATTTTCACACCCGTTACTTCTTCTACCTCTAGCGAAGTTTTAGTGGATGGCGGTGTAGTAAATCCTTTACCGCTAAACCAAGTAAGCCGCTCTGAGCAAGGAATTATTGTGGCGGTGGATATAAATGGTAAGGGACAGAAACCCAAAATAATGGTTACTGATAAGGAGCAGGAAAAAGACAATTCTACTTGGTTCAATATTAATTGGCCCTTTTGGAAGAAAGACGAGCAAAACAAAGAGCCAGGTTTTATGGATGTGCTTTCCACCAGCTACGAGCACATGCAGCATCAGCTTATTTCCCGCGATCTAAAACTCTATCAACCCGAATCGCTCATTAACATTCCACGCGATACCTGCGGTGTTTTTGACTTTCATAAATCGAAAGAGCTTATTGCCGTCGGTCGCCAAGCTTTTGATGATCAGTTTTCGCTCAAGCGGGAATTCTAGCCCAATCTAACTCTAAACCGCCTAGTCATAAGATCGCACTTATTATAGCCTCAAATAACTATCTTCGCCCACCAAATTTTAAGGCATGGATTTCCACAATATCAAAACAGTTTTAGTTTTAGCTCCTCATCCCGATGACGGTGAATTTTCATCTGGGGGAACCCTAAAACGTTTTAGCGATTTAGGAATTGAGATTCACTATGCCGCCTTTTCGCCCTGTATAAAGTCCCTACCGGCTGGCATGCCCGAAGACACTCTCTGGCAAGAGCTAGCCGATGCAGCCAAAATATTAGGAATAGCCAAGGAGCGTATATACAATTACATGTTCCCCGTGCGCGATTTTCCCGCTCACCGCCAAGAAATTCTCGAAGAGCTAATCTTACTTAAAAAGAAGGTACAACCCGATTTAGTGCTGTTACCGAATAGTCTCGATATCCACCAAGATCACCATACGATTCACCAAGAAGGATTGCGTGCTTTTAAACATACCCGCATTTTGGGTTATGAACTGCCGTGGAATAATTTGCACTTTACCAATAATTGCCACATCCGCCTCGAGCGCGATCATATCCAAGCCAAAATGGAAGCCCTGCAATGCTATAAATCGCAGAATTTCCGTAATTATATGGACGAAGAATATTTCTTTGGATTGGCTAAAACGCGTGGTATTCAGATCAATACCGGCTATGCTGAGGCTTTCGAATTGATTCGCTGGATTATTTGATATACCGCCTTTTTTTAATAATCTAAACACATGGCGAATCGCTGGGGGATACCTAAAAATGTTGAAATCTTCGTTAGGGCAAGGGATTTACAATGCGTTTATTGCGGAGTTGTATTTTCAAATGAAAACGCTGATCGAAAAACAAAGCCTTCTTGGGAGCATATAATTAATGACATCAGATTAAATGATGTGGACAATATTGCTCTTTGTTGTATTTCGTGTAATGCAAGCAAAGGAGCGAAGCCTTTAGTTGATTGGTTACAGAGTGCCTATTGTCGAAATAAGGGAATTACTACCGCCTGTGTTTCTGATGTTGTTCAAGCAGCGATTATTAATCCCCCCAGATTAAAGCATTAAAACTGTTTTTATCACTTTAAGCTTGACGCATTAGTTAAAGTGATAAGCCTTAAATCGCGTCTCTAACGCGTAGGTAAAATTGCCAAATCTTGTACCGCCCAATCGGCGCTAAATGGCAGCATATCGTAAATCTTTTTTTCAGGATTGAAAACCACGAGCGCGTTTCTATTGGCATCTATGGCAATGAAATAATCGTTGAGGGCAATGGTATTTTGCAACCATTCTACTCCTTGCATCGCTACGGCCGTACCCGGCAAATCTGCGAAAGCATAAATCTGCAAATGATCGTCTTTTATATGCCATACTTCGCCGCCACCCGTATTCGTGCACAACAGGCTTCCGTCGGCTAAACGTTTGGCGCCATGCGGACTTTTCATGCCCGATAAAAGCACTTCACTATCCCCACTTTTAATATCTACCGAGCGCACCGTTCCCTCGTGAAAAAGAGTCGCTAAAAACTTATCGCCACCATCGTAAACCGCGGTATTTATAAAGGCTGCCCTTTGCGCCGTTGGCAGATGGTCTTTGCGAGGATCGGAAATTAATAAGGCCGCTTCACCCCTGTTTTTGTAGGCTTCATAAACTTCTCCCTTGCGGGTGATGCGGATGGAATCCCCTTCCTTGCTATGCCCTAAATCGAGGCCGTGTTCCCAAGAAAACCACTCCCAAATTAAGCTACCCGTCTTATAATTGAATTCAAAAACACTATCGAAACCCGAAGAAGTTACCAGAATGCAATCTTCCTTATCGGGATGAAAATTCACCGTGTGGATATAACTAAACCAAGGGTAACTAAAACTAAACTCTCGCTCCTGCTCCAAGTCTTGCTCTAGCACTACTACCCGATCTTCTACCGAATAAGCCCACTTTTTCCCGAGAGAAGTAAGTCCGCGTGGTTCCTTTAAATCGCCTTTTACCCAGTCTTCTGTTAAGGCACCCGCCTGAAGTGACACCTGCGCCAAACCGCCCAAGCTCACAGCTCTGCGTTCCACACTACCGCCTTTTCCCGAAGCATTTTTCTTAGAGGCTAAATAGCGCTGCCGAATGGCTTGCAAGTCGAAACTCTTAATGGTCATCAATAATTTCAATTCGCCATAAAACTGCGAATCCCTTTGCCAATCCTTTAAAAAATGTTTGCTTTCTATGCGCGACATATTTCTTCTACTAAGCGTGATAATTTTTCAGCCGAGCCCAAGCGGGTATAAGCATCGGTACTTTCTGCTGCTAATCGAGGACTCCTTTTAGTAGGCAACCAAGCGCGGTATAAATCGCGTACTCTCTCTTTAATTCCTTGATAATCTTCATAATCGACACTCGCTCCACGGCCGGTCTCGGCAATAATTTTAGCGGCATTTCCCTGCGCAGGTGCTACCGACAGCATCGGGGTACCCGAGCCTAAATACTCGAATAATTTACCCGTTAAAATAAGATCATTATCGGCTGTTTTGGGCACAATAAATAAGAGGGCTCCCGCCTCTACCATGGCTTTAGTTGCCACGTGATGGGCTTGATATCCATGATAAATGCATAAATCATCCAAGCCTAATTTCTCCAGTCGCTCGCGGGCAGATGGGTCAACATTGCCAATAAACTCCAAACGGAAATTAGTCTTAAAATCATGTTCCTCACGGCATAAATCCGCCAAAGCGACCCACAAACTTTCAATATTCTGATTGGGCTTTAAATTCCCCGTATAGCGCAAACTAAAAAAGGGCTGGGTTCCCCTTTCGGGGGATGGGATATCCGCGGGATCGTAGCCATTATAAATGATTTCGATTCGCTTCGCACGAGCCGAAAACTCCGCTTCTAAACCGGGACTTACCGTTAAAACCGCATCTGCGGAAGCGAGTACTAAATTTTCTAAAGCCTGGTCTTTACGCTTCGTCCGATCCGTGCGCGGAAAAATTTTATTGTAAAAAATATTCACCCAAGGATCGCGGAAATCGGCCAACCATTTTATGTCAAATTCCTTTTGAAGGTCTAAGCCAATGAGGTGGGTACTATGCGGCGGACCAGTAGTTATAATCGCATCAAAAGACTCTTTTTGCAAGAGTACTCGCGCGGTGGATAAAGCATATTTATTCCAGCCCTTACGAGCATCGGGAATGAAAAAATTGGCCCGAATAAAATTGACCAACTGCTGTTTTTTGCTCTTGTTATTGGAAATGCCAATACCGCCCGTACCTACTTTCCCCTTCTTACCCATTAAGCTCGCGTAGGCCTTAAACGGATCAGCGGCTTCGGTTTTTAGGATGCGCATACTCGCTGGCACTTCCTTCTCCAAAGAAGGGTCGTAATTGGCCGCTACTGGTTCTTGGGGCGTTATTACAGCAACTTCCCAACCCAGCTTTTGCAATAAGCTAGCATTCTTCAACCAGCGCTGTACGCCTGGTCCACCAGCGGGAGGCCAGTAATAACTAAGCAGTAATATCTTCCCCACTAGAACCCTTTTTTCTATTGTCTAAGAAAAGAAGTGCCGGTGCTCCCAAGAGTATTAATAGTGAGCTAACCCAGGCAATTGTGTTAAAAGTGCCAGAAGCCGAATCGCGGTACTCGAAAATAATTTCGTGCTTACCCGCGGGAACTTTTAAAGCTCGTAAAATATAGTTGGCGCGAATAATTTCTACTTCTTCACCATCGATGGTAGCTACCCAATTTTCAGGATACCAGATATCAGAGAAGAGTGCTAAATTTTCACCGCTTCCATTATAACTATACACCATTTTCTCGGGATCATAGCTTTGTAAGCTAATGGAGCCTTGTCCGGCATTGGCGCCTAAAGCACCTACTTTGGCCGCCATGTTTGCTCTTAAAATAGCGGTTTGGGCTGAATTAAAATTTCGTAATGCTGCTACTTCCGCATCCGCATCAGCTACCTCCTTAATATTCGAAACCAACCAAGCATTGCCTAAGCGACTAGGGTTTTCTAAAGGTTGACTTTGCGGATTGAGAATGAAATAGCGGGTGTTGAGCATATTTAGTACGGGGGTATTATTAAATACGGCCGGACTAAAAGTCTGACTGTTTAAGGCTTTGGATAATACTTCGATTTCCGCTCCTAGAGCCGATTCTGCCACTTCCTGATAAATCTTCAACTTAGCGCCGTGATAACCGCCAAGACTGTAATGGAAGAAAGAAGTGGAAGCATCATTAAAAGGAGAAACCGTTAAATTCAGCGTACGGAAAAACGGATCTTTTGCGTATTGCGCCATAATCTGCTGATCGGCCGCCGAAGGAATAATACCATAATTCTTTTCCAGTTTTTTGGCATCCACAAAATTATCCTCGTTTAAATAACGCTTGTTTATGGGGAACATATCCGCCAGGATTAGCAGACCCATGCTAATAATGAGCATATTCTTTTTAAGAACATTTCTCTGGTAAAGGAAAATTAAGCCTGCGCCTAGCAGTACAAAAATGAGACTGCGCATTACATCTGCTTTAAAAACTGTGATGCGTGCTTCTTCTAAATTGCTAATGAAAATATCAGCTTGAGCTTTCTGAAATCCTGCATCCGCTAAGGCAGATGGCAATATTTCCGCTTCTTGACTGCTTAAGTAAGTATTGAACAAAGAAGGGGAAGCCATATTAAGAATCAGGAATAGAACCAAAATTCCTGCTCCAAGATAAAATAGATTTTGTTTGGATAATTTCGGTCCGATTAAGAGCTTAGACTCCTTTTGCCAATCGGCTCCATTCATTTTTGCCAATGCACTTAAACCTAATATGGCTAATAGCGGCAGAATAATCTCAGGTATTACCATCATGGAAGCCACCGCTCTAAACTTATTGTAAAAGGGCACATTATCGAGGAAGAAATTGGTTAGTCCTTCAAAGTTCTTTCCCCAAGCGAGGGCCATGGTAAAAAGGCCTACGCCAACTAAAACATATTTCAAGGAACCCGATCGTAGAAAGAGCGCTAGAAAGGCCAAAAGGCAAATCACCGCGCCCGCATAAACCGGTCCGCTAGTGCCTGGTTGATCGCCGAAATAACTATTTTGTTGGGCAATACTCTGACGAAAGCGCGAATCAACTGCGGCTAAAGCCTCTTCATTTTCACCCAATCTGCCCGTAGGTCCACCTTTAAAATTAGGCACTAATAAACTAAAGCTTTCTGCTTTTCCATAAGACCAACTGGTAACATAGCTACGATCTAGACCTTCCGTTTTATCTTCTGTATTAGTGGTTAGTTCCGATTTACCTCGAATCGTTTTCTTACCATAATTATAGGTATTAGTGAGATAGGGCAAATTTGCCGCCACGCCAATTAAGGCCCCGGCGATTAAAAGCACGGTAGTTTTCACAAAACCCGGCAATGCTTTGGCTTTGGCCGCTTGCACCAATTCCCACACTCCGTAAGGAATGGCAAGGAACAAGAAGTAATAGAACATTTGGGGGTGACGCGCCGCCAGTTCCAATCCGGTAAAAAGAGTAAAAATAGCTAGGCCGGTAAATACTTTTTTCTGGCGGTAAGCCCAAATCATTCCTGCTAGAATCCCCGGCAGGTAGGCCATAGCATGGATTTTCGAATTGTGCCCCGCTTCGAGCACAATCACAAAATAACTGGAAAAGGCATAACCGAGGGCACCGACAATACCAATGAGAGGGTCTAATTTTAGCGACAAAGCCAAAAGGTAAAAGCCTACCATTAGTAGAATGAGATAACCTACCGCGGGATTGAAAATACCATTAATGGTTTTGGGTACATAATGCAAAAGCTCACCGCTATAAACCACACTAATTAAATAGGTGGGCATGCCCGAGAACATGGCATTGGTCCACAAAATCTGACGATCTTCTTTTTCGCGATATTTAAAAACCTCCGCTGCCGAGCCACGGTACTGCTTAATATCATTCTGTTGTATGGCCTTGCCCGAGAAAACGGGCGAGTTAAAGATGGCCGAAATAATTATAAAAACCGCGATGGCGATAAGGTGAATGCTGTACTTCTTTTGCATGTTTTTCCAAGATTGAGGCCCAAATATAGGGCATTGCTGTGAGGCGGGGAAAGGGAAAAGTGATCCTGTTCAGAATTATTTGGGGTAAAAACTAGTTTAAAACAACGCTAACAGAACCTAATTAAGCTTGGGACATTATGAATTCAAAAATTCTTAATCCAATTCAAAACCACTCGCCCCATCTAAAACCTCACTTTTGGTTCGGGTGATACCTTTTCATATTTCTAAAAATAGGTTCTTATTCTTCGTCTCAAAAATTGCCTTTAATAAATGTGGCACCAGATGCTGAATTTGTGTTTTGAATCTCTTATTTCTGCTCCATAAATCAAAATTGCTACGTGTAGCTTTTACTTTTACCCCACGAACATGAACATTAAAACTATTTTTTTAGCCTTATTTTATTTGGCCTTGGACTTAATTCGAAGGCTCAACCTGAAGAATATTCTAGCAATCCTCATGATAACGCCAATCCTGTAGGGCCTAGCGAAGACGAATCTGAGCCCGCTCCAATCCCCGGCCTAGTTTTACTAGCCGCCGCTGGTGCCGCAGTAGGTG
>PZPB01000126.1 GCA_003045865.1 Bacteroidota bacterium | reverse complement strand
GAGAATATTCTTCTAATATACTGAAAGCCAATGCTTTATCCTAATTTTTTAACACCTAATTTGTTGGAAATCAAGGGATTATGTGTTATTGTCATGTACTAAATAGTGACAGTCAAGTCATAGATTTAAGATCTATCCCAAAAGGATTGTATTTTGTGAGTGTTTCCACTAAACATAACCTATTCAAAAATTTAGTACTAATTGAATAACCTGTTTCACAAAAACCTTTCTTTAAAAGTAGTAGCACCCAGCACCTTATGGGTGCTACTGCTATTTCTTATTTTTCAAGAGGCTAATGGACAGGTAAAGTCGGGCTATGAGTTCCATGCGGTGCCCTCTGCAATTCAGGAATACTTTATAACTAGTTCAACACCAAGCCCAGCTACCAATGATAGTTTAGATGTTTTTATCTACATTCTTGCTTATCATGATGCTTGCGTTGAAATAGCAATTAATGGTATAGATTTTATATCCCGCTATAAAATAGCGAAAGACAGTCTTCTTACCTGGGAATTGCCAGCAATCCCTAATTTTAATTCAGATACCATTATAGACCTCGGTATTCGTATTACAGCGAATGTTCCAATTGCAGTGTACCAAGGAACAGAAACCAAAAACTCATTAGGTAAATTACCTTCGATCCATTCATCCACCTTAGTTTCAGATTCCGATATTAATACCAAAGCGATTCAAAAATCCTTTTTTGGCCCCATGGGCTCGTTTATCTATTGGGCTCAAAAGTACTTTTGCACACCATACCATGTTACAACAACGATTCACTCTTTGGAAGACTCTAATTACATAGAAATCTACCATAAAAGCTTAACCGTTGATTTAAGTTTAGGAGTAAACCAACAAATAGTAAACCAGGAAAATACCTATGATACCGTTTTAATGAATGACGGAGAGTTCATTATTTTACAAACTGTCTACACTCAAACTGGAGGTTGGCAAAATGAAAATTATGCTAAATCTATAAATAGCAAGAAACTAAAAATCACAACCTTCAGTAATGATAACCGCGTGACACTTAGCACAGACTTCGATTTTCGTAGGACTCAAAATCCATTAAATAATTCTGCATTTGACTATGTATGGGAGGATCAAAAGGATATTAATCTCTTTGACACGCTATTTTATTGGCCTAAGCTTTTAGGTTTTCAAGGTGTTAATATTAGCCTGATGACAGAGGAAGACAGCACAGAGGTTTTTATAAATGGAAATAGACGCTATCTGACCAGATTATTCCTGGCGAGTTGCTCCTCAGCAGAGCTCGCTTACGCTTCTTCCGGTAAAACAAAAGTAAAGCTATTTTAGGATTTAGGTAAAAGTGTAAATTTGTAACAGGATTTTTAAACAAAAAGTGTAAACTTTTTTTAGGACGAGTCAATTCCTTAAACGAATTCAAGACTTTTAAGGCTTATGAAATTAGCACGCAAGCAAAAGTACTGCTCCCAATTAGTCAGCGATTCGACGCCCGCCTGGATCAAGTGGATTTTTTAAGCACCATTTCCGAAACTCGTAATGATGTTGATTATTTTAACGCTTATCGCAGAAACATGGGCTTCAGTTTCGGGATGGATATAATCTTTCCTCGTGGTACCTTAGATGATGTGAAAGTGCGAAAATTAAAAATTGAATATGTTGTTTTCCCCTTGGTAGAGCAGCTTAACCATGTTATTAAAGTAGGCTATGCCATTGGCAGTGGTAAATTATAATAAATTAGCTGCTACAAGCAGATTGCGATTATCCGCGAATACCATTTTTAGACACAAGAGCGAGGCTCGCAGCCACTAAGATGCTATCCTGTTTTGCCTTTTCAAAACCAATTTTCATGCAACGCAATAAAAACTTCTACCGTTATGAGCTCTTAAAACTAGCCGAATTGTACGGCGATAAGCCCTTGGTTTTTAGCGGAATTT
Organism: Bacteroidota bacterium; assembly: GCA_003045865.1. Taxonomy (GTDB): domain Bacteria; phylum Bacteroidota; class Bacteroidia; order Flavobacteriales; family Schleiferiaceae; genus Croceimicrobium. The sequence goes on along the minus strand of PZPB01000126.1, from coordinate 4,846 downwards.
ATAAACATGCTGATGATTCCAATTGGGTGACTTTGTCGACCATTAAATTGTTTGCTAGTGCTCCTACTAAAATGCTTTGCAGTCATATTAACTTAGAACGTGCTGAGGTGGATCTTTATCTTAAACTTAGTGCAAAAGAAAACCAAAGAAAAATCTATTTTTTGGGAATAATAAAGTCCTACCAACACTACGGAACGGCGCGAGGGGGAATAAGCTTAATTCGCTTGGAAAATGATCTAGTTCCTATTTGGATTAGTAAAACTAGTGTTGAGGAAAACCAAGAAATAGCTAAGCGCATTGAGTCAAGCTTGCCTGCCTAAATTTTAGTATTTAGTCTTTGGGTATTATCTTCCACCGCTTAAACCAAAAAAAAAACAGCAGAGCATGAAGATTAAAGCGATTCACCTTTTCTTAGGATTGGGAATTTTAGGGATGGGAGCTTGTGAAGACGACGAGCCAGCAACAAACCAGGGCGGTAATAATGGAACTTCAGGTCCCGATGGTTATAGTCTAGTTTGGTCAGATGAATTTGATGGCCAATCAATTGATCCCAATAATTGGGTTTTCGAAACAGGTGACGGAACTAACTATGGCCTTCCTTCTGGCTGGGGGAATAACGAATTACAGATCTATACCAATACCAGCGATAATGCCCGCCTAACCATGGATGATGGTAATGATGTTTTGGCAATTACCGCGCTAAAAAATGGCGAAGATTATACTTCCGCTAAGCTTACCACCGAAGGTTTACGCAGTATGCTTTACGGACGTTTAGAAATAAGAGCTAAGGTTCCTAGCGGCAATGGCCTTTGGCCAGCACTTTGGTTGTTGGGGGAGAATCGGCCCATTATTGACTGGCCGGGCTGCGGTGAAATCGATATTATGGAAGTACTAGGTCGTGAGCCTTCTAAAATGTATACCACCTTACATTATGTAAAAGCGGGTAATAATAAGGGCGAGTTGCAACAAGTTCATGAACTAAGTGCGGGCGCCAATTTTAGCGATGACTATCATGTATATGGTATCGAGTGGACGCCTACTAAAGTGCAATTCCTTTTGGATGATGTTATGGTCTTTGAAGAAAGCATTAGCGCTGATATGAAAGAGTTTCAACGTCCTTTTTATGCTATCTTAAATTTAGCAGTGGGCGGTTTTTGGCCGGGTAACCCCGATGAGACCACCGTTTTTCCAGCCAATCTTTTTATAGATTATGTTCGCTACTATTCTATCGATAATTTAAGCATCCCAAATCCACCCGTACTCGATCCTAACGAGGAACGCCTAGGGCCGATTCTTGATACAAATTTAGCTAATGCGGCTATTAAAGAGGGTTTTACCGCTTTTGGAAATGCCGATATGACCGTTTATGGAGCAGGAGGGGAGCCAAATTTACGTTTGTCAGATACTGCAGTAGATGGCGATTTTAGTCTGGTTTATGATTTCCCTGGTGGTAATTGGGGAGGGGCTTTTATTGAGCTTGAAACGCCACAAGACCTTTCAAGCTATACTAATTTACGTTTTGCACTCCAAGCATCCGCGAGTTTAGACAATGCTGAAATTAAGTTAGAAGGACTAACCCAGCAAACTAGTGATTTTGTAATGCTAAAAGACTATACCGCCACGCCACTTAGCAATGGCTTTGTAGAATACACCATACCCTTAAGCGATTTTACTAACCTCGATTTAAACTCCGTGCGAATTCCCTTCGCCATGTGGAACGCAGTAGATGCGGCGGGAAGCTTTAGTCCCACCACCGTTTATGTGGATCAGGTTTATTTCGACTAAGAAGCAGTGAAAAAATAGATTTAACAAAGAAAGGCCCTCTACTAGAGGGCCTTTTTTTGTTTGAAGTGCGACTTATCTTGTTAAGAAATTTTGAGCGGAAATACCTTTTCAAATTTCGCCCAATCCACTTGATAGTATGACGCGAAATAATTGGCAGCATATCGGTTAGCGCGCATTTCATAGGTTTGGAAGCGATGCGGCATCGGGTTTTTCGCATCTGCTTTAAGCTGCTTAGACCGAGCAGCGCTAATTAAACTGGGAAGGCCAATTAGAGGCAAATAAAATAGTCCGTAAATCTTACTATCGAAGCTATGCCCAAACTCGTGCATTAAGAGCGGATCAGCTAGTAATTTTTGGCGGAACTCAACATTAATAGCGTCATCTATGGCAATGTAAATAAACGTTGAAAGGGACATGCCACTGCGTTTTAACTGTTTTTCGCTCGTGCTAAAAGTAGCGCCATCAAAATAATCGACGCGCTGAATAGTACCGAAAGCATTAAGGCTTTGTGCCCAAATATGGCCGATTAAATTTTGCGGTAATTCCCAACTATGTCGGCTAATCCCCTCCCAAAGTCCTGCGTAAAAGCCTCGTCTTCCGCTGAGGTAGAAGTGCCCACCCAAAAGCTTTAAAGCATGCGTGAGTTTGGTCCATTTTCTATGGATAATTCCTTGAAGAACGCCAACGATGATTCCAAGACTAGCAAAGGCTACGTTTAGAAAAAGATAAAAAACTATGAGGCCCGAAACGATTCCGCCAATGAGAGGCAGTACGGTCATCATTCGATAGAAAAATGCTAATAGAAGTCCTGCTAAAAAGCTTTGTACGCATCTACGGTAAGTGATAGACTGCAAACCTATAAGCTTTAGTAAGATAGGGGCAATGCCGAAAATAACTGCGGTAAATACCAGGGGAAGATAGAAGGAGCTTTGTTGAAAGGACTGCATTTTTTAGGGAAAATCTGTCGTCTAAATTAGTTTGGAAAAGCCGAGCTTTTTGGCAAGGCTAAGATTCAAAAAAGTCAAAGCTTTGGAGGGCTGCGGAACAAATACTTCCACAATTTATAAAATGCTAGGGCTCTCGGAGCTTCAACAGTGCAGACTCTAGCCTTTGAATTCACTTTAATTGCCTATTCTCATTTCATCGGACACCCTTAAAACCAGTAATTTACCTCTAATCTAATGGCTAATTTTGTAGCCACCTTTTGAACTTGACTTTAGATGCACCGATTAAATTGCTAAAGAAAACAAAAAGTGCTCATCAATTGCCTTAAATTTAGCTACGCAAAAATGTAAATCTTTCTTCGGGTGCTACCAATTTGGTTATTACCGCGGTCCCCTTAAAGCTGCGCTAAGTTATAAAGGGATGAGAGTTTAAATTGCAGTGCTTAACACAAAATTGTCTGTCTCCGCTGCTGAATGATGAAAGTAATAATTGAATGAAGAAACTCTTTTTGGTCTTTAGCTTACTATTCGCATTTCATGCAGAGCTTAGGGCGCAAAAGCTTTTTAATGTAAATAAAGGGCAGAATTTAGAATCGGTATACGGGGGAGTCGGACTGGAAGAATCGCGCGATATTATCGATTTTCAAAGCGGCTTTATAATGGTGGGCTGGCAAGAGACTGCCCATAATAATAGGCCCCTTTCGGTAGATGCGTCTTTATGGATATTAAATCATGCGGGCTCTGCTATCGTTTCTAAAACTTATGGTAGTGAACACTATGCCGAAATAGGAGAAGGCCTCGCAACGGCCAAGGATCAAATTTTTCTAGCTTATCGTAAAACAACCGAGGAAAATAGGTTAGCCAATGTTAGTGTTACCGATTCCTTGTTTGTTCTCGGTTTAGATTCCAAAGGGGAAATCCTCTGGCAGTTTAAATATGGTTCGAAAAACTCGGGTTTTGCTCCCAAAGATATTTTGGTGGATAGCCATGGTGATATCGTGGTTTTAGTAAACAGTATTAATGATAAGAAAATTGAGGGAAGCTCGATTCTGAAATTAACTACGCAGGGCAAGTTCCTGTATTCATCCGCTATTTATTATGGTGCGGAGGCTAATGGCGCTAGCGCTTTCGAATTGATGGAATATGCTCCTAATCGTTATTATACCCTTTGTAATGATTTGACGGCACAATATCCTATTTCGTTACTTTTTGAAGGACAGGATTGTAAAACGCTAGAAAGTCATCCTCATCCAGAAGCTGAAAATGTTTCTCTTTTTGGCTTTGATATCGATAAACCCCAAGGACTCATTTATGCCGCAGGTTACTCAGTTTCAGCCGGCGATACCAATGCCTACATCGCAACCATCAACGCCTCTTTTGAAATTATCAAAGAAATTAAAGATGGCAGATCCGGTATAGAAATGCTTAAGGATATTGGTATCAGCGGTGAAACTTTAATTGCCGGCGGCTTAAGTAATTTTGATACAGAAGGCGGTTTAGATGTTATTATCTACCACATTAATGCCCAAGATTCGATTGAATTGATTGAAACCATGGGCTCTAAATTTAACGAAACAATAAACCACATGCGCATTCTTAAAAATGATCCGCAAGTTTATTTCACCGGACAATTAATGCAATTAGGGGTAGAGGAGGCGAATGCTTATTTAGGTGGATTAATAGCGAATGCCGATATGGAATCTTCCGAAAACTGTTTGAATCCTCGCATTGCTTACGTCGATAATTTATTTACCCGCAATCCGAAAACCAAAGAAGTTAATGGTACCACCGCTTTATTAACCAATCATGCCAGTTTTTTTCAGACAGTTAACCATCATAATATTGAGTATGTAATTCTTTACGGGGCAGATGCTTTAATGAATCAATGGTATTTGAATGGCGCGCAAAAATCGGGCGCACAATATGCCTGCGTTTTAGAGCTGCGGAATTTACTGAAATACGCCGCCGATAATAATGAGAGCGTGCGTTTTGGCATGGCCATGGGCGGATGGAAACCCATGTATACGAATAGCCTTATTGTAATTGATGATATTATTGCGCCGATATCTTATTTAAACCTTACCAGTAACTCGGGTAAGCTCTCTTTTTTTGTTTTA
>PZPB01000125.1 GCA_003045865.1 Bacteroidota bacterium | reverse complement strand
TTAACACTTAATTTGTTGGAAATCAAGGTTTTATGAGTTATTGTCATGTACTAAAATCACCGGATCCTTTCAAGGAAGTGCCGATTTCGACCCAAGCGCTGCCACGCTTAATTTAAGTTCGAATGGCAGTAATGATATTTTCTTGGCTAAGTACAATGCAATGGGTTCAGTTATCTGGGCTAGGTCGATGGGCGCTTCTTCGAATGATGCTGGCAATAGCTTAGCGGTAGATGCCACTGGGCAGGTTTATCTCACCGGCATATTTGAAGGCAGCGTAGATTTTGATCCGGGCGCTTCCGTCCATATTCTAACGGCCTCTGCTAATTCCGATATTTATTTCGCCAAATATGATGCAAGCGGTAATTTCCTTTGGGCCAAAAGCATGGGTGGCTCAGGTGCAGATGGTGGTTATAGCATTGATCGCAGTGCAAACGGCGATGTGCATCTAGCAGGTTATTTCGAAGGAACGGTAGATTTTAATCCAGGAGCTGGCAGCGCCAACCTTATTTCTACTGGTAGTAAAGACATATTTTTTGCAAAATACGATAATACAGGTAGTTTTCTCTGGGCTCATGCTATTGCTGGAGGAGACGGATCTTTAGGCGCGCATCTGTCGGCAGATAGTTTGGGCAACACCTATTTAGGCGGCAGTTATTTTGCCACGATTGATTGCGATCCGAGCACCGCAGTTGAAAACCGCAGCTCAGTAGGTGGGCATGATATTTACCTCGCCAAATATGATCCTAATGGTAACTATAACTGGGCGATTTCTTTGGGAGGCTCAGGCTTCGATCATTGTAATGATGTTTATGCCGATAAAAACGGCAGCGTCTTTATTACAGGCTACTTTTCTAGCACGGCCAACTTTGGAAGCGGCGGACAGATGCATACTTTAAGCTCCAGTGCCATAAGTGATATCTATGCTGCCAAGTACAGCAGCAATGGCGATTATCGTTGGGCCGTGGCAATGGGCGATATTGGCACGGACGTGGGTTATGGCATTGCTGTAAATGATCTGGAGGATGTTTTTATTTCGGGCTATTTCGCCTCCAGTGCCGACTTTGATCCCAGCGCGGCGACTTTCAATTTAAACTCCAATGGCAGCTTTGATGCCTTTATTACTAAACTCGGAGCAGGACTTTGTTTGCCCAGCGTTGGTGTCGAGTATCAGTCTGCCTGTGATTCTTTCACTTGGGTAGATGGGAATACCTACACCTCTAGCACGACTGCGCCTACTTTTACGTTGACCAATGCCGCGGGCTGCGATTCGGTGCTAACCTTAAACTTAAGCATCACGAATTCTAGCTCGAGTATAGATTATCAAACTGCCTGTGATTCTTTCACTTGGGTAGATGGGAATACCTACACCTCTAGCACGACTGCGCCTACTTTTACGTTGACCAATGCCGCGGGCTGCGATTCGGTGCTAACCTTAAATTTGACAATAAACAGACTCGATAGTACGGTAAGTCAGAATGCTCAGCTTTTAACTGCGAATGAATCTGGCGCAAGCTACCAGTGGCTAGACTGTCCTTTCTATACAATTATCATGGGTGAAAACGGTCAAAGCTTTAGTCCTAGCAGCAATGGCGCTTATGCTGTGATCATTACCAAAGATGGCTGTATCGATACATCTGCTTGCTATAGTGTTGCGGGTATTAGTCTGGCAGAAAGCAGATTAAGCAATCGTTTATCGCTTTATCCCAATCCTAGTAATGGTCATTTTAGTCTTGACTTAGGCCGTGTTTGCGCTTTTGCTGATATTCATATTAAAGATATGAGCGGAAAATTAATAAGCAAGGCTACTTTCCAGAATAGCCAGGTGATAGACCTTTACGTTGAAGCTGCAGCAGGCGTTTATTTTGTGATAATCGAGCTAAAGCGTGAGAGTACCGTTATACGATTAACGATAGAGTAGAGTTTTAATTACTCCTAGGTTTACAGCATCGGAAAGGAATATCTTTTAGACGATTAGAGAACTTAAATACTCTTTGCTTTATCGAGCCAGATATTGCCTCAAGTAATAGGCTTATCTAGGCTGAATTAAATATTAGTGTACTGTAAATTAGTACCTAATGTTTTTTGGTCTTAATTTTAATCAAGCTAATTTTTCAATCCAAACTTTGCTATTTTAACTAGCCTTGCGCCTATCTGACTAATTACCAAAAAAGCCATGCAAAGTGGCTGAGACTAAGAATAAGTTTAGCAAGAGGTTATACCTAATCTCTTAAAAATGATACATCCAAAAACTGAATTAAAATTTATCAGCAATGAAATTGGCTACGGCGTCGTGGCCACCGAATTTATTCCCGCGGGAACCATTACCTGGTTGTTAGACAAGCTTGACCGTGAATTGAGTCCCAATGATTCCAGGCCATGGAGCCCATTTATCAGAATATTCACGATACCTATACCTTTCGCAACAACAATGGTAATTTCGTGCTTTGCTGGGACAATGCCGCTATGTAAATCATGGTTTTAATTCCAACTGCCTTAAAACCGTCTACGATTTTGAAATCGCCATTCGCGACATACAGGTGGGCAAGCAATTAACCGACGATTATGGCCACCTTAAAATTCCGGTACCTTTTAGAAGAATCAAGATAAGGCCTCAGACGGAAGAAAAAACAAGCATACCTGCGCTTTTACGGTCTTTGATAAGCAAAGCAATCAGTATGCAGGCAGCACGAGGTTTTAGGCTAACAATATTCAGAATGCTGCTCTTCAGCCTAGTTTTACCTGGTATAGAAAGACTTTCAGGGAACAGGCTTAAATAAGAATGTAAATATTTACTCTTAGAATTTGCCTTTGAAGTGCTGAATATGGAGCGCGTGGAATTTAGAGCGGATAATAATAATCAGACAAGTATTTACGCTATGAAGAGTATTGGTTGTAAGGTGGAAGGTATTTTAAGAAGTAATAGCTACTGGCCCGATGGAGAGCGCCGAGATAGTATCGTCTTGAGCATACTAAAAGATAAATGGACGAAAAGTGTGAAGGAAAGTCTGTTAAAGACTCAAGGTTTAAAGACTCAAAGACTCAAGGCCCAAGAAAGAGGGTAGACCTTGGCAGGTATAAAAGGCAGAACAAAACACCAGGGGAAGTACAATTCAAGAACGGAATTAAAAAGTGAATCTATCTTCGCTAAGACCTTTGCGATTCTGCCGAATAGTACTATCTACTCAATTCCTCAAGCCTAAATTTACTTCCTTTTTAAAGTCTGTTTAAACTCCCCAGGGGTAATTAACTCGTATTCTTTAAATTTCTTATTGAAATAACTGGCTGTGTTAAAGCCCGACTGATAGGCAATTTCGGAGATTTTATAATCAGTTTTCTTAATGAGCGTCTTAGCTAGTTTAATTCGTTCAGAAGTGATGTAATCAATCGGAGAAAAGCCAAGCGTGTTTTTAAAGATTTTGAAGAAGTGTGATTTACTCAGGCAGGCTTTATCGACTAACTTGTCTATAGAAATGTTTTCGGTGAGATGCTCTTTAATATAATTGATCGCGTAAGCAATGCGATGATCGCTCAGGTAGCTATCGGTATTTTCCAAAAGGGAATGACGCGCTTTCGACTGCAGCACCCGGATAATAAGCTCCTTTATAATGCCATCTATAAAAATGTCTTTTGAGGCATGGCCTTCGGTAAAAGTGTAAACCAGTCGATCTACCAATTGCTGAATTCCCTTGTGATTATCGAGGTGAAAAGAATTGCTATCAATTTGCCAATTGCCATTTTCACCTAGGTCGATAATAGTCATCTCATTAAAAGAATCCACCACTTCACTAATTTTTTGTGGATCAATGGTGAGAGCTAAGCACTGGGTAGGATTGTTTTTGGTGGCTTCGGGGAAATCAATCAGCATTTCCTTGCCACAGGGAATTACCACCGACTCGCCGGGAAAGAAGTCAAAGGAAGTCATATCCTCCAAATGCATAATCTTCTTACCCGAAATCATACTTGCCAAAACGGGGTAATCAAATTTTAGACTGACTTGCTCTGCTTTTTGGTGGGTTTCGAAAATATTCAGTTCCGAATAGGCTGATCCGTAAGCGGTGAAATTTTCTACCAGAGTAGTTAATTTTCTTTCGCTTTTATGCTTTGCAAGAAGTCTTTCCATAGTGTCTTTTAAAAATCAGATTTTCATTTTAGCTTATAAGACTATCATGTTACTGTAGCAAGTATATACTGTATAAATTGCTGGTGATAAATATCTTAAATACATAAAATATAAATTGATGAGTTACCACAAGCCTAAATTTAAGGAAAAATATGGGAATTTCATCAATGGGAAATTTGTTGATCCCGTTGATGGAGAGTATTTCGAAAATACTTCGCCGGTAGATAATACCTTAATTGCTAAATATCCTCGTTCTCAGAAAGCAGATGTTGAAAATGCGGTCGATGCCGCCAATGCTGCCAAAGAAGCATGGGGCAATACTTCAGCCGCCGAAAGAGCCGCTTTACTAAATAAGGTAGCCGATATTATTGAAGCGAATTTGGAGGAATTTGCTCTGGTTGAAACCTGCGATAATGGTAAGCCAATCCGTGAAACGATAAACGCCGACGTGCCTTTATCCGTAGACCATTGGCGCTATTTTGCCGCCGTAATACGCGCGGAAGAGGGATCTGCCACCGAGCTAGATGCTAATACGCTTTCCATGAATATTAAGGAGCCCCTAGGTGTGATCGCTCAAATTATTCCCTGGAACTTTCCCTTATTAATGTTGTCTTGGAAGCTACCACCTGCTTTGGCCGCTGGTAATTGTGTGGTCTTGAAACCCGCCGAGCAAACCCCTTCTTCCGCCACTTTATTAATGGAAATGATTGCCGACGTATTCCCTCCAGGGGTAGTAAATGTTATCCATGGCTTCGGGCCTGAAGCAGGTAAACCATTGGCTTCTAGTCCTAAAGTTGACAAAGTTGCCTTTACCGGTGAAACTACTACCGGACAGCTAATTATGCAATATGCTTCTAAAAACTTAAATCCGGTAACCATGGAGTTAGGTGGAAAATCGCCTAATGTTTTCTTCAATTCGGTGATGGATGAAGATGATGCCTTCCTCGATAAAGCCATCGAAGGCGCCGTATTATTTGCCTTTAACCAAGGTGAAGTTTGTACTTGTCCTTCGCGCTTATTGGTGCAGGAAGATATTTACGACAAGTTTATGGAGCGCGTAATTGCCCGCACCAAGGCCATCGTGCAAAACAACCCTTATGATGTCGCTTGTCAAGTAGGTGCCCAGGCCAGTAACGACCAATACGAGAAAATTCTTTCCTATATCAGCATTGGTAAAGAAGAAGGCGCTAAAGTATTGGCGGGTGGCGAAGCCTCTAAACTGGAGGGCGATTTTGCCAATGGATTTTATATTCAGCCCACCATTTTAGAAGGGCATAACAAAATGCGCGTTTTCCAAGAAGAGATTTTTGGACCGGTAGTTTGTGTGACCAAATTTAAAGATGAAGCCGAGGCCATAGAAATTGCCAATGATACGCTTTACGGCTTAGGAGCTGGCGTTTGGACCAGAGATGCCCATCAATTATACCAAATTCCGCGCGCTATTAAAGCAGGTAGAGTATGGGTAAATTGCTACCACGCTTATCCGGCTCATGCCCCCTTTGGCGGTTATAAAAAATCAGGATTTGGCCGTGAAAACCACCTGATGATGATGAACTATTACCGTCAGACTAAAAACATGCTTATCTCCTACGACAAGAATAAACTAGGTTTCTTTTAGTAGTTGCTAGTAAATCGATAATAGGGAAGGGGCTTGCTAAAATTTTGGCAAGTCCCTTTTATTCATAAAAATTGTTTAAAAATGGAAAGAGTAGCAATAACAGAGCGGGCGATAGCCTTGGTAAAGCAGTTACAAGAAAAACACGGTGAGCTTATTTTCCACCAAAGCGGCGGCTGCTGCGATGGGTCTTCTCCTATGATTTTCGAAAAAGAAGACATGTACCTCGACGACAGCGATGTGCTGCTGGGTGAATTAGCCGGCATTAATTATTACATGAATCGCGATCAGTTTGAATACTGGAAACACACCCATTTAACCATCGATATTACCGCCGGCCGCGGCTCTAGTTTTTCCCTCGAAATCCCGCTAGGTTTTCGCTTTATCATCCATTCCCGCATGCTCAGCGAAGAAGAAAACGCCGCCCTAAACCCTGCCTAAACCTAGAATTTAGTTTTTTTTGGGCCTGCCCCTGCGGGTCGGGCTATACGTTTAGAACCTGAATTTGTCTGGAAATTTGAGCATCAAATTTTCAAAAAACAAAAAAGACAAGGAGGCTAATTGCAGCTTTAGCGGGCTAAAGTAAAATTAGTCGACGCAGTAATTTGTTGATTTTTTGAAAAAGTGAATTTACTGACCAAATAATTTTTACTTGTATAATCACCACAATAAACTCTTGGCAAAGAATATTCCCCTTTAGCTCTAAATCAACAAACGTTTTGCTGCTAAATTGGAAGTAAATTTCAGGTTGAAGTCCTCGCTCGTTCCTCGCTGTGGGCTTTTCACTGCTATCCCTCAGGCGGGGCGTATAGCTAAATAGATAACCTCGTTTCAAAAAGGGATTTGGTTTTAAGGTTTCTATAAAATACTATCAGACCCTTGGTTTCATTCAAGTCCATTTTAGCTCTAAATCAACAAACGTTTTGCTGCTAAATATGAAATATATACCACGCTGTCTAATGAATTACAGTTCATAAACTTCACTACCCCCTTTGAGCAGATTAGGGCAAACTTTTTTAAGGTAGAGCCTCTTGAGAAAAAGTTGAAAAAGGAAATACAAGAAATAATGGATGATGGCAATTATCGGTCGCAATTCACAGACGAAATAAAAAGTAACTTTAATTT
>PZPB01000124.1 GCA_003045865.1 Bacteroidota bacterium | reverse complement strand
CTGATTCTAGGCTATATGTCATCAAATCGTCTTGGTTTTAAAACCTAAAACTATACTCTACAGAAGATAATAAATCTCTCAATAAATGGCTTAATGCTTTAAATGGGCATCTACCGAAAGGTTTTACAAAAAGGTATTAATGTTTAAACATTAATGGTATATTTGCATCAGTGTTTGAACATTAATTAATAAAAAATAGATACGATGAATACCAAAAAATGGACCTTAGACCCCGCGCACACTAACATTCAGTTTAAAGCCAAGCATTTGATGATTACTACCGTGACCGGTAACTTTTCATCTTTCAGCGGAAGCGTAGAAACCGAAGGTGATGATTTTAGTACTGGCAAGTTTAGCTTTACGGCTGATGTAAGCAGTATATCTACGGGCAGTACAGATCGTGACAATCACTTAAAAAGTGATGACTTTTTTAACGTAGAGTCTTTTCCTCATTTAACTTTCGTAGGATCAGAAATCATCAAAGTTGACGGTGATGAATTCGAATTACACGGTGAAATGACTATTCGCGATGTAACGAAGCCTGTTGTATTAAAAGTAGAAATTGGCGGCGTAGCGGTAGATCCTTGGGGAAATACCAAAGCAGGTTTTTCTTTTAAGAGCAAACTTAATCGTAAGGATTTTGGTCTTAAATTCCACGTGGTAAACGAAGCGGGTAACTTACTAGTTTCAGACGAAATAAAATTAGAAGGCGAAGTGCAGCTAGGAATAGCAGAAGCAGTTTAAGCTTAAGATTTTTAACCTCTCTCTCTAGAGGATTGAAAAACCACCTTTCATTATAGAAGGGTGGCTTTTTTATTTATAAGAAGCTCAGCTCTTTTTCTTTATCCAATAACCAGGTGGTTAGGCTGTAGCGCGACTGAATGCTGGGTAGAACTTCGTGCACCATTTCACTTTTAAAAACCACTAGACGGTTCATGCGCGGGGCAATGGTTTGTAGTTTTTTAATACGCTGGTCGAAAATATCTAGCTCGCCGCCGTCGCCCGGCTGCCAGTTTTCGTTGAGATAATATACCATTGATAAAACCCGGTGGGGCTTCTCGCGGAAGCGATCGCGGTGTTTTAAATAACCTTTACTGGGCGGGTAAAAGGTATAGTGACTTTCTAGGTCTTTAAGATTGAGGTAAAGCGAGCGATTAGCAAAGGCAATAAAGCTTTCGATAAATTGGTAGTAGCATTCTATGCTGGGATGTAAATCGTCCGTTTCTATCCAGCGAATAAAGTCACCGCGAATACTATCATCTACCTGATGAAGCACGGCTTTACCAATACCCGATTTTTTAAATTCGTCCTCTGCTTTGAGCTCTAATAAGCGATTTTTAATGCTTTGCGCTTGCTCGGCTGCAAGTAAATTATCAATTATTGCGAAGCCGTTTTCTACTAGATCGTCGATAATTTTCTCAAGAACGGGAAGCTGTTCAGTAGGAATACTTTCCAGTGGAATGTTTATTTTCAAAGGCCTTTAAATCAGTTTAGCAAAGTAGTTTTTATTGGCGGAGAACTTTCGCTTCTACCGCTAATTATTTGCTTTTTAAAAGAAGGCAGTTGGATTTTAGTTTCCCTTGCTTTGGCGGAATAACCATTGCATCATCATGGGGTCGCTATAGGCGGCAATCCAGGCAAAATGTCCCACTTCTGGGTATTGAGTAAAGCCAGGAAAAGCGCCCGCTTTAGTGAGGGCCATTAACATATCGCGGGAGTAGGATGGGGAAACCGCATCATCTAAGGCGCCGTGGAAAATCCACAGCGGAATATGGGCGAATTTAGCGGCTTGCCTGGGGTCGCCCGCTCCACAAACTGGCACTGCAGCAGCAAATACATTGGGGTAGCGACTAATCGCATCGAAGGTGCCAAAACCTCCCATGGAAAGGCCAGTAATGTAAATGCGATTGGTATCTACCGCTAAGGTTTTTTTAGCTTCGGTAATTAGTTCCATAACCAACTCTAAGGTTTTACTAGGCTGTTTTTGCAGGGTCATGTCTTTTTCCGATAAATTGTCCCAGCTCAATTTCTCGGGGCACTGGGGCGCAATAACAATGGCGGGATGCATTTTTAAATTATAATCGGAGGCGAAATTTAAAACGCCCCAAGTAAGCTGCGCTTCATTATCATTGCCGCGCTGGCCCGAACCATGTAGGAAAATCACCAAGGGGTATTTTATGCTGGGAGCATAATCGGGAATTAATAAGCGATAGGGCAAAGAATCGCCTTGCTCGTTTACGTAGTTTTCATAGGAGAAGTGATCCGCTTGAGCGAAGGAGGTTTGGGTAATGCTAAGGAAGATTAATAGGAGGAAGGGGCTAAGTTTGGTGACTTTCATAGTAACATTATTGCATCGGAAGATAATTATATTTCATTACCCACAATGCGATGAGGCTATTATCATTATTTAACAGTCCGTTCATAAAGCGCGTAGCGAATCTCATCTAAATCGGGGTAGACCTTCAATTTTTGTAAATCAACATTATGCTGATGCAGCTCAGTCGGGAAGTCATTTAGCCACTCGTTAGCGACAATTATAAAATAGCGATTAGCGAGGACTAGGTCTAGGTTGCGGTAATCGCGCATGTTAGCTCCCTTACGGGGGATGCTGATTATCTGTTCAGAAAGGGCCTCAATTAGGCTGGTGTTTCAGCGGTATTGGCTTTTTTTGATTTTCGGAATGTATAGGTACCGAAAATATTTCTTTTTGCAAATCGTACTTGCTTATCTGAGTTTATAAATTTTAAGTAAACGCTTTTAGGAACCCCAAAGCATTCAAATGCGGTGCCATCTATAAAGGTGATTTCTAAAAGAGTGCCCTTATAAATTATGTTGGTAATTCCACCTTTATCGATAGTTTCTTGGTATTCCGCCTTGTTTTTAAGGTGGGTCTCGGGAGCGATACTTACTAAGAAATGATAAGCATCTATAATTTTGGTGCTCATTTCTTCTGCCTCAAGTGCCTTCTCATCATTAGCCTGAAATTTATCGGGATGCCATTCTTTCACCAAGTCGCGGTACTTAACCTTTAGATCTTTTAGGTCTAAATTGCCTTCTATCGCAAATAATTTCTTGTACTCGTTTAATCTCTTCATCTCAGGGATATCTAAATAACATTCAGCGCTTTTGGGTACTGTTTCAGACCTTCAAAAAAGCGTGCGAAAGTAGACCTTTTTTTATTGGAAATAGCTTTTTATTGATCGGGTTTGCTAAGGCGCGTTGACGGGTTTTCGCGATAGTTTTAGGTTTATCGTTCTCTATGCTCTTTACTCTTGCTCAATACTGTTTTTTGCCGTGGCTAGAAAAGAAAAAACCCGCTAGTGCGGGTTTTAAAATTGTGGAGCTGGCGGGGTTCGAACCCGCGTGCAAACAAGGGAACCAAGAGCTTTCTACATGCTTATTTTGTTCTTGAGGTTTTCGTCCATTGGCTGGGAACAAACACCCCACCGCAGGCTTATTTGTGAATTACAGTGTCACGAGTACAACACAACACTTTACTCGCTAGTTCGGATTTGATGACACCTCTAATTCCTACCCAACCAAACATAGGGTCGGAGAGATGACTTGCTCCCGCGTCTAACGCGTGGATTAGCAGAAATCACATACTGTGACTTAAGCGGCAAGCGCGAAGTTATTTTCGCCTCTTGTTGTTTTGAAGTATCTGTTTTACGGGCGACACCCTCATAGCCCGGCATGCTTACAATCGAATCAACTTGCTGTCGATACCATTCAGCCCCAAATTTTTAAAGAACCTTTTTTCTAGACGGCAAAGCTAATATCTTTACGGCAAATATTAGCGAAATGAAGATAGGTATTATTAAAGAGGGCAAAACTCCACCTGACCGACGGGTTCCACTGAGTCCTAAGCATTGTGAAATTCTGCTCCAGCGTTACCCTAACTTAGAAATTGCCGTTCAACCGAGCGATATTAGAGCTTTTAAAGACTCCGAATACCAGGCCTTGAATATTCCTCTACAAGAAGACTTATCCGATTGTGACCTGCTCATGGGCGTTAAAGAAGTACCTATTACTATGCTCCTTCCCCATAAACGCTACATGTTTTTCTCACACACCTACAAGAAACAAGAATACAATCGCGACCTCCTCAAAGCTATCTTGGCTAAAAAAGTAAGCCTTATCGATTATGAAATGCTAAAAGATCCAGGCGGGAAGCGCTTGCTTGGTTTTGGTAGATATGCTGGTATTGTGGGCTGTTACAATGGTTTCCGAGCTTATGGACAGCTAAGCGGCCAGTATGAGCTTAAGCCTGCACACCTTTGTCATAACCGTCTCGAATTAGAGTCGGAATTGGTAAAAGTAGTCTTGCCCAAAAATTTTAGAATTGCAATTTCTGGCGCCGGTAGAGTGGCAGGGGGGGCGATGGAAATTCTTTCGGCCCTTAAAATTACTCAGGTTTACCCCGATGAGTTTATTCGTGAAGATTTCAACCAGGAAGCAGTTTTTACCCAGCTAAATGTACAAGATTACTTCCGTAGATGCGATGGTAAGGACTTTAAGCGAAAAGATTTTTACCAAGATAGTAAGGGCTATGAGTCGAACTTTTTAACCTATGCCGCTCATGCAGATATGTATGTAGCCTGCCACTACTGGAGTGAAGATTCGCCCTTAATTTTTGACAGAGAAATGGCAAAAGACCCCAGCTTCAATATTAAAATGGTAGCCGACATTAGCTGCGATATTGACGGTCCTGTGGCCAGTACAATTCGTCCTTCTACCATTGCAGATCCCTTTTACGCCTATGATCCCATCTCTGAAAAGGAAGTAGCCTTAGGTACGGAGGGTAGTATTGCTGTTTCGGCGGTAGATAATTTACCGGGTGAATTACCGCGCGATGCCTCTGAAGATTTTGGAAATGAGTTGCTTAGAAATGTAATTCCTCATTTCTTTAATAACGATGAATTAGGAATTTTAGATAAAGCCACCGAAACAACTTTGGCCGGAAACTTAAATTCGCATTATTCCTATTTAGAGGATTATATTGCCTAATCTTTTTCGGGCAATCAATTATCTTCGCGCAGCTTTATTAACAGGGAAAAACAGAGGGATTTGACAAATACACCCACTAAGTATATCGATATAAAAGCAATTTTGCGTGAGAAAAACCCCGCTTTAGCAAAATGGTTGCCTGCCTTCGTGGTGAACTACATAAAACGTATTGTTCATCAAGAAGAGATTAATGAAATTATGGGGTTGCACGGCGAAAAGCAAGGTTTAGACTTTGTTCGGTCGGGCCTAGATGCGTTAAATACCAAGGTTGAGGTTTATGGAATTGAGAATATTCCTAAAACAGGTGGTTGTATTTTAGCCGCTAATCATCCTTTAGGAGGCTTAGATGGTATCGCTTTTATGAAGGCGGTAGGAGAAGTGAGAGGCGATTTTAAATTCTTAGTAAATGATATTCTGCTGAATATTAAAAATTTAGAGTCTTTATTTGTGCCCGTTAACAAAGTAGGGGTAAACCCTCGTCAAGCTTTGCAGTTAATTGAAGAAACTTATGCGCATGAAATCCCAATTTTGGTTTTTCCAGCAGGTATGGTTTCTCGCAAATTAGAGACTGGTATTGGCGATTTAGTTTGGCAGAAGAGTTTTATCGCCAAAGCGAAGAAGTATAAAAAAGATGTTATTCCCGTGCACATTGGTGGTAATAATTCGGCTTGGTTTTATAAGCTATCACGCTGGCGGACTAAACTAGGTATTAAAGCTAACCTAGAAATGTTTTACCTTGCTGACGAGATGTTTAAGCAGCGCAATAAGACGATAAAAATTACTTTTGGAAAAAAGGTTGAGCATGAAAGCTTCGATAAAAGTAGAAGCTTAGTAGAGTGGGCGGCAGAAATGCGCAGAAGGGTATATGCTTTAGCCAAATAATAGATTTTAAATGGAAGAGATTATAGGAGAGGTAGAGCGTAAAGCAATTATCTCGGAGCTAACGGAAGAGCATTTTTTAAGAAATACGACCAAAGGTGGTAATCAACTCTATTTGGTTAATTATCATAATGCCCCAAATATTACCCGCGAAGTTGGCCGTCTACGTGAAGTGGCTTTTAGAGCAGCAGGTGGAGGAACCGGGAAGAAAATTGATCTAGATGATTATGATCTTTCAGAACACGCTTACGATCAATTGATTGTTTGGGATCCGGAAGATCAAGAGATAATGGCAGGCTATCGTTTACTAAAATGCAGATTTGGCGAGCGCGATGCCGATGGCAATTTAAAATCGGCCACTTCAAAATTATTTAACTTATCGCCTCGCATGATCGATGAGTTTTTGCCACTAACTTTAGAATTGGGGCGCTCTTTTGTTCAGCCAAAATATCAACGTACGGCACCCCGTAAAGGAATTTTTGCCTTAGACAATCTTTGGGATGGATTGGCAACCGTAATGCTGAAGGATCCCCAGTTGAAATATCTTTTCGGAAAAGTGACCATGTACCCTCAATATGAGCGAGAAGCGCGAAATATTATTTTGGCTTTTATGCGACACTTCTTCCCCGATCCAGACGAATTAGTGCGTCCGCGCTTAGCCTTGGTGCAGGAAGAAGAATTAAGTCCTTACTATTCCCTTTTCGAAGGTTTAAGCTACAAAGAAGCGCATAAAATTCTCAATACAGAAGTGAAGAAAAGAGGTGAGAACATTCCGCCGCTGATTAATAGCTATATGTCACTTTCTTCTACCATGCGTTCTTTCGGTACCGCCGAGAACAGCAATTTTGGTACGGTAGAAGAAACCGGTATCCTTATTACTTTCGACGATATTGATCCAGCCCGTAAAGAGCGTTATATCAAATCTTTCGAGGAGAATAAACATTTTAAGGGCCCTTTTCATGTCCCTACTAGCGAACAGCCATCAAAGTAAATTTCAAAAGGGGGTAGCAAAATTCCTAACGCGTTAATAG
>PZPB01000025.1 GCA_003045865.1 Bacteroidota bacterium | reverse complement strand
AATACTTTCTACTTTAACTAATGGAAAATATTTTTCACCTTCTTTCGGAGGCCTAATCTGACCCTTTACTGTGTCACCCGTGCGCAAGCCAAAAAGCTTTACTTGGTTTTGTGACACATAAATATCGTCAGGGGAATTTAAATAGTTGAAATCGCTTGAACGCAAGAAACCATAACCATCCGGCATCATTTCTAATACGCCTTCGCTTACTACAATACCATCAAAGTCATATTCGCGATGGCGATTACGTTGATTGTTGTTTTGTCTAGGATTGTTATTCTGCCTTGAGTCTTGGCCGCGGTTAGAATCGTTACGGTTGTTATCCGAGCGATTTTCAGTGCGGTTATTATCATTGCGCTCTTCTTTACGATCCTCCTTTCTGTCCTCTTTTCGATCATCATTACGATCCTCCTTTCTTTCGTCTTTACGAGCTTCTGGGCGGGGATCGTTTTTACGATTATCGTTTTTATGAGGACGGTTATCGCGAGGGTTATCGTTTCTTCGATCTTTGATAATAGGTTTTGCACTATTCTCAGGACCATCCTTTGCTTCGTCCTCTTTTAAGTCGGGATTTGTACGCTTATTGGGAAGCTTTTCGTTCTGTCTATCTCCGCGTGGAGGACGCGAGTCGGTGTTTTTGGCACGCGGATCTCTGCGTTGGTCGCCAGCAGCTTTAGGGTTTTCAGTGCTAGACTCTTTATTTTCCTCGGGATTTTTTTTCCGAAGGATTGGCTTCGCCGAAATAACTTTTTCTTTTGGTTCTGGAGCCATTTCAACTTCAGCAGGCTTGTCGTCCGGTACCGGCGTAAACTTAATGTCTTTAACCGCCTCTGGATTTACGGCTTGTTTATCTAAAATCGCATAGATAAGCTCTAATTTCTTGATAGTGCGGAATTTACTAATGCGGGCGGCTTCTCCAATTTGCCTAAGCTCGGGCAGCTTTAAAGCCTTTAACTGATTAATGTCGTACATGGGAATACAAAAAGATAATTTTGCTTAATCTTTCTAAAAAGATGAAATAAAAGATGGTGATTGTGCTAAGGCATATCCTTTAACTAGGATATTTTTACAAATCGTTCTCCTTAACAAGGTGCACAATATTACAAAGAATTCCATTAAGCCTAAGCTTATCCCACAATTTTTAGCAATTTTGTCGAAAATTTTAAAATGATTCAGAGAATTCAGACGCTATATTTCGCGGCCTCAGGTTTAATCATGGGCCTTCTTGCTTTTTTTGTGAGCTTTTTTCAAAGCGAGACAGGGCGTAAGACTTTGGTGGATTATCCTATTTTCTTGACGCTCTTTATTTTAAGTGCTATTTTAAGTTTTGTAGCTCTTTTTATGTTTAAAAGGCGTCAGCTGCAAGTGGTGTTGGGGCGACTCAATATTATACTTCTTTTTATCGTGATCGGTTTTCTTTTTTACTTCTGGTACGAGAATTTCGGCACCGATCCTAAAGCTTTAGGCATCGGTATTTTCCTGCCTATCGTAAGTGTTGTTTTAATTTCGCTAGCCAACCGTGGAGTTATGCAAGACGAAATGATGATTAGAGCGGCCGATCGCTTACGTTAGTTTTTAGGCCAGCGTTCCAGTTCAACAACTTCCAAATCACTTAACTTTCCGTTCTCAATTTTAAAGCGGAGTAAGGTTCTTATTTGGTGTAGACCTTGTTTACCAATCGCACCAGGATTCATATGGAGTAATCCCAAATCCTTGTCAGACATCACTTTTAATATATGGCTATGACCACAGATATAAAGATCGGGTTTGAATTCACGAAGCTTTTCTTTAATGCCACGATGATATCTACCAGGATAACCACCAATATGGGTCATCCAAACTTTATAATTTTCAATTTCGAAAGCTAGTTCTTCGGGCCATTCTCTCCGTAGGCTTGGGTCATCAATATTCCCAAAAACGGCTCTAACTTTAGCCACTTTAGCTAGTTGATCGCATACTCTCGGGCTACCGATATCACCCGCATGCCAAATTTCATCGCTTCCTGCGCATAACTTTAAAACTTGCTCATCCATATAAGAATGACTATCGCTTAATAGAGTAATCTTCATGTATCTTCTTCTAGCTTTTAAATACCTTTGCCGCAAAGAAAGTCCTTTTGCGCTATTTCCTAAAACTTGCTTATCTCGGCACCCATTTTCACGGTTGGCAAATTCAGCCTAATGGCTATACGGTACAAGAACATCTTAACAAGCATTTATCACTTTTGTTAAGAAAGGATATTAATGTTATTGCTGCTGGTCGCACCGACACGGGAGTGCATGCTAAAGAGATGTTCGCTCATTTCGATTGGGATGAAGGGATTGAAGACACTTCTACCTTAGTGCAAAACCTAAACAAGCTGCTTGCGCCAGATGTGGTTATTAATGCCATGTTTGTTGTTAAACCAAATATCCATGCTCGTTTTGATGCCATTCAACGATCTTACGAGTATCGAATAAACAGGCAAAGAAGTCCATTTAATCATAACTTAGCAGCTAATATTTTTTACCCCCTAAATTTAGAAGCCATGCAAGCGGCATCTAATTTACTCATTGGTAAAAGGGATTTTAGCTCCTTTTCAAAATCGAGAACGCAAACCAAAACAAATATCTGCGACATTCGCCAAGCTTATTGGGAAGACCGCGGGGCAGAGTGGGTTTTTCATATTAGTGCGGATCGGTTTTTACGAAACATGGTTAGAGCGATTGTGGGCAGTTTGCTGGAAGTAGGTAAAGGAAGAATGTGTTTGGAGGACTTTCAGAAAATGATAGAAGCGCAAGACCGAAAAAAAGCTGGACAGTCTGTTCCAGCACAAGGATTATACTTAATTAGGGTAGTTTACCCTCAAGATATTTTTATATAAATGGCAGAAGGAGTTAGTGGTAAAGCATTCGATTTGAATCTTTTAGCAAAAATTTTAACCTATGTGAAGCCTTATCGCTTTGTATATTACGGTTCTTTCGTTCTCACGCTATTGCTCAGTGCCTTGTCTACCGCGAGGCCTATTTTAATTCAGTACAGCATCGATAATTTTATCCTTGTTCCTAATGCGGATATGTTATTGAACTTCACCCTAATTTTAGGGGTTCTTTTGGTTCTAGAGGCTTTAATTCAATTCCTATTTATTTTTGGAGCAAATTTTTTAGGTCAAAGTATTATCCGCGATTTACGCATTCAGCTTTACCAGCACATTCTATCTTTCAAACTGAAGTATTTCGATCAAACGCCAATCGGTACCTTAGTAACCAGGGCGGTTTCCGATATAGAAACCATTGCGGATATTTTTGCTTCGGGCATCCTCGTTATTTTTGGTGACCTGCTAAAAATTGTGGTTATGGTCCTAGCGATGTTTTATTTTTTCGACTATCGCTTAGTGCTTATATCTCTTTCTGTTGTGCCTGTTTTATATTATGCTACACGCTTATTTCAGCTTAAAATAAAGGCATCATTTCAAGACGTTAGAACCCAAGTGGCCACGCTTAACGCTTTCGTACAAGAACATATTAGCGGTATGAACGTCGTGCAGATTTTTAATCGTGAGGCCTCAGAAATGAAAAGCTTTAAAGAAAATAACGATTTACATCGCGAGGCGCACATTCGCTCAATTTGGTATTTTTCAATCTTTCTGCCGGTTATAGAAATTATGAGTGCCATAAGTATTGGTCTAGTAGTATGGTATGGTGGTTTACAAGCGGCAGGTGTTAGTGAAAAATATTCGCTACAAATTTGGATGCACAATTTCTTTAACTGGGCTGGTGATGCTCCAAGTAGAGACATAACACTTGGTGAAATAACAGCCATTATTATTTTTGTGAACATGCTATTTCGTCCTTTGCGCCAGCTAGCCGATCGCTTCAATACTTTGCAAATGGGCATGGTAAGTAGTGAAAGAGTTTTTAAGGTATTAGATACTAAAGATCGAATTGAGGATAAGGGTGAAGAGGAACTTTCGGAGGTAAAAGGGGAAATAGAATTTCGAAATGTAACCTTCGGGTATTTACCAGATGAGCCAATTATTAAAAATGTAAGCTTTAGAGCGGCTCCAGGCGAAACCCTAGCGATAGTTGGCGCAACAGGAGCAGGTAAGTCAACCTTGATAAACCTTCTGGGCCGTTTTTATGAAATTTGGGAAGGTGAAATATTACTCGATGGGGTGGATATTAGAAAAATAAAATTGGGTAATTTAAGAGAGAATATTGCTGTGGTTCTCCAAGATGTGTTCTTATTTAGTGATTCCATTAAAAACAACATTACCCTAAACAAGGATATTAGTCACGAAGAAGTGGCGGAAGCTGCCGCCTTTATTGGGGTAAACGATTTTATTGAATCTCTGCCTGATCAGTATAATTATAATGTGCAGGAAAGAGGTAATATGCTTTCCGTGGGACAACGACAATTACTTTCCTTTTTAAGGGCCTATGTTTCTAATCCCTCAGTTTTGGTTTTAGATGAAGCGACCAGCTCTATTGACACCCAAAGTGAGCAATTGATTCAAAAAGCAATTGAAAAGATTACGGAAGGCCGCACTTCAGTGGTTATTGCGCATAGATTAGCGACCATTAAAAAGGCTAATAAAATTATAGTTATGGATCATGGTGAAGTGGTGGAAGAGGGCACCCACGAAGAACTTTTAGCTAAGGGTGGATTTTATACCCGACTTTATTCGATGCAATTCTCTCAAGTATAAATTGAACCTTTAAGATGAGTAATGCTCAATCACATAGTGCCCGCAATTGGGTTTTTTGGTTTCACCTACTAATTACACTGTTGGCTTGGCTCGGGCCATTTTTATTTTCATGGTACTTAATGGTTACTGCTTACCTACTAGTCGTAATTCAATTCATAGTTTTCAATAGGTGCTTATTAAATGCTAAGCACGATTTAGATGTAAGCGACGATACTACTTTTTATTCGCATCTACTGGAAAGTGCAGGATTCAAGCTAAATAGAAAGAAGCTAAAAAATTTCGTTAGAAAATATCTTTACATCCTATTGTCCTTGATAACCCTAATTTGGCAATTGCTTTTAGGTTTTGAAGCACTCCTTTTTTAGTTATACCAAAAGATAAAGGCCAAACTACTAAGGGAAATAAAAATCCATAAGCTCAATCCTAAAATTAAGGATGGCACTCCAGCTTGCTTGATTTTTTTAACCGAAAGTCCAGCTCCTACTAAAAATAACGTGGCGGTAAGTACTCGCCTCGAAACTTGACTGATACCGTCACTGAACTCCTTTGGGAAACCCAGGTAGGAGTTAATAATAATTGCTGCGATAAAAAGTAGAATAAAATAAGGAAACTTAATTTTCCCTTCGCTTTTAAAGATCCGAGCGGTAATTAGTGCTAAGGGAATAATCCATAAGGCTCTCGCGAGCTTTACGGTGGTAGCAATTTCTAAGGCTTCTTCACCGTAGGCAGCGGCCGCTCCCACAACAGAGCTAGTATCATGTATGGCAATGGCTGCCCATAAGCCAAACTGTTCCTGACTAAGGCTAAGAGCTTCACCAATAAAAGGGAAGATAATCAAGGCTACAGAGTTCAATAAGAAAACCGTACCCATCGCCATACTAATATCGCGTTCGTTAGCTTTTATAATTGGAGCGATAGCAGCAATGGCACTACCTCCACAAATGGCGGTGCCTGAAGAGAGCAAATAACTAGAACGGCTATTTAATTTTAAGGCTTTCCCTAAAAGCCAGCCTAATAGCAGAGTAGTGCTAATACTTATTACTGTAATTAAGAATCCATCTGCACCAGCACTCAGAGCCTTTTCGGCTGATAGGCCAAAACCCAAACCAACTACTGCCGATTTTAAAGTCCAATTTACTGCCTCTTTGTTTTGCTTAGCATAGGGGTTAGATAAGAAATGGCTAAACAAAAAGCCAAGTAGTAAGGCTACTGGGGGATTAATCCAGGGGCTAAGACTTAGGACAATTAAAATCCAAAAAAATACTTTTAAGAGGAGGGCTGACGGTTTGAACAAGACTATTTTTTTTGCAAAGATAGGTTCTAACCACAGCAATTTGGTGATGCATGCTACCGATTAAAAACATGACTTCCATGAATAAATAAATCGATTTTTGAAAGAATACAAACTATAGGCTATGACAAAAACCAAGACCAAGGCGAATCATAAGGTCGGGAGCGCCTCCTGTGCCCGCAATACCGTCAACAGCATCACTTAATGCCATTCTTGCTCCCGTAAAAAGGTCAATACTGTTTCGCGGATCAATGCGGATTTTAATTCCCCCTAACAAATCTCCGTAAGGGAAGAGGCTTAAGCCCTCAAACACTGTAAAACGGGGGTTGATATTGTGGCTTTCAACTATTTCGTTAGTATGCGCACTTGCACCCGCATAACCGGATATGTAAAAGCGATAGGGATGATACATAGAGGGTCTTTTGCCCTTTTGAAAAAGGTAAAGAGTCAATCCTCCACCTATATTGTATTGACTTGCTTTGGTATGATTAAAACTGATTTCAGACCCTGACTGGGTGTAATCGATATTGATTTGATAATAACTGATTTCGCCATTAATTTCCAAATTTCTCAAGAAAAAAGGCGCGGCCATTCGTAGATTTAGTCCAAGGCCAAAATCATCACCAATTCTAGAGCCACCAGTGGTTTCGCCTAAAATACTAAGGGCAGTTCCATGCACGGCTACGCTAGAGTTTTGCGCCTTAGAAGTCTTGGCTAAAAAAACAATTAATAAAACTACAAATACCCTCATTAAGCTTTGATAAACTAAATTTCACTTAGATGTTTGAATCGGGTAAAGCTATCGAAATTTAATTTGATATGCCAATTTAGTCTTTAAATAATTGATAATAAGAGTTAAACGAATTCTAACTTTTTATTTTTGATAGTCATTTTAATTGATTATCAAATGGTGAAGTGTTGGAGATCTATTTTAAGTTATAAGAAATTCCAAAACGAATAAGGCCCATAATATCTGGCGAATCTGTTGCTCCAATAAGGCCATCAACTTCATCCGAAAGAGTAGTTCTAATGGCGGCATTAAAGTTTACTGACCAAGTGGGATTAACTCTAACTTTTAAGCCTGCGCCTAATTCACCAAAGGGCAAAATAAAAGTTCCTTGTAGGTTGGGAAAGTTAAAGTTATCGCTAAAATTTAAACTATTGTTTTGTACCAATAGTCCTGCTAAAACAGAAATGTAGCGACGAAAGGGCTGGTACAAACTTACTAAGTCAGTACTTTTATTCAAAAAGATATTTAAACCGATACCCACAGAGGTCTGGGTACAAGTTCCTTCCATAATGCCGATATTTTGAGGGTTGCTTTGTTCGATATAATCTAGACGGAGGCAGTAATACTCCAATTTCGAAACGAACTCGATTTTATTTTTATAGAGCGGGGCATTAAAGCCAAGGCCAGCTCCTATTGCCATATCATCACTAAGTAATGCCCCACCGGAAGCTTCACCTTGTACTACCATGATTCCCGCAAAAAAGTTTAAATTGTTTCTTTGTGCTTCAATGTGGAAACTACTCAATACAATGATTAGAAAGAGAATAAAAGTATGAGATCGTTTTAAAAATAGCATATAAATAGGTTTGAGCGAAGCACTTACAAATTAATGGCAAAGCCGAGAGATAGTGAAACGATCCAATCATTAAATTCGGTATGCCCACCAATTCCGTCCCACAAGTCATTGGTTCCGTGACGAAAATTGGCATTGGCTTCTATGCTCCAAATTTCATTTAGATAAAAACGATAACCGGCTTCTAATTGAAAAGCTAAATCTCGGCTAGCGCCATCCTTAATGATGATATTGTCTTCATTACTAAATAAGGGAGTGTTGGTTTCATTAGTAAAAAAAGTTCCGCCAATATGAGCGCCAAGAAAAGGTGCCGAATGGCCGAAGCGCGGAAGGTATCGTCGCGTGTAAGAGTCAAAATAGAAACGCAAACCAGCGGAGGTGAAAAAATGCTCGGAATTAGTGCTAAAGCTAACTAATTGACCATTAACGGAATTGATATTAATATCGGCGACGATTCGGTTGTAGTATACTTGAGCCATTATTTGCCAGCGACTATCCTTCAAAGCGATGGCATAATAAAGATGAGATTGAACACCAATTTCTTCTACAATAGATTGTAAGTCATCTGAGGTTTCACCCTTGAAGGCTGCTCCTCCTAAGCCAAATCCAAAAGTTTGATTTTGAGCAAAGGTGTTTAAAGAAAATAGGCTTAGGCAAAATAGGACTATAAGTCTGTTGATGCGCATATCTTTAATCTGATTTTTTAGAATTCATTTTAGATACTTCACCACCCACGGCAAATGAAGTAACCAATTCATTTAGCATATTGCTAGCGGCATTGGGAGAGTTGGGCATTAAGATTAGGTTACTTTGTGTGTTTTCACTGATGGCGTGCAAAGTATCGTAGTGCTGCGTAATCACAATCAAAGCAGAAGCCTCTTGCGAGTTAATTCCTACTTTATTTAATACTTCAACGGACTCTTCTAATCCGCGAGCAATTTCCCTTCTTTGATCCGCAATTCCTTGTCCTTGTAATCGTTTGCTCTCCGCTTCTGCTGTAGCTTTGGCTACGATCCGAATTCTTTCCGCTTCGCCATCATATTCGGCGGCTACCTTTTCTCTTTCGGCCGCATTAATGCGATTCATGGCATTTTTCACCGCATCATCGGGATCAATGTCCGTAACAAGGGCTTTAATTATACCATAACCATAGGTATTCATCGCTTCTTCAAGCTCACGCTTAATAGCATTGGCAATATCATCTTTCTTTTCAAAAACGTCGTCGAGGCGTAGCTTCGGTACTTCTGCACGCACTGTGTCAAATACATAGGAAGTGATTTGGGCTTGTGGATTTTCTAAACGATAAAAGGCATCAAATACCGCCGTGTTTAATACCATATACTGCACTGAAACCTTCATTTGAACAAAAACATCGTCTTTCGTTTTCGTTTCTACCAAAACATCCAATTGCTGTATTCTTAAATTTACTCGTCCAGCCACTCGATCGACTAAAGGTATCAGCAAATGAATACCTGGTGATCTTGTGTTTCGGAATTTCCCAAATCGTTCAACCACTGCAATTTGCTGCTGTTTAACGATAAAAAGTCCAAAGAAAATTATAACCAGCAGGAGAACTAGGAGTGAAATATACGGTAGCATAAAATTGTTTAATTAATAATTGTCAAGTTAAGGATTTATCAGAGTATTTTTAAAGCCGCAATAAACAAATTTTTAGGATTTTTTGGATCAGTACTATCAAGTTTTAGGCTTATCAGCCAATGCCTCCAAAGTAGAGGTGAAAAAAGCTTATCGCAGTTTAGCGATGCGCTATCATCCCGATCTGAATCCGAACGGAAAAGAGAAATTTAAAGAAATTGTAGAGGCCTACGAAATAATAAGCGGCTATCGTAAAACTAAGAATCAAAATAGAGAGCTGAGCGACGAAGAACGACAGCGCCTATACGAATTACTGAAGAAGGCCGCCGCGGAAAAAGCGCGGAAAAAAGCTTTTGCAAGAGCTGCTTTGCGGCGCGAGCAGAAACAAGAAGAACAAAATAGAGCTTATCGTGCTGCTATTACTACCTTTTTTGTCATTGTATTTTTATCCTTCAGCAGTATTTATAGTTATCAATTCGTTTTGGCCTTTTATATTAATGCTGACCCAAGCAATAGCACAGCAGAAGTAATAGGGATAGAAAGAAATCGGGTAATTTATCGCTTCAAAGTGGGCGATGAGTATCATCGCGATAAAGCATATGTGCGAGGCGTAGGGGTGCAAATGCTAGCGGGCAATGGTATGCCACTAAAAATTGGTGATTCTTTTACCCTCCAATTTCGGACGGGCTCACCGAACTGGCACCGGATACTTTACGATAGAGTTTCAAGTTTAACTTTTAATCGCTACTTGGATCAAGTTACCAATCGCATTTTAAAACTTTACCAAAACCAGAAGGGTACTGCTGCCGAAATTACAGAGCACAAGGCGCGCTGCATGGCCCTATTAACCTACGAGTATTTTGGTCTTAAAGGTTGGTCTGCCATTTACTTTTCCAATGAAAATCCTTTTGAAAACTATTCAAATAACGCGGTAACTTGGTATTTCTTTGAACTATCCTCACGTTATAATGAAGCTTTAAAGGATTGTCGTATACTCTAGACAGACGCTATTTTTTGGCTACTTTTGCGGCAAAATTTTATATGTCTTACAGTCCCTCTCTACCTAAAGGAACGCGAGATCAATTGCCGCAAGCAATGCTTAATCGCGAGTATATATTAAGAATTTTAAAAGATTCTTTCAAAAAGTTTGGCTTTCAGGCAATTGAAACTCCTGCCATGGAAAAACTTTCTACCCTTACCGGGAAATATGGTGAAGAGGGAGACCGATTAATTTTTAAAATATTGCCTCGTGGCGAAAAATTAACCAAGGCACTGGCCGATGGAGATGAAGCGGAAAAAGCTTTAAATCAAAATGTTGAAGAGGCCTTGCGTTACGATTTAACCGTTCCTTTTGCTCGCTTTGTGGTGCAAAATCGCAATGAATTAGTATTTCCTTTCAAGCGCTATCAAATTCAACCAGTTTGGCGTGCGGATCGACCTCAAAAGGGACGTTATCGTGAGTTTTATCAGTGTGATGCTGATGTGGTAGGTTCCGATTCACTTCTTTTAGAACTTGACTTTATATCATTGTATAGCGAGGTTTTTGAAAGCCTGAAACTACCAGTAGAAATTCGTCTTAATCATCGCAAAGTATTGGCGGGTATCGTTGAGAATTTCGGACTAAGCGATCACTTTGGTGCTTTTACGGTGGCGCTGGATAAATTAGATAAAATTGGTCTGAAAGGTGTTATAAATGAAATGAAGGCTAAGGAAATGGGCGCATCTGCGGCAGCGGCCATAACTAGCATTGCTGGCTTAAAAGGCTCAAATGAGGAAATGCTAGCCATGCTACCTTCTTTAATTGGCAACTCAGAAATGGGAGCAGAAGGATTAAGTGATTTAAGCTTTATTCTTAATCAGGCTATAGAGATTGGAGTTGATAAACAGTTATTTTTTGATTTTACGCTGGCACGCGGACTGGATTATTATACCGGCGCAATCTTCGAAGTGAAAGCCAGTGGTATAGATATTGGGTCAATCGGTGGAGGTGGTCGTTATGATGATCTTACCGGGATTTTTGGTTTAAACGATATGCCAGGAATTGGTATTTCGTTCGGACTTGATCGCATCGAATTGGCCTTAATGGAAGCCAATCTTTTGCCCGAGCTGAAGTCAGAAACTACCGAAGTACTCTTCATTAATTTTGGTCAAGAAGAGGCCCTTTATTCCATGAAGCTAGCACGGGAACTGAGGCAACTAAACGTTAAATCGGAGGTTTACCCCGACGAAGCTAAGCTGAAAAAACAAATGGCTTATGCCAACAAAAAGGAAGTTTCTTTTGTAGTAATGATTGGTTCAAATGAAATGTCGAGTGGTCGCTTTACCTTGAAGGATATGATAAGTGGAGAGCAGCTGGAAATGGGAAGAATAGAATTATTGGAAAAATTTAACAGCTCACAATCAGATACTTATGGAACGCACTAATATTCATACTATTAAAGATAGCTACTTAAGTTTAGCTGAACTTTACACTATTCTTAGTGAACATTATAGCCTTGTTTTATCGGAGAAATCCGCTCGACTAGTTCAGGCGGGACGTGATTATCTCGATCAAAAAATGGAGCGCGAAGAGGGTGCCATTTACGGCATAAATACTGGTTTCGGTTCTCTTTGCGATGTGGCTATTGAAGGTAAAGATCTCGAAAGGCTACAAGAAAATTTAGTTCGTTCGCATGCCTGCGGTACAGGTGCCGTTATGGATTCCAGTTTTGTGCGCACCATGCTTTTATTGAAGGCCAAGGCTTTTTCGCAAGGACGGTCGGGCGTAAGGGTAGAACTTCTAGAACAGCTGATCTTTTTTTATAATCATAACATTTTTCCGCAAGTATTTGAACAAGGATCTTTAGGAGCTTCAGGCGATTTAGCACCACTTGCACATTTATCGCTTGCGCTGATGGGGGAGGGAGAAGTTTATTATAACGACGAATGGCAGGAGAGTGCGCAGGTCTTAAAACTGCATAACAAGGCCCCTATTAAGTTGAAATCTAAAGAAGGTTTGGCACTTTTAAATGGTACGCAGTTTATGTTAGGATTGGGTATCAATGCCTATTTCGAGGCCAAAAAATTGCTTTATCTAGCGGATCTAGCAGCAGCACTTTCGCTAGATGCTTTCGACGGACGTCCCGAACCTTTCGATGCCCTTATTCATTATGCCAGACCTCATAAAGGGCAAATTCAAACAGCTTCACATATTTTAGACCTTTTGGAGGGAAGCGAATTATTGCAAGGAACTAAAAAGCACGTGCAAGATCCCTATTCCTTCCGTTGTGTGCCGCAAGTACATGGCGCGTCCAAAGATTTAATCTCTTATGTGGCTTCGGTATTTGAAACAGAATTAAACTCGGTTACCGATAACCCCACCATTTTTGCAGAAGAGGATAAAATTATATCTGGAGGTAATTTTCACGGACAGCCTTTGGCTCTTGCACTAGATTCTTTTGCCATGGCCATGGCTGAGTTAGGAAACATCTCCGAAAGAAGAACCTATTTATTAATAAGTGGACAACGTGAATTACCACCTTTTTTAGTGGCCAAGCCAGGTTTGAACAGTGGCTTAATGATTGCCCAATATACCGCAGCTTCTATTGTGAGTCAAAATAAGCAATACTGCAGCCCTGCATCGGTAGATAGTATCGTTTCTTCTAATGGTCAGGAAGACCATGTTAGCATGGGGGCCAATGCCGCCACTAAGCTTCAAAAGGTTATAGACAACGTTAAAACAGTTTTAGCGATTGAGCTCATCACGGCCTCACAAGCTCTGTTTTTTAGAGAAGCTAAAACTTCACCTTTTCTAGAATCCTTTTTATCCGCTTTCCGCGAAGAAGTACCTTTTATAGAGGAGGATAGAATTATACAGAAAGATATAGTAAAGGCCCGAGCTTTTATTGATAGTCTTAATTTAGAACGGGAAGTGCTTTTTAACGAATAAGGCTTAAGAAGCCTTGTTCTTTTCTTCCCGCTTCAAGAATCACAAATGTGTAAACTCCGCTTGGTGCGGGGTTTCCATTTATAGAGCCATCCCAAAATTTACTATAAGGCTGATCCGTTTCAAAAACCATTTGCCCCCAACGGTTAAAAATCTTCAAATTGGCTTCTACCGAGCAGGGGTCCCCAAAAATTTCGTACGAATCATTTAAGCCATCTCCATTAGGGCTAAAAGCATTCGGCGTGAAAATTTCATTGCGAATTTCGCTAAGTGTAAGTTCGAAGTTTTGGATATACTCACGATTACATAAGGTGTCTTTAATAAGTACGCTAAAGTTTTTTTGGCCGGGTTGTTCAAACTTAATATTGGGATCATTACCGCGGTAGCTTTTTGCTTCCACTTCCCAGAAGTATAAAAACCAAGGGCGATCGTTTTCAATACTTATGTCAATTGCGCCGTTACTGCAGGAACTTATGCTGGGCTCTACTTGAGGAAAAGCTGCGGTATCGCTAAAGCTTACCATTTGATAGATAGTATCAGCGCGATTACAAACACTATCTTCCGCGATGAGCATAATTTCATAATTATCAAAAGCACCGAAACTATGACTGGGCGTGGCATCCGTGCTTGTGCTTCCATCACCAAAATCCCAATGAAAGCGATTGGCTCGGGTACTTAAATTTTCAAAATCAACGCTAAGCCTACTATCACAAGCAATGTAGTCACTATTGAAATCAGCGATTGGCTCACTTATTTTATCATGAATAATCTCTATTACCGTAGTATCTGAAATATTACAAATTGTATCGTAAGCAATTAGTGTAACAGTATAAGTGCCTAATTCGCTATAAGTTACACTAGGATTTAAGCTCGTAGAACTATTGCCATTTCCAAAAAGCCATTGATAATTCGTGGCATTATTACTTGCATTTTGAAAATTCACCTTCAAGCCATCGCAGATACTATCAATTTCGGTAGTGAAATTGATTTGGGCATCGGCATCTAAAATTTGTTGAAAGCTGAATTTTAAAACTGCCATATTGCATGAGTTACTTCCGCTAGTGGGAGAGTAGCCATTGGGTGTGGTTGGAAAACTTTTATTATTGCAATTAGAACAAACCGCTTGATAGATGGTGCCATCTTTGCTAAATCGACTAGTTCCGCCGTCGACATGTTCATTATCTGCTCCACCAAAATAACTAGCATAGAGAAGGTTATTCGCATTATGATCTAAAATCATAAAGTAAAAATCACTTCCGTCAGTTGTATTTTGAAAGGCATCAGGAGTGGTCGGTAATGCATAGGTATTTCCATTGGGAATCGCTGGGAAGCTTACCGAATTGGATAAACCACTCCAGCCAGAAATGTAAATATTAAGGCATTCGTCTACCATAAAAGCACTGGGAACAATGTCTTGTTTATTTTGGCCACTTCCCACTACCGTTTGCCAAATAATGTTACTCAGTGAACTATCTATTTTACTAAGAAATTGACGCGAACCTGCTTGCGAATAGACTCCCGGCGTTACACTAAAAGCCCCTTTTGTTTGACCAAAAATGTAAAGGCTTCCATTATAGTCATAATCCATTAAGAAACTTTGGTCTTCCTTATTTGTGCCATAATAAGTTGCGTTTAATAGGTTACCATTTTCCGCATGAAAACTTGCAAGGTAGCCGTCGTAGTCTCCTTGGCGTGAATTATAAATGGCGTTGGGGGTAACTTCTAAATCGTCACTTGCCGTTGTGCCCGTAATGTATACTTTATTGTCCAATTCTTTGAGAGAGTAGCCTGTTTCGGAACCTGAGCCTCCAAAATACTTAGCCCAAACTAAGTTTGCTAAAGAGGGACTGAACTTTGCTACAATGGCTTCCTGAGAGCTTTCATTTCTAAGAATGTCATTGGCTTGATTTAGCGGGATATCCATCGAATTAGTGCTGCTAAGGACTAAAACATTGCCACTTTCATCTAATATTATTTCTCCGCGGTAATGATCGCCGTAATTCTTATAGATCGCCTCGTTATAACCATCATTGCCGCTTCCTCCCCAATAAGTAGAAGAGAGTAATTGACTTCCATCTGAGGAGATAGTAGCAATGAAAAGATCACTGCCGTGATTATAGTCATTAAATGCAAAAGAAGTAGCAAAAGGACCTCCCGCAAAGTTCTTTTGAAAAGCATTGCCGGTTACAGGGAAGTTGGAAGAACCCGTATTGCCTAAGACATAAAGGTCACCATTTTCGGCTGCAATTATGGAATGAACTACTTCAATATCTCGACCACCCAAATAAGTTGCATATAGTAATTGACTGCCCGTGGCATCAAATTTACTAATAGTTACATCTACATTAAAGGCGCTATCACCTTCAAAGCTTGACTGAAATACGCCATTGGTTACTGGATAGTTTATTCCAAAGTTTACCCCCGCCCCATAAATACTGCCATTGTCACCATAACTGGCACTGTTGCCAAAGTTGAGATCGCCGCTACCCGAAAAGGTTGAAAAATCTAAGATTGGATCTATTATCAGAGGGTAGTTCTCTTTGTAACGGCCTAATTTGAATTTAACAGTATTTCCTTGAAGTTCATAGTCACAACTAACTTTGACTTGTTTTCCATCAATAACTTGGTAGGCTAGAGGAACACTTTCTGTAACGATTCCTAGTGTAGTTTCCAAGAATAAGACCTTCTCTTTTAGGTGTATACTTTTTAATCCTTCGTAGTGCATCGCAATTAAATTGGGATTTGCCTTTGCTTTTAGGATGAAATTATACTTGAGACGGTCATCTGCTTCAAGCATTTCTATAGAAATGCCAGGATAAATATTTTTGATTTCAACTTGATTGGAGGAATTTACATTACTACGCCAGTCGGCAGGCTCTTTTCCTAAGAAATAATGACGCGGATAGTATTGTTTTCCTTTTCCTTGCCATTTCGCTTCGGGGCTGGCGCCCTCAAAACTCATTCTATAAGATTGTAACTTAAATGAATTAGCCTGTACATGAATATCTTCATGGTCATGATTGTGGGGAATGTTTAGAAAGCTGGCAACATAACCTTTTGAATCTAAAAAGATAGCGCCATTGCTAAGATCAACTTTAGTTTGAAAGTCGCCTTGCCATTGCCCCTGATTAGCTACAAATATGGCCTGTCCCCATAGCCATGGACCCATTAATAGGAATCCCCAAAGTATGTGATTTCGAGTTGGTTTCACTAGGGCATTAAAAGTAGAAAAAAAAGAATTCGAAACTTCTACAATTTGGCCTTACTGTTTAAAAGTGTCTTGTTAATTAGTTAGTGATTGTGGCTTCCACAAAATAGGAACTATCATTTGTGCTTAATGCAATCAAATAATTTGATCCGCCACTTTTTAATTTTAGCTTCTTTTCAATGATAGAGGCCTTGTCGAAAAAGTTACGACTAACAACATTAAACTGACGACCTTTCAATTCTTTTGAGTAAGGCTTATGTATTTGATTTACAGACCATATTCGCCCTGGGAAAGAGGGTTTTAAAATATCACTGCTGTAAATATTTGTGTTGGTAGCCAATTTTTTCAGATCAAATTCTGCAGCTAAAGAATCCATTATACCTGCTTTCATAATGCTGCTGTTTGGCATGTAGAGGAAGGATGCAATCGGACCAAATTTCGATTCAACTGTAGTGGGATACTTGTTGATAAATATTTGAACATCACTATCCTGAAGATTATAAGTCTTTATCTTTAAATCGATGTCTGACGGCTCGACGCTGAAATTCAAAACAAAGCAAATTTCTTTGCAATCGTTACGCTGACTTAAAATCCAAAGCTCTTCACAATGCGGTAATTTTGTTAAATAAGAACGCCATTCTAACAGCGGACTGCATTTGATAATAAGGCGCCTGCATTTTTTGGCCAAGGTGGAATAAAGGTCAAAAATAGAGGGTAAGTAATCTTCCAATCGAACAATTTTGGCATTTACCCCGTCGCGGCGAGATGGGTCCATATAAATTAAATCTTGGAAACTTAGTTGTTCTAAAACCTCTTCTGCTTTAGCGTTAAAAGATTGATGATTTAAATTGAGCTGCTTAAAATTATGCTGAGCAATTGAAAATAAATGAGCATTGGGTTCCACATAAGTCCTTTCCTTTGCTTTGCTGGCAAAATGAAAAAAGTCGATTCCCAAGCCCGATGTTAGATCGGTAAAGCTCTGATAATCATTGATTAAACTAGATTTAAAAGTGGCTAGCTCAGTGCTAGTGCATTGCTCTAGGTTTTCGCTCGGGGGCAAGATGAGTTCTAAATTCGTATAGAAGTCGGGTAATTTTTTTCGCGTTCTCTGACGAGCAGCAATTTGTTCGATCAGTAATTTTTTTTCGTCATCCTTGGCATATTTGAAAAGTAGTGAGCTGCTATCTTTGCTAAGATTCTGCTGAATGAAACTCGTATTCTCCTTTTTATTTATCAGCTGGGCTAACTTCAGCATTTTTGTTTTCGTGTTCTGCGGGAATTAACCAGCGGATAAATTTAATATGACCGAGAAATTCCCCTGCTAAAAGCCTAAAAACGCTGTAAACCGGTACTGCTACTATCATTCCCGCAATGCCCGCTAAGGAAGCTGCAAAAGAAATAACCAAGAAAATTTCAAGAGGATGTGCTCTTATACTAGTAGAGAAAATGAAAGGTTGCGTAATGAAATTGTCTAATACTTGAACCAGTCCAAAAACGCCAATGATTATAAAAAAAGCAGGCGCAAATTGCAACGAACTATCGCCTAAGGTTTGCGCCATTCCTAAGGTTATGCCGAAAGACAATCCAATAATAGGCCCCAAATAAGGAATTACATTTATTAATCCGGCAAAAAAACCAATAACAATAGTATTGTGAAAGCCACCCAGCTTTAAGCCAATGGAAACCAAGGTGGTAATAATGGTAATCTGAATTAATAAACCCACAAAATAGCGACTAATATTACTTCTCAGACGTGGATAAATATTCTTCACGCGATTTTCGAAGCGATCGGGAACAAAAGCCATAATTATGGTACGAAATAAATTACGCTCCTTCAAAAAGAAGAAAGAAATAAAGAGGATGCTAAAAAGAGCAAAAGCAAGATTACCCAAGCTTCCAATTAAATTGGTAAAGGTTTCGGTAACTTTTTCGACATTAACTACGTCTCCAATTTTAGGCAGGATTTCGGCTTGACTAGGAATTTTAAAATTATAATCATTCGTCAGGCCTAAGCCCAACTGCAGCTCTTTAAGTTTATTTTGAAATTCTCCGAATAGATTTTCAAAATCCACCGCCCGCAATACTTGTAACTCGTGCATAAGCGCAGGAATAAAAAGACCAATTACTCCTACTATTAGGCTCAAAAGTAAGATTAAGGTTAAAATAGCCGCTAGATTCCGTCCCAATTTTATTTTAGGAAAGCGTTCCCCACTGAGAAAATCAACTATCGGCTTAGCAATAAGTGATATTAATGCGGAAATTAAAATATAAGTTAGGGTATAACGCACTACCCAAAGGGTGTAGGCTAGCCACACCACAAGTACGATATAAAAAAGACTAATTAATATTTGTTTACTAACCGAATTCATTGAGCGGAGGTAAATGCGTAGTGTACTAAATTCGCCCCCATTTTTAAGGCAGCCAAGCGTTTTTCCTCTGGGTCATTATGAACTTCAGGGTCTTCCCAGCCATCGCTAATATCAGATTCAAAAGTATAAACTACCGCCAAGCGGCCTTCGAAATAAATACCCCAGGCTTCAGGTGCCTTGTTATCATGTTCATGAATTTTA
The DNA here is from genome assembly GCA_003045865.1 of Bacteroidota bacterium. Classification (GTDB taxonomy): domain Bacteria; phylum Bacteroidota; class Bacteroidia; order Flavobacteriales; family Schleiferiaceae; genus Croceimicrobium. Next base: position 13,628 of record PZPB01000025.1, on the reverse strand, counting down.
GGTAAACCTTTGTCGAAGCGAAAAGGAGCATTAAAAATCATGTTTTCTTTAGAAAGTGGCACCAAGTCATTTTCAGGAAATATGCGCTTCAGTTCCTTACGGAGATACTCGTCCATACCGTAATTATCATCAATATGTAAAAATCCTCCAGACTTTAAATAAAGAGCCAGGTTTTCCGCTTCATCTTTATTAAAGACCACATTTCCATGTCCCGTCATGTGAATGAAAGGATAATTAAAAATCTCAGGCGATTCAACAGCTACTTGATCGTAATCGCTTTCCAGATTAGTATGCAATTGTTGATTGCAAAAGAGGCTTAAATTTTTTAACGCAGTTGGATTGGCATACCAGTCACCGCCGCCGCGGTATTTTAGTATGGCCAAAGACTCTTTTTGAGCCGACACTATCATTGAACCCAGTAGGATTAAAGCTAAAAGCAAAGATTTCCGCATGGAAACAAAGGTAAAGTATTCGACTTTAAATTTGGCATTGGGGCTCAGTAGCTAAATAGGCTCTATAATTTCAACGCAGTAAAGCCGCTGCTACCGCTACCTGTAATCCGGCTGTTTCCGTTCTTAAAACTTCATCCCCTAAAGAAATGGCTTGGAAGCCCGCTTTTAAGGCGGTATCAAGTTCTTTTTCATTGAAATCACCTTCGGGGCCAATTAAAAATAAATTTTCCTCCTTGAAATTTATTGCATGTAAAGTCTTTTTAGGTCCTTTCACAAGATGCCCAATATACTTAGGCATAGTATTATTTTTAGTTATAAAAGTGCTGAACTTTTCCAGTTCATGCAGGTGCGGAAGAAAGCCTTTCTTACTTTGTTTGGCAGCCGCCATGATTACTTTTTCGCCACGTTCAATTTTATAAATCTTACGTTCCGAGTTAGCGCTTAAAATGGGGTAGATATTTGCCACGCCAATTTCCGTGGCCTTTTCTAAAAACCATTCAAAGCGATCGTTGCTTTTGGTAGGGGTAATGGCGATATTTATTAAGGGGCGTATTTCTTCTCTAATTAAATGTGAGCATTTAAAGCGAAGCTCATTTTTCGAACCATTTAAAATTTCAGCTAGATAAACCCTTCCATCATTGGCACTTACTGAAATTTGACTTCCTTCTTTCAGGCGTAATACCCGAATAGCATGATGACTATCTTGTTCATTTAAGATGCCAATTTCATTGCTAATACTTTCACAAAAGAAATGATTCATTATAAAGCGTTTACCGGTTTTCTGGCTTGGGCGATGGTAGATAGATCTGCAAAGTCTTGCACCAAATATTTATAATAAGCGGCAATACCAATCATACCACCGTTGTCGGTGCAGTATTGCATTTCAGGAATAAAAACCTCCCAGTCAAGAATTTTCGTTTTTTCTTGTAAAGCTTTTCGCAAAGCGCTGTTGGCACTTACGCCGCCCGCAATGGCTATCTCTTTAATATTTAAATCTTTCGCAACTTTAGTGAGGTTGTCTAATAAGATGTCGATAATTGTCTTTTGAATACTGGCCGCCAAATCGTTGAGATTCTCCTCTACAAAATTTGGATTTAGCGCTACTTGTTTCTGCAAAAAGTAAAGAATACTGGTTTTTAATCCGCTAAAACTATAGTTGTAATCCGCTACTTTGGGTTTGGCAAACTTAAAAGCTGAGGGATTGCCATCTTGCGCAAGCTTATCGATAATTGGCCCAGCAGGATATTCTAGTCCCATTATTTTGCCAGCTTTATCAAAGGCTTCACCTGCCGCATCATCGAGACTTTCACCAATTAATTCGAAGTCGTAAGGTGAACTCACCTTAACAATCTGGCTATGACCACCACTAACCGTTAAACAGAGAAAAGGGAAATTAGGGTATTTACCTTCTTCATTTTCAATAAGATGCGCTAGAATATGTGCTTGCATATGATTCACTTCTATAAGAGGTTTATCAAGAGCGAGACTTAATGATTTGGCAAAGGAGGTCCCAACTAAAAGTGATCCTAGAAGTCCTGGTCCAGCCGTAAACGCGATGGCATCAAGCTGCGAAATATCAATTTTAGCGACCGCTAGAGCTTTACTTAAAATAGGCACAATATTCTGCTGGTGCGCGCGCGAAGCAAATTCTGGAACAACACCTCCATATTCTGCATGAATTTGCTGGTTAGCAGTTACATTTGCAAGTACTTTACGTTGATGCATTACGGCGATAGAAGTATCGTCGCAGCTGCTTTCAATGGCTAAAATTATTTCGTTCATAAAACAAAGGTACAATCAGAAGATTTCTAAAAATACTAAGAACGCTTTTCCTTGGCATCATCGGGCTAATGCTGCTGCTGTGGCTTTTGTTTCTAGTGCCTAGTGTTCAGAGTTTTGCCGCGAAAAAAGCCGTGAAATACTTTAATAAAACTTTCGCTCTAAATGCTAGTTTAGGGGCTATCAAGTATACTTTCCCCAATCAATTAGAGCTTAATAAACTCCTTCTGCCCGACGAAGAAGGCGATACCTTATTTTATGTAGGCTCTTTGCAAACAGCAATTTTAGGCTACAGTCAGATTTCTAATAAATTGGCCCTTTCTACCTTAGAAGGGGATAGCCTCTTTTTTCACATGCTTACCCATCCTGGACAAAACTCTACTAATCTTTCCTTGTTTTTAGCGCAAATCATAAATCCGAACAAGCCTCAAAGTGAAAAGGCTTTCACCTTATCTATCAAAGATCTAAATTTGGAGAATAGTCGATTTTACCTAGAAAATCGCAATGATACAGTCAATTCGGTACGTTTTTTTTGGAATGAAGTAGAAGGGGAGATTGAAAATTTTATTCTTAGTGGCCCTGATGTTGCAGGTCATATTAAAAAGCTCAGCTTTAATGATCCTGCGGGTTTTAAATTAAAAGATTTACGTTCGGAATTCTTTTATGGTTCTAAAGGCTTGAAGGCCGAAAGATTAAACCTAATCACCAGCAGAAGCCACTTAGCGGGCGATCTTATATTTTCCTATCATTCACCTGCCGCGTATCTCACTTTTGTAGATTCCGTACATCTAGAAACTGAGCTCTTATTTTCAAGTATTAATACCCTCGATGTACAATACTTTGCCGAAGCTTATCCTGATTTTCCTAATGCTCAATTAAGTGGGAAGGCCAGTGGTACGATTAACGATTTTCAGCTGAGAGAAATCGTTTTAGAAACAGCAAACGCAACAAGTTTTAAAGGGGATTTGTACCTAAAAGAGACTACTCGTCCTGATAATCTGTTTATGCAAACGGAAGATTTCAGTTTAAAAAGCTCTTCGGCAGATGTGAAAAGAATTATAGGCCTTTTTACCGATAGTATAAATTCCTTAGTAGATAAGGTAGGTGAGTTCACTTGGTCGGGTAAATTTACCGGCGGTATCTATTCCTTTAATACAGATAGTAAATTGGCTGGCGACCTAATTGATGCCAGTTTAAACTTTGAAGCGAAGGATTTTAATTTAGTTGACGAAGCCCAATATAAAGGGCAAATTGTGGCTACAAAAATCGACTTGGCTTTAATTAGTGGTTTAAAGGATTTAGGTTTAGCGGCTGTAGATTTAAAGGTTGAAGGAATAGGTTTTGATCCCTTTACCATGAAAACAAAGGTACAAGGCGATATTAATCGCCTCGATTATAAAAATTACAGCTACAACAATTTAAGTATTAACGGGATTTTTGAGGAAGGACTATTCGACGGTGATTTTAAAGCCGCCGATCCTAATTTAAACCTCGATTTTTCGGGACAAGCTAGTTTTGCGTCCGATACCATAACCTTCGATTTTGTTGCTCAAATTGACTCGGCCAATCTTTTTGCAACCCATTTAGTTTCAGACTCAGGTGCACAGTATTCGGGTAATTTGCTCATCGATCTTCAAGCGCTAGACTATGATCATTGGCAGGGGATTATTTCGCTGAAAGACTCTCAATACAAGAACTCTCGAAAAAACCATTACTTCCAAGATATAAAAGTGATTTCCTTAGGAAAGGATTCTCTGCGTGAATTGCGTTTTAATAGTGATATCCTCGAAGGAGATATTAAAGGAGACTTTTCATTACTTGGCTTAGCCGTAACCTTCGAGCAAAATCTTTACAAATTCTTTTGGCCTCTAAAATATCAACCCGATCTAATCACCACCAAGGATTTTAATTATCACCTCAAGTTAAAAAGCACAAGTTTACTTACCCAATTACTTTTACCGCAATTTTTAATTGAGCCCGGAACCGAGATCTCAGGTAATTTTGTAAGTTCTAGCCATCAATTAAATGCCAAGCTTCTTTCACGCGGTATTCGCTATGAAAACCATATTTTCAGAGACATCGACCTGAACTTTTCCAGCTCAAATGATGAAAATAATCTCGCATTAACTTTTCAGAATTACAGCAGTCCCTCGGGCTTTAGTATCGATAGCATTAAATTGGTTAATAGCTACCTAGAAGATAGTATGAACTATCAACTGGATTTTATTTTGCGCGATAGTATTGATACCTATGCGAACTTAAGTGGTCGTGCCCTTATTGAAGGGAGTAATAATTATCAAATAATAATTGACACCTCATCTTTTAACTTGGACAAAGAAGCTTTCCATTTTTCCAGTGGTAGTTCTTTTCGTTTAGACACAAATGGCTTTTCTATAGACTACCTAAAATTAAAGGGTTTAAAGCAAAATATCACCGCCTCGGGCTATATTAATAAAAATCCTAACCAGATACTGCGCTTAAATGCAGAAGAGTTGGATTTGAAGATTCTTAATTACCTCTTTCCTAATGAAAATGCCCGTTTTAAAGGCAAGTTGCATACTGAAATTGTTGCTACACAATTGCTAGAATCACCCAAGTTTCTAGCAAGCTTGCAAGTCGATAGCTTAAATCTAAATGGGGTAAGATTAGGGAATCTAGATGTGACTAGTGATTTTGATAATTCATTGAAAAAAATTTTTCTAGATGGAGAGCTCACTTTGGGAAATCTCGAATCACTGCTATTAGAGGGCTATTATAATACAGATTCCTCTGGCTTAATTAATCTAAATTTAGATTTCAATCGCTTTCAAATTGCGGCTTTGGAGCCTTTTGCAAGTCCTATTGCCGAAAATTTGAGAGGATTACTAAACGGTTCTATAAGCGTTACCGGGCCAATTAAAAATCCCAAAATTGATGGAAGTTTACGTCTACCCAAAGCGGCAATGACAATTTCCTTCTTACAAACCGATTATAACCTAATTGGCGCTCCAGAAATCACCATAAATAACAACAAGATATCTTTTCCTGAACTAAAATTGCGAGATACTCGCTTCGGAACCGCCGGAATACTTTCGGGTGAAGTAAGGCATGATAACTTCCAGGATTTCTTTATTGATTTAAAGATCGATGCCCAAGAATTACTTGTTCTTAATACGAAGTCGGAGGCGGAGGATGCCTATTATGGAACAGCCTACGCCAGTGGGGTTATTTTGGTAAATGGTCCACCCAATAAAGTAAAGGTAAAAGCGGTGGTAGAAAGTGCTCGCAATACCAGCTTTAATATTCCCATTGGTGGAGCTACTGAAATTAAACAAAGTGGTTTTGTTAGCTTTGTAAGTCCTGATCTTAACCCCGATTCCTTGGGTATTTTAAGCAATGACTTTAATATTGATGAAGGGGTAAGTTTAGATTTTGACATGAATGTTAATCCCAACGCTAAAGTGAGTATCATTCTAAATGAAAGCACTGGCAACCAATTAAATGCAAGAGGGCAGGGACTTATAAAAATGAAACTTGAGCCCAGTCGGGATTTAGAATTATATGGTACCTATACCGTCGCAAAAGGAGAATATCGCTTTAATATTGAAGGCCTTTTTGCCAAAAACTTTGAAGTAGAAAGAGGCGGCACAGTAACTTGGAATGGTGACCCATACGCAGCTCGTTTAGATTTAATAGCCAAGTTTGTGACCAAGGCAAATCCAGGTTTATTGACGGGAGAGTCAAATGCGGTTTCTACACCAGTTGAAGTCTATTTGTACATCAGTGGCGAACTTACCAATCCCAATATTCTTTTTGACATTAAAGTGCCACGCGCAAATTCTACCACTCAATCCATACTAGCCAACCGCTTAAACACCGACCAAGCTATTAATCAGCAGGTATTTAGTTTATTGGCCTTTAATAGTTTTACACCTCCATCGGAAATGTTTGCCGCTGCTGGTAATGGTATTAATCAATGGGATATTATCGCCAATCAGGCCGCCGCCTTTGTAAATCGTTTTACTGGCGATTATGAGTTTAGTTTTAATTATCAGCCCGCTAATAACCTTGCATCTACTGATGGGGGTTTAAGTAATGAGGAATTTGAAGTGGGTCTTTCTAAGAATTTCTTTAATGAACGCCTTACGATAAACAGTTCGGTAGAAGTTCCTTTAAATGAAAACAACAGCAATATCGCTGGCGATTTTGAAGTACTTTACAGCCTTACGGCAGATGGGCGTATAAGGGCAAAAGCGTTTAACCGATCAGTGGATAATGGTTTTAATTTAAATATTGGTCAACAGCAGCTTTACCAGCAAGGAGTAGGAATGTCTTTTAGAACGGATTTCGATAGCTATCGGGAAATTTGGCAATTAGTTCTCGCCAAAGCACGTAAAGAGGAAGAGCCAAAGCCTGAAACTACTCCTCCTTTGGAACCGTAACCAATCGGCTAAATTCCAAATTGCGACTCTTGCGTTTCATAGTATAAACACAACCTTCATTGGCAATATAGGTGGCTTCAAAGTCTTCTTGCGCTTCTTTTAAAAGCTGCTTAAAGTTTTTATACCGAACGGAGAAATGGCCAATTAAAAGGTTTTTAGTCGCAGTTATATTAGCACTATGCGCAGCATCTTTGGTAGTGCTATGCTTTGTTCTTGTTGCCAGATGGCGAAACTCTTCCGTAAAAGTCGCCTCATGATATAAAAGGTCGGTATTTTGAAAATAGCGATGGAGATGCTTAATTAATTGCGTATCACTGCAAAAGGCATAAGAGAATGGTTCTAAAGGAGGAAGCGTAAATTTTTCATTGAGTAAAACTTCGCCATTCGCCCCTTTCAAATCTTTGCCTTGCTTCAATGCGCGTAATTCAGGTACGCTCAGGTTTAAACCTTCAATGGCCGACTTAATTATTTTGCGAGGACCAAGTTTTTCTTTAAAGTAAAAGCCCGTGCACTCTATGCTGTGACTAAGGGGGAAACTGAAAACTTCAATTCTCTCACTTTCAAAAATTAAAGCTTTTTTATTGGGATCAGTTGGATGAAAGTGTAATGGAAAATTTAGGCGTGAATTTGATAAAGCCATAATCTGGTTAATCCCTTCTTCTAAAGCAGCTGGGCCGTAAATGTGAATAGGCTTTTGCCTTTCTAATAAACTTAAACTGCTTAAAAGTGGAACCAATCCATAAAAATGATCGCCGTGCAAATGACTAATTAAAATGTGCTCGATGCGCGATAAACCAATGTTATGCTGACGAAGTTTTACCTGTGTGCCTTCACCACAATCGATGAGAAAGTAATGATCTGCCATGCTCAGAAACTGCGCCGTTGGACTGCGGTTTGCTAAAGGAATGGCAGAACTTGCCCCTAATATATTGAGGCTAAAATGCTCCATTATTTAGAGAAGTTTATCTCCTTTTTTGAAGCCAACAAATAAAGTACGGCCATACGAATGGCCACCCCATTTTCTACTTGGTCGAGAATAATACTTTGATTACTATCAGCTACATCCGTGCTAATTTCAACACCACGATTGATAGGACCAGGGTGCATTATTATGATCTTTTTAGATAAACCTTCAAGGGTTTTTTTATCGATGCCAAACATTTGGCTGTATTCGCGAATACTAGGAAAGAACTTTAAATTTTGGCGTTCGTGCTGCACTCTCAACATATTGGCGACATCGCACCATTCAAGCGTTTCCAACAAATTTGTACTTTTTGTAATACCTAAACTTTCGATATGTTTCGGTAGAAGCGTAGCAGGTCCACATACTCGTACTTCCGCTCCCATTTTCTGCAAGCATAGAATATTAGACAAGGCTACTCGAGAATGAAGAATATCGCCAACAATGGCAATTTTTTTACCTTCTAAACTGCCTAATCGTTCTTTAATAGAGAAAGCATCCAATAAAGCTTGGGTGGGATGCTCATGCGCACCATCACCAGCATTGACAATAATACTATCTACATTTTGACTGAGAAAGTAGGCTGCTCCAGGTTTGGGATGGCGCATTACCACCATATCCACTTTCATAGCTAAAATATTATTAACGGTATCAATTAGGGTTTCTCCTTTTGATACCGAAGAACTGCTAGCAGAGAAATTAACTACATCTGCTGATAACCTCTTCTCGGCTAACTCAAAGGAAAGCCGGGTGCGAGTACTGTTTTCAAAAAATAAGTTAGCAACAGTAAGATCCCGCATAGACGGCACCTTTTTAATAGGACGGTTAATCACCTCTTTAAACTGGTTAGCTGTTTCGAATATTAATTCGATATCAGATTTTACAAGGTATTTTATACCTAATAAGTGCTTAGTGCTTAACTCACTCATTATCTCCAGTTTCTAAATATACAGCGTCTTCTAAGGCACCTAAATGTTGCCATTCTACTAATACTTTATCGCCAATAAGGCTATCTACATGTTGACCAGAATAATCGGGTTGTATAGGTAACTCACGACTAAACCTGCGGTCGATTAAAACTAATAATTCGACCTCGGCGGGACGTCCAAAAGATTGTACAGCATCCATTGCAGAGCGCACACTTCTCCCGGTAAAAAGCACATCGTCAATGAAAACAACTTTTTTACCTTCTAATAAAACATCAATTTTTGTTTTGCTGGGCTGCAGTGGCGTATCCCTTCTTCTAAAGTCATCTCTAAAAAAGGTGATATCTAAGGTTCCACTCGCTATTTTTCCAGACTCTTTATTGTTTAAGATTTCCAATAATTTGGTCAGTACTGCGCTGCCTCTCGGCTGAAGTCCAATAAGCACAGTATCTTTAAAATCACCGTGATTCTCTATTAGCTGCATGGCTAAGCGATGCAAGGTGATATCGACATTGCGGGGACTAAGAAGTAGTTTTTTATTTAAGGCCATCTAGTCGTCAAAATTAGCATTTTTTTATCCCTTAATTAGTTCTTCTGTCCAGTTAATGGCATCGAAATTACCGGAGCTCATCAGTAATAACACATCTGCAGAAGCACCTCTATTTTTGATGGTATTAATCAACTCTTCGCGGTCAGTAATGACCTCTATGTTTGGATTGCCAAAAGCTTCCTTCACCGAAATAGCATCAAGAGGAGCTAACTTTTTATGCTCTAGTACTTTCGGGTTATAGTACACAATGGCGCTATCGGCCTTATCTAAGCTGGACTTATACTGACTAATAAAATTAATACTAAGACTGCTGAAAGTATGAAGCTCAAAAACAGCAACTAACTTTTTGTCGCCATAGGTTTCCTTAGTACCCGAAACGCTCGCTCTAACTTTAGATGGGGCGTGGGCGAAATCACGGTAAATATCATAATTTACCGCAACATCCATTTTTTCGAGACGCTTAGAAGCACCTTCAAATTCTTCAATTGCCTCATAAAATTCTTCATCATTAAGGCCCATTTGGTTGCAGATCCAACGTGCACCCTCCAGATTACTCATGTTATGAGCGCCAAATACTTTTAATTCTAAATCTCCCTCAAAGGTGTCGAGAATGAAATGTTGATCTTCTACTCGATAGGTAGGAAGGCTATAAGGGAATTTTTTCACCTCATTTTTAGTGCGATGAATAACATCTAATACTTCCGGATCGTCCTCATTATAAATGATCACTCCACCCGGTTCTATGCAATCTAATAATTGATCGAATTGTTTTTTATAATCCTCATAGTCGGGGAAAACATTTACATGATCCCAGGCAATGCCAGACAAGAGTGCGATATTGGGTTTATAATGAATAAATTTAGGTCGCGGATCGAGAGGCGAGGAGAGGTATTCATCCCCTTCTAAAAGAATAAATTCATTATGATTAGTAAGCCTTACCATGGTTTCAAAGCCTTCTAACTGTGCGCCCACCATATAATCACAATCACGATTGTGAAAGTGGAGACTATGTAAAACCATCGCGGTAATACTAGTTTTCCCATGGCTACCAGCAATTACTACGCGGGTTTTATCTTTACTGTTTTCGTATAAATACTCGGGGTAAGAGAGAACTTTTAGTCCCAATTCTTGGGCTTTTTTTAACTCAATATTATCAGTACGGGCGTGCATACCCAAAATAACTAGTTCAAGACTATCAGAGATATTTTTCTCATCCCATCCCATTTGGTTGGGTAAAAGTCCATATTTAGCCAATCGACTTTTTGAAGGTTCAAAAATTTCGTCGTCACTTCCACTTACTGCATGTCCCTGTTGGTGAAGGGCGATAGCTAAATTGTGCATCGCGCTGCCTCCGATGGCAATAAGATGTATTTTCATGGATGATATTTTGTAGAACAAAGCTACGGCATACTAAGAACTAGAGCAGAGAAATTTCTGCACAATCTTTCAAATTGTCCATAAATTTAGTGGCAATATGAAAATCAACTTGCTCCGAATGAGTTTGGGGTTCCGTCATAAGGTCAATAGTATCGTTTCCCACAAACAGTTTTTCCAAATCGAAATTGAGCACTATGGTTTTTGAACCATCTTCTTCAATTTTTAAATTAAGCGGAAAGCTTTTGGTGCGGTATAAAACGTCGGTACCAGGATGATAAGCATTAAGTTTATCACTATTAGTACCCAAAGAATCGACTAAATTCGAACGTCCTTCTAAAATCGCAAAGCGATATTTTAACATCGTCCAATACATCTGATTAAAGGAGGAGAGGGGATGGTCTCTTTCAAAACTTTCAGGAATCGAATTATTTTGAGCGGTATCTAGGCCATAGCCTAAATAAAGACCTGTAAATTCATCCGGATCTAAATTTACACTAAACTGCCCCGTAATATCATCACCCACATCGGCCAAAAGAATATCCTTAATCTCTAGAAAAGTACTATCGTTCCTCATCAGGCGGATATTAGACAAATACAACTTAAATTTCTTTAAGTTGAAATCATAGTTTCCTATTTGAATGGTATCCCCGATATTGAACTTCTGACTTTGCAGTCCAGAGGTCATTTCTGTTCTAAACCTTAAAATACCTTGGACAGATTCTTCATTATTGTCTTTTTCACAAGCAGTACCCAGAATTAGACTAAGAACGATTAGGGCAGAGATTTTTAAGGTTTTCATATTGGTGGGTTAAAAAATACCAATAGCCAGACTGTCTTTTAGCTGTTGCGCAAGAGTAAAATCTTGTAAGTCAGTAGGGTCGCTATAGATATCTTGGATTAAATTGAAATTGAGACTGGATAAAACCGGTTTTAAATCAGCGAGTAGAACAATGGTAATTTGCTGACTATTATCGATACTAAAACTTCTAAGGTCAGTATTCATCGTGTCGGTTAAAAGATAGGTTCCCAGTGTATATTCTACTGGAATTAAAACTGTATCAGGTAGTTTTGAAGGATCGAAAATTCTACCTTTTATCTTAAAAAAGTCTAAGCCAAAAATATCTTCTCTAACCATGGAGGGAGCAATTTTTTGGACTTCCTGACGATAGCTTAAAGCATTGAGAGAGTCGGCGCCCAAAAAGATATTATAGCTACCATAATAACCACCAGCTGGTAATAAGCCATTTAGCTTTTCGCTATTACCACGAGTTAGATAGATGAAATTAGGAGCAGTATCAATAATTTGCTTAAGGTTTTCGTCGTAAAAATTAACGTCGGTAATTAAAAGCGAAACTGAATCGATCATAAAGCTGATTCCTAAATCATTTTTATAAATGGAATCATAGTCCAAACCCTCTTCGCCATAAAAGGGTATAAAGCTCCATAAAAGGTTATCTGTTGGTGGTGGAGGATTATCTACCAATAGATCTTTTTCTTGGCAGCTGCTTAGTAAAAAAAGGCCGCAGCAAATGGCTAAAAGTGATTGGCGCATATGGTTTTAAATTATGGTCGAAATTATATTAGTAAAACGTAAAAATCAATCTAAGCGTTGGATAATTCGCTAACTTCATCAATCTTTTTCATGGTATTGTAATCCTCACTCTGCTCAATACTATCCATAATTTGGTCTAGAATTTCGGACGAGTCTTTATCGAAGTCTATTTCTAAGGGATCCTTAAAACGAATGCTAAGGTTAACCCCTTTCTTTTTTAAGAGTAAGCCCTTTTTATCGAAGGCACGGCGAAAACCATCAACCACCACAGGAATAACAATCGGTTTGGTTTCTTTAATTATGTGAGCTGTCCCTTTTCTGCCATTCACAAAGGGAGTAGTGGTTCCTTGCGGGAAAGTTATTACCCAGCCATTTTCTAAAGCAGTAAATATTTTTTGGATATCGCGAGGATCGACTCCTCGGTCGACATTTTTACCAGCAGAACGCCAAGTTCGTTTTATAGATACGCTTCCAACATTAGCGAAAAGCTTGGGCAATAAGCCGGCAGACATGGTTTCTAAAGCCGCAATAAAAAAGATATTGAGCTTAGGGTTTAAAACAAAGAATGGAAAATTGATGCGATCGTAAATACCCCATTTGGCACAGCAAAAAACTTGGTAAAGGCCCGTAACATCAGCAAAATAGGTTTGGTGATTGCTAACAAAAAGAACATTTTGCTTGCGAAGTCCTTTTAATACATGACTACCTGAAATCTTCGTTTTGTTGGCAATATTAAAACGATAATAAGCGATACTCCCGAAAACGAATATTAGCAAACGTTTCAACAGCAGCGAATTACCAAAAGAGTCTTTAAATTTTAGCTTCATTTTCTAGTTCCTTCGGCGCAAATATAAGCTTTGGAAAATTTCTACGAAGTGCTATTCATTGCAGTATAACCTTAAATTAGAGTATCCGGGTGTGGATTTTAAGGAAAAGCGCAATAGCAAAGCTCTTTTTAAATGGCGTTTTCACTTGTCTAACTTATTAGTAGCGAGCTTCTTTGGTTTTGAGGAATTTCCAGATAGACCCGCATTTACCAAGAGTTTAAAGTCTAAATCGGCTTATTTTTTTAGGATATATTTTAGCTCGCACAACATCATCGCTGTTGCTCCCCAAATTTTTAGATCGGAAATATGAAAAGCGGGGACTTTTACTTTTATCCCAGAACCAGAAGAAATTTCGGTTTCGCGAAGAGTATCAGAGGCAAATAGCTGATCTAAAGCAAGAGTATAGATTCCTGCTACTTCTTTTTCTTCCGGCACCTTATCCAATACCTTATGACTTATTGCAACAAATGGATAAACTAAAAAATTACTGGGTGGAATATAAATGGGGCTTAAAGCCCCTAAAACTTGTAAATCATTGCGGCTGATGCCAATTTCTTCTTCAGATTCCCTCAAGGCCGTGTCTAAGAAATCTACATCCTCTTTTTCACGTTTTCCGCCGGGGAAACTAACTTGACCACTATGAGTTCCCTTATAAGTAGTACGAAGGATTAGGACCACCTGTGGCTGGTTGTTATTATTTTCTATTAATACTAAAACAGCTGCTTTTTTAATCTGATCTTGATTTAAAGCATTAAAATCAGTGGCTTTGCGGTTAGGGGGAAG
>PZPB01000123.1 GCA_003045865.1 Bacteroidota bacterium | reverse complement strand
CACTTTAAGCCTTGTTTCTCTCTAAACTCTTTAAAATATTGTTTGCAGGCTTCTTCACCACCAAATTGTTTTGAAAACTCTAATAATCGCATAGTTATGTTGTTGATACTCAATAATAAATATACAATTTATTGGGATAGCGTACAGTCATTTTTAAATAAATAGTTCCGAGTAATTATTTTTAATTCATCACATCATTAAAATAAGGAGTGCTAAAACGAGTCTACAGTGGTAATGTTTCAGGAACCAATATTTTTTGACAGCAGGCTACTACCCAGATGAGACAGATCAACGCAGATGGTCACAGATGCACTCCGTTTAAGCTCTTCTCACTCCGTTTTTTAAGGAAAGAGATTCCGAAATGAACTCGGAATGACGGTGAGGTGGTGGTTCGCGTTTAAGGCATTATTTATTGTCGGCTATTCATTCGGCAGGGTTATCATGAACTCGTTTCAGGATCTAATTACCTTTAACAGCAATCAAAAAACCAATCCCACTCAAATCCCTAAACAATTCACCCAGCCATTCCTTTACCTTAGCATTAAGAAATAAAGCGTGCCTAGCCCCAAAAAAAATATCAGTTTATTACGAGCAAAAAAATGGTTCCGCAGCATGCAGTGGGAGCCGGCCTCTTTTCAGGAAGCAGCTTGGGAAGCTTTTCGCGCTGGGAAATCGGGATTGGTCAATGCGCCTACCGGCAGTGGCAAGACCTATAGCCTGCTTATTCCCATTTTGTTGGAATCGCCCAAACCGCGGGGATTACAGGCCATTTGGATCACTCCCATACGTGCCCTAGCCAAAGAAATTCAGCAATCGGCCGAAAAAGCCATTGTAGCCATGCAGCTCGATTTTACGGTAGAAACCCGCACAGGCGATACTAGCGCGGCCCAAAGAGCCAAGCAAAGCAAGGCCATGCCCAACCTCTTAATTACCACCCCCGAAAGTCTGCACCTTTTGCTGGCATCGAAAGATGGTGGGCGCATTTTTAAAAATATACATACGCTCGTGGCAGATGAGTGGCATGAACTTTTAGGTTCTAAACGGGCCGTGCAATTAGAGTTAGCCCTTTCTCGCTTACGCGGGATGCATCCCCAATTACGCACTTGGGGAATCTCCGCCACCATCGGCAACCTAGTGGAAGGCATGGACGTATTACTCGGTCCTAATTTTCCCGACGACCAAAAGGCTTTAATTCGCTCGGGGCAGAAGAAAAATATTGAAGTTTTATCGGTTCTCCCCGATGATATCGATGTACTTCCCTGGGCGGGACACCTCGGCATAAAAATGCTGGAAAAAGTAATTCCCCTTTTGGAAGAAAGCGAAAGCACCCTCATCTTTACCAATACCCGCTCGCAGGCGGAGATTTGGTACCAACGAATCCTCGATGTTGCTCCGCATTTCGCGGGCCTCATCGCTATGCACCACGGCAGCATTAGTCGCGATTTACGCTTTTGGGTAGAAGATGCCCTTTATACGGGACTACTAAAAGTGGTGGTTTGCACCAGTAGTTTAGACTTAGGCGTTGACTTTCGTCCCGTGGATACCATTATTCAAATCGGATCTCCGAAAGGGGTTGCCCGTTTTATACAACGCGCCGGCCGCAGCGGTCACCAACCAGGCGCGAGCAGTCGTATTTACATGGTGCCCACCCACAGCTTAGAATTGGTTGAAGCTGCCGCTTTACGCCAGGCGGTGGAAGACGAAATGGTAGAAGAACGCGTGCCCTACTTCCGCTCTTTTGATGTGTTGGTACAGTATTTAGTGACCCTCGCGGTGGGCCTAGGATTTAAAGCCGAAGAAATTCTCGCGGAAGTACGCGGAACCTTTTCCTTTCAAAGCATTAGCGCGGAAGAATGGCAGTGGTGTTTGGATTTTATCTGCAAAGGCGGAAACAGCCTAGCTGGCTATGATGAATACCACAAAGTAGTGGTGGAAGATGGCTTACACCGCGTAATTCAAAGGCGTATTGCCATGCGGCACCGCATGAGTATTGGCACTATTGTAGGCGATTCCTCGGTGCGGGTGAAGTTAGAGCGCGGCGCCAACTTAGGTAGCATAGAAGAGTATTTTATTAGCAAACTAAAACCGGGCGATGTCTTCTGGTTTGCCGGTCGCAACTTAGAGTTGATTCGCATTAAAGGCATGGAAGCCTCGGTACGTTTAAGCAAGCGTAAAAATGGCTTGGTTCCCAGCTGGCAAGGAGGGCGCATGCCGCTTTCGGCCGAAATGGGACAAGTACTGCGTCTAAAAATTGAAGAAAGCTTCAATCCCCAAAGTAAGGATCCCGAGTTGAAGCTAATTGCCCCCTTGTGGGAAGTACAAAAAGAACGTTCCCTTGTACCCTTACGCCATCAGTTTTTAATTGAAAAGATGGAGAGTAAAGAAGGACATCATTTATTCTTCTATCCCTTCGAAGGTAGAGCGGTGCACGAAGGCATGGGCGCACTTTTAGCTTATCGGCTTTCCCTATTTAAAAAGATAAGTCTTTCCATTGCTATGAACGACTATGGCTTCGAGCTTCTCTCCGATCAGCCCATTCCCATTGAAGAAGCTTTGGATTCGGATATTTTAAATACCCGCGATTTAAGACATGATATCCTCCAATCGGTTAATGCCATAGAACTAGCTAAAAGACGTTTCCGCGATATTGCCAGCATATCGGGCTTGATCTTTAAAGGCTATCCTGGGGCACCGGTAAAAGATCGGCATTTACAAAGTAGCTCGCAGCTTATTTTTAATGTTTTTAGCGACTACGAACCCGACAATACCCTCTTGCTCCAAGCTTATGAAGAAGCAATGGAATTTCAGCTAGAAGAAGGCCGTTTACGTCAAGCCTTGGAACGCATTGAGAAGCAAGAAACGGTAATTGTGGAAATTAAAAAACCCTCTCCTTTTTGCTTTCCCATATTGGTAGACCGCTTGCGGCAGCGGATGAGTAATGAAAGTTTAGAGGATCGTATTAAGAAAATGAAATTGGAGATAAGTTAGACCCCGAAAATAAGCCGTTCCTTTGCAGGATATTCATTTTAAAGCGCGCTTGCCTTGCATCCAAAAAATATTTTCAGCGAAGACTACGATTTTCCCAAGCTTACAAAATTGGTTCCTGCCTTAAAGGAGCATGTTTTTCGCAATGAGTTTGAACGCGATACCATTAAGTTTTCCGATAATAAAGCGGTTAAATTATTAAACCAGGCTTTACTGAAAAGTCATTATAATGTTGACTGGGACTTACCCGCTAAAAAACTCTGCCCACCTATTCCTAGTCGTCTAGATTATCTTTTACACGCCGCTGATTTGATCGGCAAAAAGAATGCGAAAGTACTGGACATTGGAACTGGGGCGAATTTAATCTACCCCATCTTGGCGCAAGCCCATTTTAACTGGCAATGTGTGGGCACTGATGTAGATGTAGAAGCCCTGAAGCATGCTCAAAGCTTAATTGACAAAAACGAAAGCCTCGGGAAAATTGGACTGCGTTTGCAGAAAAACCCAGGCAAGACCTTATTAGGCATTATTAACAAAGAGGAAAATTTCGACCTGTTAATCTGCAACCCACCCTTCTATAAAAATGCCGAGGAAGCCCATAAGAACAACTTCCGAAAGGTGAAAAACCTTGCGCTAGAAGGAACGGAAGACCGCAATTTTGGCGGAGAAGCCAATGAGTTATGGTACCCAGGCGGTGAAAAGGCCTTTATTGAAAAACTAGCTTTTGAAAGTAAATTCCACGGCCGTCAAATCCGTTGGTTTACCAGTCTAGTTGCCAAAAAAGATAATATCTACGGAATTTCTAAAGCCATTAAAAAGGTAAAACCGACCGACTTTAAAGTGATAGAAATGAAGCAAGGCCAAAAAACTAGTCGCTTTGTAGCGTGGACTTTTGCTTAGGGAAACTTATCTTAAAAAATAAAAAGGTCCACAATGGTTTTAATCTTTGTGGACCTTTTTTTATTTCCATTCAATTACAACCTGAGTTTAGCTTAAAATTATAGGCCAGATTTATAAGAAATAACGGCCATAAGCGACAAATGCAGCGAGTACAATAATTACCACATTAATCATCCACGATTTTGGTTCATCGCCTCTTTTAAGATGGAGACTAATGGCGCCGATCATGGTTAAGATTACTCCTACTGCCGCTAAGGGAGTCAAGATGGGATAAAAGCCAATGGCCATGGGAAGAATTAAACCGATGGCGGCTAAAACTTCAAGCAGGCCAATAATCTTCATATTGGTGGCAGAAATATCTTCGGCCCAATCCATGCGGCCTTTACCTTTAGCAATAAGCTCATCGATGCTGTTCATTAATTTTAAAGAACCGGGCATTAACATAAAAATAGCCAGTACTACTTGCACGACCCACAATGCGGTATTCATAATTTCCAATGTTTTGATTTGTTTCGGCAAAGATGAAGCTGCCTGAAAAGCTATGCATTGATATAGGTCAAGAAATAAACCCGCTAGGCCTTTCGAACCCGACTAAGGGTTTCAGGCGTAATCCCCAGGTAGGAAGCAATCATTCGTTGCGGTACGCGCTGGGTAATTTGAGGATAGGTCTTTAAAAAATGCTCGTAACGCTCGGCGGCAGATGCGCTCATGAGCATGATTACCCGTTTCTGTAACGCTCCGATGCGTTTAATAAGCTTAACCGTATCGTGACCTTTATCAAAATCTTTTGCTCCTGTAATAACCACGGTATCTTCTAAGGCATCGATAAACAAATCGGCGGGAAGATCGGCAGGAACATTATCGGCCATTAACCAATCTTCTGGGGCAAACATGAAAATGTGCTCCTTGCCTTTTTCATCGATAGAATAACTCCGCAAAAGCCCCGACTCCACTTGATAAACCTTGGTGTTTGTATCCCCTTTACGTTGTAAAATTTGCCCCTTTTTAATTTCTAGTCTCTCCACCGATGCTAAAATTTTTTGAAAAGGGAAATTTAAGGAATCGAAATAGATCGAGGATGCGCATCTACCGTGAGTGAAAAAATACTAATCCGTTAATTTACACCATAAAGCATCGAGGGAGGAAAAATCAAGAGCAAGCTACCCCAATTTCTTCGCTGAGAAGTGTTTCAGTCTTCCATAAATGCCCTTATGCGTTCAACCTGATTTAGTATTTGCTCCGCTTGGTACTGATCAATATCACTAGCAGCTGGATTAGCTTGCACTTCCCTAGCATATGCCTCTAATTCCGATATAATCAATTCTGCTTGCGCTGTTTTTTCCTCATTTAAAAGACAAAGTGCGAAATAAAGGGAAACCATGGATTTGTGTGGATAGACTTCCGATGGGAAAGCATCGTAAACTTTCTCTAAGGCCGCTAATCTTTTCTCCTCTTGAGCCGTGCTTAAGTCTGAGTAATTGTATAACTGACTTGCCAAATTTCGGTAATTATGAGCAAGCCTATCATAAGAAGGAAGGTCCTGCCCCTTTGCAGGGAAGCCAAATTCATTTATTATTAGATCTGCCGTTTTATCAAGGTCTAGTTTGCCAATTCTAGAGTAATCTGAGGACTTTTCGGATTGAAGAAGGTAAATATCGCCCTGCTGTACTAGATAATCTTGTAGACCAAAAAACGCGTCAATCCCGGCGTTTACACCAAAGCATAAGGGACGATCTGTTTTTGTAATAAGACTATAAATCAATAGCTGCGGTTTACTTATCTGAAACAATTGATTTAGTTCTATCGCTGTCCCCTGGTAATCTATGAATACATTGGGGGACAAATGACGTAGATAACTACCGCCAGGAATTTCATAGTACTCCGGATCATTTTTGTATTGATCCAATAATTCACCAAATACCAGGCTGTCTAGCCTCGGCCCCTCATCAGGAATTTGCAAAAACGAGACGGCATGTCTTTTATCGCTGAGGAAATTATTAGTCAAGCTCCAGTCGATGGATGTTTGATGCACCTTATCTTTCCGGAACAGATCTGCATAAGCCACTAAATTCAATAGTGAAATATTAATCACACTCACGTCTGGGCGCAGATTGAGCTTTTGCTGCGCATAATAAAGGGGATAGGTATCATTATCACCATGCGTGAAGAGAATAGCATTAGGTGGACAAGACTTTAGCATATTGCTAGCCCTAGCCAAGGTCGCCCCATTGTATAGGTTTCTCCTCAAGGCCAGGCTGGCTTCTCTTTGCGGTTGATATTTTAGGATGTCTAGGTAGTAAACTACGTATTCATGCGAAGCTTTTAATCTAATCTCCCCTAATACGGTTTCGTATTGTGGGTTTTGCTCCTGTAGTTTCTCAAATAGACTGATCGCCTCTTCTCTGAGCAGGTTGTATTTCCTTTCCTGATCACTATCCATCGCATCACCGATACTCAGCTTAAAGTCTACCGAAATATCACTGTAAGTAGAACGAGGTTCAATCAGATCATCAGCATAAGCCGAATATGCTCTCGCTAGCGCATAAAGCTGATCATCGCTCAAGTCCTTTTTTCCTTCCAAATAATCGACAACATCCTTATACCAGCCTGAATAACCATAATAAGGCTGCAAGTCAAAATAGTTTTCGGGGGTTCTATTAAGCATAGCCCGGCTTTGACTTTCCACGTATCTTTCGCCACGATTCTCTTCAAGCAGACGGGTATCTAAACTTAGAAATGTACCCGACTTAGCATCCCAAAAGGGTGCTTCCTTAGTAATTGTCTCCTTCTGATAATCGTAGAGCTGCCATTTCCATCCATCAGCGTCTTTTACAAAACGCTCGGTGATGGGTTGGCCATCCGTTACGGGTAAGAGATATTGAGTATAATAATGATTGAGAATACTGTCGTAAGATGGGTAATTAGGCTGAGCATTTGCGCCAAAAGCCAGCAAGGTGAAAAGAAAAATTTTCCGCATAATTTAAATATAGCCACTAATAATGCCCTCAAGATATTAATAACATGGGAATTCAGGATGCGTCTTAACTGAAAACCGATGTTTTAATTAGTTCGCCTGTAATAAATTGAGAATATCACCCTCTTGGCGCACTAGCTGATAATGCTTTTTTAAAGCCGCCAAACTTTTCGGTGAAGTATCGAATGAATGTTCGAGCGCATCTTGCGAAAGCACAAAAAGAGGTGCCCCACTAGTTGTA
>PZPB01000122.1 GCA_003045865.1 Bacteroidota bacterium | reverse complement strand
TTGCAGGGTGTATATTGGCAACACATTTTAACCATTTTAAATTGAGTGGAACAAAGCCAGGCCGAGGCGGTTATTTTGCAAAAAAAAGACTTTGGAAATTACCAGTATAAGTTTTTACAAATATTCGAAAAGGAGTGAACAGTGGTGGGCATTTAAGCAAATGCGTTTAGCTAATGCAGCGCTGTCAAGCACCCCAGGTTTAAAGTATCACAAACAGCTAGGAAGTGGCGCGGCAGAGGGTTTTAGTATTTGGCCCGACTGGCAGGTTTATGCACAGTTAATGGTTTGGAAAAATAGAGCAGCATTTGATAGCTTTCTAGAAAGTAATAGCAATCATCACCTAAACCTTGCGAAAAGTGAAAGACAAATGCACATTCTGCTGCAAGCTATCCAATACAAGGGATCATGGAATGGTTTACAACCTTTTCAAGTAAATAAAAACGCATCTAGCGAAAGCGATTTTATAGCAGTAATTACACGTGCCTCAATTAGACCAAGAAAAATGCTCTCCTTTTGGTTTAATGTACCCGCAGTGTCCAAGCATATTACTCAACAAAAATCACTACTTTTTGCCAAAGGCATAGGCGAGTGGCCCTTAATTGAACAAGCTACCTTTAGCATTTGGAATAAAAAGGAGGCAATGCAAGATTTCGCTTATCAGCAAAAGGAACATCGTGAAGTAGTGAAGAAAACCCGCGAAAAAGATTGGTACAAAGAGGAAATGTTTGTCCGTTTTCAGGTCTTAGAGTATTTTGGTAATTGGCAGGCGCAGCCCTTCGCAAAACTTTTTGCTAAATAAGCAGAGGTAGCTCTGAAGGATTAAGACACTATATTTTTCATCAGGCTTGACACATGAAAAGCATTCGTGGTAAATCACAGTCCAAAATTGAAATTATTAGCATTTATGTGCGAATGCTGCCCATTATCTATTATTTTCGCACTGTTAATTAATTGCCAAAATAATTCGCAGTAATGAGCGTACTAGTAAATAAAGATTCAAAGGTTATAGTTCAGGGTTTTACAGGAAGTGAAGGTACTTTCCATGCCGGACAAATGATTGAAGCCGGAACCAATGTTGTTGGTGGTGTAACGCCTGGAAAAGGTGGCCAAAAACACTTAGACCGCCCGGTATTTAACACCGTATCCGATGCTGTAAAAGAAACTGGAGCAGACGTTTCCATTATTTTTGTACCGCCCGCTTTTGCTGCAGATGCAATTATGGAAGCTGGTGAAGCCGGTATTAAAGTTATCGTGGCCATTACGGAAGGAATTCCTGTAAACGATATGATTAAAGTGAAGGAATATTTAAGCGACAAAGATTCTCGTTTAATTGGTCCTAACTGCCCTGGAGTTATGACTCCTGATGGTGCTAAGGTTGGCATCATGCCAGCATTTATCTTCACCCCTGGTCGTATTGGTATCGTTTCTAAATCAGGTACGCTCACTTACGAAGCCGTTGATCAAATTACCAAAGCAGGAATGGGTCAAAGTACGGCAATCGGTATTGGTGGCGATCCCATTATTGGTACTTCCATGAAAGAAGCCGTTGAACTATTAATGAATGACCCTGAAACAGATGGTATCGTTATGATTGGTGAAATTGGTGGACAAATGGAAGCTAATGCGGCTAAATGGATCAAAGAATTTGGCACCAAACCAGTAGTTGGTTTTATTGCAGGTGAAACTGCTCCTGTAGGACGTACAATGGGTCATGCTGGTGCCATTGTTGGTGGTAGTGAAGATACTGCTCAAGCTAAGAAAGCTATTATGCGTGAATGTGGAATTCACGTAGTAGATTCTCCTGCTGATTTAGGTTCTAAAATGAAAGAAGTATTAGCTTAATCGCTTTTGATAAATACATTAATTAGCCCTGCATTAGCGGGGCTTTTTTTTATATGAAAATATCTGATTTTAAGAAACTTGCAAATAGTGAGTTGAAGTTGAAATTTAGCTCTAATGAGATTAATCAACTCCTAGCTATTTTAATCGAAGAGAGGCTTTCACTAAGTCGTTTAGATCTTATTAAGATGGGAGATATTACCATAGACCCCGACGGTGAATTAAGACTAAAAACTGATCTTAGTCTATTAGCGCAAAACAAACCTTTACAATACATCATTGGTAAGGTTAATTTTTTTGGCCTTAAGCTTTTGGTTGACGAAAACGTTTTGATTCCGCGCGATGAAACCGAAGAGTTGATGGCTCTAATTGCCGATGACTATCACTTGCAAGATGATAAACCCGCACGAATTATTGACTTTGGGACGGGTAGTGGCTGCATGGCTTTGTCAATGGCCAAAATTTTCCCTGAAGCGAGGGTGGAAGCTTGGGATATTTCGGAAGGTGCTTTAGATTTAGCTCAAAAAAATGCCAAGCTGAATCATTTGGAAGTATATTTTCAACAGAAAAGTATTCTAGACGATCAGCTTAAAGAAAATCAGCAATATGATTTAATTATTAGCAACCCACCTTATATACCGCCTTCTCAAAAAATGGAAATGGAGGAGAGGGTACTACAGCATGAGCCCGATTTAGCGCTTTTTGTGGAAGAGGAAAACCCGCTTATTTTTTATTCCGCGGTAGTAAAAATGGCGCAGGCTAACCTTAAAATAGGCGGAAGCTTGTATTTTGAAATTAATCAATATTTAGCCAATCAAACCCTAGCTTTAGTTGCTGAAGGTTTTAAAGGTGAATTATTGAAAGACTTAAATGGGAATTATCGCTTTATACGAGCCATCAAGGCATAAAAAAAGACCTCTTAAAGAGGCCTTTTCTTATTTTGTAGACAATTAGAGCTTAGCGTTAAGCTCTGAGCCAGCTTTAAACTTAGCTACAGTTTTTGCCGGAATCTGGATAGTAGCTCCAGTTTGTGGGTTACGACCTTCACGTGCTGAACGTTCAGAAGTAGAGAATGTACCAAATCCTACTAATGAAACTCTACCGCCACTCGCTAAAGTAGCAGATACACGATCAGTAAAAGAATCTAAGGCTTTTTTTGCGGCTGCTTTTGAGATGCCTGCATCTTCTGCCATTGCATCAATTAGATCAGCTTTGTTCATTTCTTAAAATTTTTTTGGTTAGACAAATAACTCGAACACCAACAAATTTAACCGAAAGCCGCTATCCACCAACATTTCAGGCGAAAAAAGCGTGTATTTGTTGAAAATTAAAAGCTTCTGTTAATAACCTAAGTTGTTAAAGTGTTTAAAAACAAAGGTTTAGACAATTTTAGCGCCTTCTTCTAAAATGCGACCATTTATGAAATCTTGTGCATTCATGCGCCTCTTTCCCTCTATTTGCAAGGCTTTGAGGTTTAATACACCATCTTTTAGGTGTAAAATGATTTGATTTTTATTCAAAATTTCAATTTTACCTGCCTCAGATAAGGGTATATCTTCTAAAATTTCGCTAGCAAAAATCTTTAAACTTTTCTCTTCGCCTTTAGCCTGAGCCATAGTCCATGCTCCGGGAAAAGGAGACATTCCTCTAATAAGATTGTAAATATGTTCTGTACTATCCTTTAGATTAATCCTTAAATCATCTTTAAAGATTTTCGGAGCCTCCCTACGATCGTGTACTTCACTTTGCGCTTTTGGCTTGAGTTCACCTTTTTCTAGAGCGTTGGCGGTTTTTAAAACGAGCTCTGCTCCAATTAACATTAAGCGGTCGTGCAGAGATCCAGCATCTTCATCGGCTGCAATGTCGGTTTCCGCTTGCAAGAGAATTTCCCCAGTATCAATATTCTCATTTATAAAGAAAGTAGTTACACCCGTTTTTTTCTCTCCGTTTACAATAGCCCAATTAATGGGAGCAGCACCGCGGTAATTGGGTAAAAGGGAAGAGTGCAAGTTGAAAGTCCCTAATTTTGGTAAAGACCATAAAACTTCGGGTAACATTCGAAAAGCAACCACTACAAACAGATCCGCACTTAAAGATATAATTTCTTTTAGGAAGTCTTCATCTTTTAGCTTTGCGGGCTGTAAAATAGGTAGTCCGGCTTCTAAAGCAAACTGCTTTACCTCAGATTGATTTAATTTCCGTCCTCTGCCAGCGGGCTTATCTACGGAAGTAATAACCGCAACCACTTCATGCTTACTAGCATGTAAAACTTTTAGGCTCTCTACAGCAAAGGCGGGAGTGCCCATAAATATAATCCGCATAAAAGTCTTTATTTTTATAAATCCCAGCTTAAGCCTAGGTTTAGGGTAAGGGCATTAAAGTCACCAAAGGTGTAATCTGCGCTAACTAAACCAACCAGTAAAAACTTCACTCTGATACCAACATTTCCCGCAAACCCTGAACTCTCATTACTACTGAAAGATAATGGATCTTTTAGCTGCTGCTCGGGGTTTAGAATATTAGTGGGGTCGATATATTCATATGTGCCGAGTAAATTAACATCAGCATTATTAATATTATAACCTGCACCTGCGTACAAAGTAAGGAAAAGCAATTTCTTAGAAACCAATAATCGGGTAACGAGTGAATTAACATCAAGGGTTACTTCCTTATCATTTCCGCTTCCAGGCTCTAATTCTTGGCTAT
The DNA here is from genome assembly GCA_003045865.1 of Bacteroidota bacterium. GTDB lineage: Bacteria > Bacteroidota > Bacteroidia > Flavobacteriales > Schleiferiaceae > Croceimicrobium. The sequence continues at coordinate 2,652 of PZPB01000122.1, read as the reverse complement.
AACTTAAACTAGAATAGGCTACGAAGGCCGAAAAGCTGAAGGGGAGTAATTTTCCTTTCGGCAGATAGCGTAACAAATCATGTTTTAGGGCTAAACCCCACTGGCTCACATTCGACCCATCTATGAAAGTGGCGCCGCTTGAGGGTAAGAAACGTCCCTTTAACTCAAAATCGAAGGGAAGACCCAAGCCCGCTTGAATTCCAGCCATAGGTATTACACCTATACCAATGCCGCTCGGCATATTAAATTGAGAACTAACTAATCCGCCTAATGCGGGATTTGAATAACGCAAAGCCACACCAGCGCTTTCAGAACCAAATACAGTAGGTGTTACATTATCATTAGGGTTTACCAATTCCAACTGCTGCAAACGATTCTCGTCAATTGTAAAGGTTTTCATTTCACTGGGCACCATGCTTATTGAAGGAATCAGCGATACTTCAAAACGGAATGTCTTGCGCACCTTGGCGGTATTGTACCAGCCATTTGTAGTAGAATAGGAAAGTGCATCTGCGAAAGGGCTTAAATAACCTTTGCCTAAATATTGAATATCTGCAGCAGTACCAGCAATAGCATTACTGGGGTTTATTTGAGCTTGAAGGGCGCTGCCAAAAATGAAAATAGCTAGAAGTAGGCTAAGTTTTTTCATGAGGATTTAATTGATTGGGCCTCAAAGATAGTAAAAGCTCTAGGGCTAAAGCTTCACGAGTTTATCATTTTTAAGACCAACTACTTCCTCTTCTAAAAGCATCCGAAGGGCATTTAGATAGTGACTATCCTTGTTTACAGCGGTCTCAAATTCGTGTAAGCTCATAATATGGCTTGCGATTAAATTTAAAATCCTATTCTTAATATCTTCAACGCTGCCAGCTTTTTGCGAGCGCTTTTTAGCTCGGCAAACATCGCAAGTGCCACAATCTTCGCTAAGGTTTTCGCCAAAATAAGCCAGAATGGTTTTGCTACGGCAGATGTCATCGCTATTAATAAACTCTTCCACCGCGGCCAATCGCTTGGCCAATTCAGCTTTACGGAATTCAATATTCTCTTCGCTTAGAAGAAGGTCTTTGCTATTGGCCCTTTCGCGTAATAAACTCAAACCTGCTTCACCCGATTCTTCTTGATAGCTAATCATTCCGTGATTATTTAATTCGCGCAAATAGCTTTTAAGTTTATAAACACTGGTATTGAGACGGCGCGCAATAAGGTTTTCATCGATTCGCAAGTATTCCACGTCTAAGCCACCATAAGAACGAGTTAGTAGTTTAATAACGTCATCCATTTTGGGATTGCGCAGTTGATAGTCGTAAAGGGTTCTGCGATCAGCTCTAATCATCATGCGCGATTGACTAAAGGCACGTTCGTTAAATTCCAATACACCTTCTTTATTTAAGATTCGCAGGGCGTGGTAAAGCTTAAAAGGACTTAGACGGTACTGATTAGAAAAATCATTTAAGTCTAAACCAAAAGTGCTTCCTTCTTCGGACCCTGCAGCAATTTGTAAGTAGTTAATTAAGGCTTTATAAACGCGCAGTAAATACTCCCGATCGGGAAAAGAGTCGAGGTAACGTGCTTTTAAACTTTTAATATCGTGAGGGCCCACTAAAACAATAGAGTAGGCCTTTTGTCCGTCGCGGGCCGCGCGACCAGCCTCCTGAAAATAAGCTTCTAATGAATCGGGTAAGTCTAGGTGCAGCACTAATCTAACATCTGGCTTATCGATTCCCATTCCAAAAGCATTGGTGCAAACCATAATGCGCAATTCATTCTTTACCCAAGCATTTTGGCGATTTTGCCGCTCATCTACCTTTAGTCCCGCATGGTAATAATCGGCCGAGTAGCCCATGCTACCGAGCCATTTACTAACTTCAACTACGCCCTTGCGATTACGAAGATAAATTATGGCACTGCCTGGAATTCGATTGAGAATTTCGAGGCAAGCCTCCATTTTATTCTCAGTTTTTCGGACATTATAACTGAGCTCGGGGCGCAGAAAGCTTTTTTGAAAAACAGCTCCATTATCAAAGGCCAGTTTAGCTTGAATATCTTCTACTACCTCGGGAGTAGCAGTTGCTGTAAGTGCGATTACTGCTAAATTGGGCTTCAATTCCCTCAGTTTAGCGATATTTAAATAGGCCGGCCTGAAATCATAGCCCCATTGACTAATACAGTGCGCTTCATCAACTACAATAAAATTGACATTAATGTACTGCAGTCTGTTAAGGAGCTTCTCATTATCAATACTTTCAGGCGAAATGTAAATGAATTTATAATAGCCATTGGCCGCATTTTGCAAAGCCAATTCACGTTCACTAGCGCTAATGCTAGAGTTTAAGGCTATGGCATTAATCCCTCTTTCTTTTAGGTTTTGCACCTGATCGGCCATTAAAGCAATAAGCGGCGAAATAACCAATGCCGTGCCTTCCAGGGCAATTGCGGGCACTTGAAAGCAGATGGATTTACCACCGCCCGTAGGCAGAAGAGCAAGGGTATCTTTTCCTTGCAAGGCAGAGTTGATAATATCTTCTTGTAATGGCCTAAATTGATCGTAGTGCCAAAAATCTTTGAGGATTTTGTGAATTCCTGTCACTTAAGGCCCAGTCTTTTTAAAATGAAGAGAACGCGTTCTTCAGGGTTGAGCTTAGGCACTTCGGT
>PZPB01000024.1 GCA_003045865.1 Bacteroidota bacterium | reverse complement strand
GGTATCACCATGCCCAGGAAAATGTTTAGCACAAGCAAGAACGTGTTCCGACTGCAAGCCATTCATAAAAGCGGTAGCCATTTCCGTTACTTTTTGTGGGTTTTCACCAAAAGAGCGGGCACCAATGATAGGGTTTAAAGGATTGGTGTTAATATCTACCGCCGGCGCAAAATTAATATGTACTCCCAATCGCTTGCAGTGAACAGCCATGGCTTTTCCGTATTCGTAAGCCCATTTTTCATCGCTAATGGCGCCAACGGTTAGGGGCCATGGAAATTTAAAAGTTTCAGGGAGGCGCATGGCTAAACCCCATTCGGCATCCATGGCAATCATTAAAGGCACTTTGGCTGCTTGCTGATAAAAGTTGGTTAATTCTGCTTGGCGCTGGGCGGTTCCTTGAAAGAAAATAAGGCCTCCTAGGTTCTCATTCTTAATTAAATTAAGAATTTCATTTTGATGGCTTTCGCCTTTATTGGAATAAGCGGCCACCATAAAAAGTTGCCCTATTTTCTCGTCTAAGGTCATGCTTGTCATTAGGCTGTCCACCCAGGCTGACTTCTCCTGCATAAATACTGCGCTGTTCATCTGCCCTTGAGCAAATGTTAACACTCCGAAATAGACCGCAATGATCCGGATAAATAAGGCTCGCATAGGTAATTGTATAGTGGCGTCTAAGGTATTGACTCCTTTAATGCCAATCTAATAATTGTCCAGAAGTAATCCACAGTTTAAAGTGAATGATAAAAGAGAAACTTTATTGCTATGTAAGTGGTTAAAAAGGCGGTATTTTTGCCCTTAATTTCAATCTCTCGCTTTTGGAGTCAGGAAAAATCGAAGTGCTTGGTGCACGAGTACATAATCTTAAAAACCTTGATTTAACAATACCGCGCGACCAGCTGGTGGTAATTACGGGTTTAAGTGGCAGTGGAAAGTCGTCATTGGCCTTTGACACCATTTATGCTGAAGGTCAGCGACGCTATATAGAAACTTTCTCAGCTTATGCTCGCCAGTTTTTAGGAAACTTGGAGCGACCAGATGTCGATAAAATTAACGGACTGAGTCCCGTGATTTCTATCGAGCAAAAAACTACTAGTAAAAATCCGCGCTCTACCGTTGGAACCGTAACCGAGATTTACGATTTCCTCCGCTTACTCTATGCCCGCGCTTCTACCGCCTATAGTTATAATACGGGCGAAGAAATGATTAGTTATACGGGGGAGCAGATTAAAGAATTATTGATTGAGAAATATCAAGAAAAAAACATTAGCATTCTCGCGCCTTTAGTTCGCTCTCGCAAAGGGCATTACCGGGAGCTCTTCACCCAAATTGCCAAGCAAGGTTTTTTAAAAGTGCGCGTAGACGGCGAGATTCAAAATATTAGCGCTGGCATGCGCTTAGATCGTTATAAAACCCACGATATTGAAGTGGTAATTGATCGGTTGAAAGTGGATATTAAAGATGCCAAACGCATTGAAGAGTCCATTGATATTGCCTTATCGCAAGGAAGTGGTATTCTCATGGTTTTAGAAAAAGATCAAGAAAAGGCTGCCTTTTACAGTAAAAATTTAATGTGTCCCACCACAGGAATCGCATATCCGCAACCGGAGCCAAATACTTTCTCTTTCAATTCTCCGAAAGGGGCTTGCCCGCGCTGTAATGGCTTGGGACAAGTGAATGAAATTGATCTTAAAAAGGTGATCCCCGACGATCGAAAAACAATTAAGAAAGGTGGTTTAGAGCCACTCGGAGATTATAAGCAAAGCTGGATTTTCAATCAGATAGAAATTATTGGTGATCGCTATGGTTTCTCCGTTAATACACCCATAAAAGACATACCCAAGGAAGGTTTAGATGTAGTGCTTTACGGAGCGGATGAAGTTTTTGAAGTAGAAAACAAAACCCTTGGCATCACCCGCAAATACAGTCTCAACTTTGAAGGCGTCGTAAACTTTATTCAAAGCCAAAATGAAGAGGCGAAAAGTCGCAGCATAAAGCGCTGGTCGGAAAGCTATATGAACGAAGTAGAGTGTTCGGAGTGCAAGGGAGATAGACTTCGAAAAGAATCTTTGCACTTTAAGATTGGTGGAAAAAACATTTCAGACTTAGCCCGATTTGATATCGAAAGCCTGCATAAATGGCTGGCGAAAGCAGAGAATGAAATGACCGAAAACCAAAAGAAAATTGGTCACGAGATAATCAAGGAATTGGCTGTGCGCAGTAACTTCCTCCTGAATGTTGGTTTAAGCTATTTAAGTCTTAATCGCTCGGCCAAAAGTCTATCGGGCGGTGAGGCACAGCGTATTCGTTTAGCTACGCAGATTGGTTCACAGTTAGTTAATGTGCTTTACATTTTAGATGAGCCTAGCATTGGCCTGCACCAAAGAGATAATGAAAAACTAATAAAATCGCTCAAAGATCTACGCGATTTAGGCAACTCGGTAATTGTGGTTGAGCACGATCGCGATATGATTGAAGAAGCCGATTATATTATTGACATTGGCCCTGGCGCTGGAATTCACGGCGGTGAAATTGTGGCAGCAGGAAGTCTCGTTGATATCCAATCTAGCGAAAGCATGACCGCCCAATACCTTAACGGTGAACGTGAAATTGCTGTTCCCAAAGAGCGTAGAAAGGGCAATGGTGATTTTATAAAATTAAGTGGAGCAACAGGAAATAACCTAAAAAAAGTTAATCTAAAATTACCTCTGGGAGAATTGGTAGTGATTACCGGCGTTTCGGGTAGCGGGAAATCGACCCTAATTAATGAGACACTTTACCCAGCCATTAGCAAGCATTTTTACCAATCGGTAAAGGAGCCCCTTCCCTACACTAAACTTGAAGGTTTAGGGAATATTGATAAGGTTATTGATATTGACCAAAGTCCCATTGGTCGCACCCCTCGGAGCAATCCTGCCACATACACGGGCGTACTTTCTTCTATTCGCGATTTGTTTACACAGATTCCCGAATCTAAAGTAAGAGGCTATAAACCTGGTCGATTTAGTTTTAATGTAAAAGGTGGACGTTGCGAAACTTGTGAAGGTGCGGGCTTACGCCTGATTGAAATGAACTTCCTTCCCGATGTTTATGTCAACTGCGAAACGTGCCAAGGCAAACGATTTAATCGTGAAACCTTAGAAATCCGCTACAAAGGAAAATCGATTTCAGATGTGCTTAATATGAGTATTGATCAGTCGGTAATATTCTTTGAAAGTATTCCTAAAATTTACAGCAAGTTAAAAACCTTACAGGATGTAGGTTTAGGCTATATCACACTGGGGCAGCAATCTACAACCCTTTCTGGTGGTGAAGCACAAAGGGTGAAATTAGCAACCGAATTAAGTAAGCGCGATACAGGCAAAACTTTTTATATCTTAGACGAGCCTACTACAGGACTTCACTTTGAGGATGTGCGCGTTTTGATGGATGTGCTACAAAAACTAGTAGATCGTGGCAATACCGTGGTTATTATCGAGCACAATATGGACGTAATTAAACTAGCGGATCACATTGTAGATATTGGTCCTGATGGCGGAGGAAAAGGGGGTAAAATTGTTTTTGAAGGCACCCCCGAACAAATGGTAGCCGACAAGAAAAGTTACACCGCTAAGTTTTTAGAAGTAGAATTACAGAGATGAAATTTATGGAGGAAAGAGACCCCAAAGTAAATAAGGCTTTTGAACAGAAAAGCTGGAATGAGATTCGTACCAACGACAGTTGGGGGATTTTTAAAATTATGAGCGAGTTTGTTAATGGCTACGAAAGCATGGCCCGGATGGGACCTTGTGTAAGCATTTTTGGCTCCGCGCGTACAAAGCCCGATAACCCTTATTACCAATTGGCCAAGGACATTGCTTATCGCTTAACCCAATCGGGTTTTGGAATTATTACTGGCGGCGGGCCAGGGATTATGGAAGCGGGGAATGCGGGTGCGCAAGAAGGCAATGGAAACTCCGTAGGATTAAACATCGATCTGCCTTTCGAGCAAATGCCTAATCCCTATATCGATCGTGATAAAAGCTTAGACTTCGACTACTTCTTTGTTCGCAAGGTGATTTTTGTCAAGTATTCACAAGGCTTTATTGTTATGCCAGGTGGCTTAGGAACCCTTGATGAATTATTTGAGGCTTTAACTTTAATTCAAACTAAAAAAATCGGACGCTTCCCCATCGTTCTAGTAGGCAGCAAGTTTTGGGGTGGTTTACTAGACTGGATTAAAGAGCAACTTTTAGAAAAAGAAAACAATATCGCCGAAAAGGATTTAAATCTTTTTAAGGTTGTAGATACAGCCGAAGAGGCGGTTGACGTAATTGAGGACTTCTACTTGAAATACATGTTAAAACCTAATTTTTAGCCAAGCGCGGCTTTCTAAAATTTTGGATGAACAAAAAAAATCTGAAGCCTGATTAATAATCAGCTTCAGATTTTTTTTTGTGCTACTTAACGTGAATTCGACAATAAATTAGAGCCTCAGATTTTCAATGGAAGGAAAATACTAGTCTGGATCGTGCAGCTGTAGCGGGCTACAGCAAATTAGCTAGATGCAGGATTTTCATTTTATTGGAAAATCCGTTTAGGCCTCTTCTAAAAAGAGGCTTTCCACGCCTTAGTAGCTCACAATAGCCCGCTATTGCTTCACTGCTTCGGCTTGAAACCCACTAATACAAGAGGTCTGAGGCCTAATTTAACGTTACTTAGTAAAGACTAACTCTTTTGCTCCTCTAGAGGGAGCTCAAACCAAAAGTTACTACCCTCACCTAAGGTACTTTCGAAGCCAATTTTACCGCCTGCTTCTTTCACAAAATAGGAGCAAAGCATGAGTCCTAAACCATTACCTTTTTCCTTTTCTGTTCCTAAAGTACTGACAACAGATTCGCTAAAAATTTCGTGCTGGCTTTTTTCATCTATTCCTAAGCCAGAATCTTTTACACTAAAGTGGCAAACTTGATTTTCACAGGCGGCACTAATTAGAATTTCTGAACTGTTCTCGCTGTATTTTATAGCGTTTGAAATAAAGTTTCGTAGAATTAAACGTGCGACTTCAAAGTTCATAAATTTATCACCCTCAGATTTAAGCACCAAAAGTTTTAAGCTTACTTCTTTTTGATTAGCCACGGGCTGAAATAAATCGACTACTAATTGTATTTCCTTCTCAACGTTATGAACAAGCATTGAACTGTTTAATTCTTTGGCCCCAAGCTGTATTTTAGACCATGCCAGTAGGTTTTCCAAATTTTGCAATAAAATTATGGTTTGCCCATTGAGCTTCTTGGTAAGACTTTGAAAGAGCTTTAAATCGTCTAAATTAGCATCTCCAATTAGTTCCAATAAAGCCTGTATCGATGAAAGAGGACTGCGTAAATCATGCGCAAAAACTGCTAAAATCTTGTCTTTAAAGGTATTCAACTCTTCCAAATTGTGGTGCTGTAAATCAAGAGCGTCTTTTTGTTTTGAAATCTCTTTATTTTGAGTTTCAATGCGGTAATTTTTGGAAACTAAAAGTTTGTTATTTTTTCGTCTTGAGTAAATATTTAAGCTCAGTAGTAGAATAGTTACCAGCAAAAAAACTACCACTAAAATTTGTTTCGATCTCTGGTCATCTATTTCGTGGCGGAGTTCTGCTTCGCGGTAATCACTCTCTTGATTTTCCAAGGCCCGAATCTTCTCAAATTTATAGCGCTGCTCTAATTCTGCCATTTTCCGCACTTGCTCCTGACTATTTAAAGAATCGTTTAGTTCGGAAGCCTTGGCGAAATCTTGATAGGCTTCTTTGTAATTTTTGAGTTGGTATTTTGTTTCAGCTAAAAAGAAGAGCGCCACAAGTTCCTCCCGTTTCAACTTCATTTCAAGCGCCACTTTATAGGATTGCTTAAGATATTCAAGCGCAGTGGCCAAGTCTTTTCGAAGGAGAGCGACCTGACCGAGGCCACACAACGCATTAGCTCTTTGGTTGTAGAAATCAATATTCTTCGATTCTTCGTAGCTCTTAGCATAGTAGTAATTGGCCGAGTCTACATTATTCAAGTCTAAAAAAATCCTACCCAAGGCATTACAGGCCAATGCTTTGGAGTCTTGAAGCTTATTTTTATAAGTAACTTTAAAAGCCTTTCTATTATAAGAATAGGCCGAATCTATAAGGCCCATTTTGCGAAAAACCAAAGCTAGATTCATGTATTGCGCCACCAACTCATCTTCATTTTTTTTATAATCCATGAGGATCGACTTGTCAATATATTTCTTAGCGTCGTTATAGTTGTTTACCGCAAGGAAATATTGACTAAGATTATTGTAAACGTCTGCTAACACACTGAAGTCTCCCATGGAATCAGCGTATTGTTCGGCCTTTAAATAGTTTTCTACTGCCGTAAAGGCATCACCGCGCACAAAATAGACATTGGCCATATTGCTATAATTTTGAGCAACACCATTCCCATTAGAAGTCTTCATGTTAAGTTTCAAGGCTACATCATAAAAGGCCAAGGCAGAATCTAAATTTCCAGCCATAAAACTAATAATCCCATAGTTATTATAACTATTCGCTATGGACCTGTCTAAGCCATTAACGCGACCAATTTCGATAGCCTTATTAATAGTAAGAATAGATGAATCTAAATTGAAACTTGCATAAGACTGTGCTAAAGTATTTAGGATCAAAACCTGATCTTGTGCATCTACAGAGTCCAATGCAATCCACATTTTTTTTATCCTGCCTTTCAGCTCGGCACTTTGTGCCATGGCAGTTTGACAAAAGCTAAAAATTAATAGTAAAGAGAGACTGTTGAATAGTCTCGAAAAAAATGGTCGGATTTGCATTTTCAATAAGCTATATCGGCCCTCCAAATTAGTAATAAATTTAGATAAGGGTTCAGCCCATGCGAAAAAAAACATCGAGTTTTCAACAGAGACTAAAATTATCTAGGGATAGGGGAAAATTAACGTAAAAGCCTATTTCAGACGTATTCTTCACTGAATTTCACTCTATATCTCTCGATCCAAGGCGGGAAATTCTGTAAATTGAGAACTCCTAAAAAAACCATCCTTTATGCCATCAAAATCCATCCAAAGACTACTTGTTGCGAACCGTGCAGAAATCGCTATTCGCGTGTTTCGTGCCGCGAGCGAACTAAAAATTACCACTGTTGCAGTATATAGTTTTGAAGACCGTTATTCGTTGCATCGCGACAAAGCGGTTGAAGCCTATCAAATTGGTCCAGACGAGGATCCCTTAAAACCTTATCTCGACATTGAAGAAATACTGCGCATCGCTCGCAACCAAAAAATTGATGCGATTCACCCTAGCTATGGTTTTCTTAGTGAAAACATGGCGTTTGCCCGTCGCTGCCCCAAAGAAGGGATAATCTTCATTGGACCCGCTCCCGAAATAATGGAACAACTGGGAAATAAAATTGCCGCCAAGGAACTAGCCCTTAAAGTGAATGTTCCGATAATAAAAGGTGCTAGTAATTTAAAAAATACGGAAGAAGCCCTAGTGGCGGCCGATGATATTGGTTTTCCTATGATTTTAAAAGCCGCTTCGGGTGGTGGTGGTCGCGGAATGCGGATGGTACGAAGCAAAGATGAACTGAAAAAATCCTTCAGTGAGGCCGCCAATGAAGCGGCCAAAGCCTTTGGAGATCCTACCGTGTTTTTAGAAAAATAAGTAGAAGATCCCAAACACATTGAAGTACAACTACTCGGAGACTTACACGGAAATTTAGTGCATCTGCATGAGCGTGATTGTTCCGGGCAAAGGCGCTTTCAAAAAGTAGTGGAAGTAGCTCCCGCATCTACCTTAAGTGATAAAACACGCCAAGCTTTGCATCAATATGCCCTTGATATTGGCCGAGCCGTTTCTTACACCCATGCGGGTACCGAAGAGTTTTATTAGATAAGGAGGAAAATATTTTTTTTATTGAAGTTAATCCGCGCATTCAAGTGGAACTCACCATTACCGAAGAGGTTACGGGCTACGACTTAGTGAAGGCGCAAATTCAAATTGCCGCAGGTGAATCTTTAAATGGCTCTGTGCTTAATATACCTGCTCAGGAAGAAATAAAACTCATTGGTTTTGCCATTCAATGTCGCATCACTACCGAGGATCCCGAGAATAATTTCATGCTCGATTATGGCACTATCATCGCCTATCGCAATGCCGCAGGGATGAGAATTCGCTTAGACGAAGGCAGTAGCCATCCCGGCGTAAAAATTTCACCTTTTTTCGACTACACGCTTACTAAAAGTATCAGCCTAGGGAAGCAGCCTTGATGTAGCTGCAAGCCGCATGGAAAGAGCCTTGTCCGAATTTCGCATACGCGGTGTAAAAAACAATATTCCTTTTTTACAAAATGTAATTTCACATCCCGAGTTTAGAGCAGGATTGCAAGGGGGAAGCTTTATTGAAAAGCATCCCGAGTTACTGCAATTAAAACTTAGCCGAAACCGAGGCACCCGTATTCTAAACTTTACAGCCGACCTTATTGTAAACGGCAATCCCGAAGTCAAAAACCCAGACCCCAATCGACGCTTCCGTAACGCAAAAGTTCCCGATTTTGATAAACATGCAGCCCATACCCCGGGCACAAAAAATCTTCTGACAGAACTCGGTCCCGAAAAATTCAGTCAGTGGTTGGCTAAGGAGAAGAAAATCTATTATACCGATACTACTTTTAAAGATGCGCACCAATCGCTGCTTGCCACCCGCATGCGCACAATTGATATGCTTAAAGTAGCCGAGAGTTATTCGTACAAGAGGTCTGAGGCCTAATTTTACGTCGAACTCACGTTATTTAGATTTAGCGCGGGGAATTGAAGATATGGGTGCTCATATTTTAGCCATCAAGGATATGGCGGGTTTACTAAAACCCTATGCGGCTTATACCTTAATTACCGAATTGAAAAAGGTCGTTGATATTCCTATTCATCTGCATCTGCATACGCATGACACCTCTGGTATGCAATCGGCTACCTATTTAAAGGCGATTGAAGCGGGAGTTAATGTGGTAGATGTAGCCATCGACTCGATGAGTGGACTTACCTCTCAGCCCAATTTTAACTCTCTAGTAGCCAGCCTTAAAGGCCTCGAAAGAGAAAACCCTATCAAGCTCCGTCGCCTCACTGAATTTAGTAATTATTGGGAAGATGTGAGAGATTGGTATTATCCCTTCGAGTCGGGCTTAAAATCGGGAACAGCGCAATTATACGAGCATGAAATTCCCGGCGGGCAATACAGCAACCTTAGGCCTCAAGCGCGTGGACTTGGCATCGAGGATAAATTTAATACGATTAAAACCAATTACCGCGCTGCCAATCAGCTAATGGGCGATGTGGTAAAAGTTACGCCCAGCTCCAAGGTAGTGGCGACTTGGCGATGTTTATGACCACCAATAATTACTCGAAGGAAGACATCTTAGCGAAAGCGAATGAGATCTCCTTCCCCGATTCGGTCATAAGCTTTTTTAAAGGCGATTTAGGTCAGCCTTTCGGCGGATTCCCAAAAGAATTTCAAAAAGCGGTCCTAAAAAACGAAAAGGCTTACACCGACAGACCGAATGCCCATTTGGATCCTATTAACTTTGATAAGGAGTTTCCAGAATTTCAGAAGGACCTTGGGCAGAGTTATACCTTTTTAGATTTCCTTTCCTCTAAACTTTATCCCAAAGTATTTAAGGATTACGCCACTTTTAAAGATTCCTATGGTGAAGTTTGGCGCATCCCTAGTCTAATTTTTTGGTACGGTATGCAGCCAGACCAAGAGTTTATGGTGGAAATTGATCAAGGAAAAAACATTCTCATTCGCTTCTTGAGCGTAAATGAACCTTATCCCAATGGAAACCGACATGTTTACTTCAAGCTCAATGGTCAAAACCGCCACATTGAAATGAAGGACCAAAGCATTTTCTCTAATGAAGTTTCAAAGGAAAAAATTGGCAGCGATAAAGATATTGGCGCACCTTTACCAAGCAAATTGGTGAGTGTTGTGGTTACAAAAGGATAAAAAGTAGAAAAAAATGATCCCCTTTTTGTTATTGAAGCCATGAAAATGGAAAGTACCATTTTAGCACCCTTTGCGGGAGAAGTGGGCCGAATAGCATTGAAAGCCAATGCAATGGTTCACCAAGATGACTTAATCCTGACATTGCAGTAAAAGCCCATCTATAGAAATATAGATAGGTGACTAAAGTGGCTTTTATAGCTGCTTTAATAAATTAACTTTGCTTAAAATTTTAGAAATGGAAAAACACGAATGTGTGATTATAGGTTCGGGGCCAGCAGGATATACTGCAGCCGTTTATGCGGCACGTGCCGACTTAAAACCTATTATGTATACGGGCTTAGAGCCCGGTGGACAATTGACCACTACCACTGATGTTGAAAACTTCCCCGGTTACCCAGAAGGTATTATGGGACCCGAAATGATGGAAGATTTTAGAAAGCAAGCGGAACGCTTTGGAACAGATGTTCGTTTCGGAATGGTTACCAAAACCGAATTTAGCAAAATTCCCGGAGCAAGTCATATACTAACCATCGACGAAACCAATAAAATTGAGGCTCGTACAGTAATTATTGCTACCGGAGCAACTGCCAAGTATTTGGGCTTAGAATCGGAAAAGAAAATGATGGGCCACGGCGTTAGTGCTTGCGCTATTTGTGATGGTTTCTTTTTTAAAGGTAAAGATGTAGTTGTAGTTGGTGGTGGAGATTCTGCCGCCGAAGAAGCAACCTATTTAGCCAAATTATGCCCGAAGGTTACCCTATTGGTTCGTAAAGATGAGATGCGTGCTTCACAGATTATGATAAAGCGCGTAGAAAACACACCGAATATTACCATTATGTACAACACTGATACCTTAGAAGTATTGGGAGAAAAAACAGTTAGTGGTGTACGTGTTAAGAATAACCAAACAGGGGAAGAACAAATAGTGGAAGCAGAAGGCTTTTTTGTTGCTATTGGTCACAAACCAAACACGGATATTTTTAAAGGTCAGCTCGATATGGATGAAGTTGGCTATTTAAAAACTAAGCCTGGTACGGCTAGCACAAATTTACCTGGTGTATTTGCTACCGGCGATGCGCAAGATAAAATTTACCGTCAGGCCATTACGGCCGCTGGATCTGGTTGCATGGGAGCTTTAGAAGCCGAGCGTTACCTCTCAGAATACGAAGAAGTGGTAGAGGCTTAAAACCTCTCTTATTTTTAAGAGTATATTGTAAAAGGTCACCAATGGGTGGCCTTTTTTTATTGGATTTAGACAAAATGCTCTAATGAGGACTTCTAATCCGTACCGAGATTAATAAGGCCATAAAAAATCGCGAGCCAGATTAGGCCCTTTACTAAAAAGAAGGTAAAGAGAAGCAATACTACTCCCCAGCCGGCTTCTTGCCTCAGGCCCTTCCAGCCTTTTTCTTTTATTATTTGGCGATACTTCTTAATCATAAAAAAAAACAGGCCTATAAGCCAGATTCTGTATTCTTAACCCTTGGTAAACCAAATTGTTAAAAACCCTTATCATTTATCTAATGCTGCCTACCCTCTGAGATCGCGCGAGCAGCGCTCAATCCTCAGTTTACATGGCATTGCAACCCGCGAGGTTTACCCTGCCGTTTTTGTTACCAAAAACGCGGTGCGCTCTTACCGCACCATTTCACCCTTACCTAAACCAGCATAACCGGCCAAGGCGGTATATTTTCTGTGGCACTTTCTGTCTCCGCTTAACGCAGATCCTCCCCTTTCAGGAAGCACGGTGCTCTATGTTGTCCGGACTTTCCTCCCCAATAAATTGGAGCGATAAGGCGGCCTGTTTCGCTGCAAAAGTAAGTCAAATTATAGCAGCTCCACCTCTGTTGCTCCTTTTCCGTATTGGGCATAACTGGCATCGTAAAAACGGATCTTATCCATTCTTTCGAGCATCGAGTAAATCTCTTCTCTTAAGCGCCCCTGCCCTACCCCATGTATAAGCACTACCTTTTTAATTCCCGCTCTAGCAGCTTTATCCAAGGTTTTACGACATTCTCGCAATTGAATCTGTAACTTTTCGTGGGCATTAAAGTTTTTAGGAAAATCTACTAAAGCTTCAAAATGAAGGTCTATTTCCAAAAAGCCTGGTTTAATATTTTTATTTCCAGCGCCTAATATTTTGGCGCTATTTGGCTTATCCTTTTGGATAACCTCACCTACTTGAATGGCTTTACGTAAAATTAAGCTGCTGAGTGGATAGCGATCATCAAAGCCATGATCACAGGCCACTTCGGCCGTATCGCCATTTATAGCGATAATAGTTCCCGTTCCTTCTTCATCTAAGAATGCTACAATATCTCCCACTTTAAAACTCATAGGGCAAAGTTCAGCCTTCCTGAGGTGAAAAAGAAAATCCTAGTGCTAAATTTTTGAAATCAATTTCAAAAAAAAAGCCGCTCATTTCTGAGCGGCTTTTAGGTATTACTAATTAAATCTTATTTGATACTTATCCTGCGATGAGCAGTTAAAGAACCCGACTTAATTTCAAGCATATAAATACCACTAGCTAAGTCTGATACATCAAAACCGTTGCTATAGGTACCACTTTCCATTCGATCGTTCATCATTAGTACGCTTCTGCCTTGAGCATCGCGTAAAACGATTTGCACATCCGCACTTCCCACTTCACGGAAACTTATATTAAGCGTTTGATGAGCTGGGTTTGGATAAACACTTAGGCTGCTAGCCAATGCATTTTCGTTTAGGCCAATATTTACATTGGTCGTGAACGTAGCGGTATCGGATCCACATGCATTTGTTACAATAAGGGTGATGGTATAGTTACCATTACCGCTATATATCATGGTATCAATCGCCGCGCTGCTGCTAGAACCGTTACCAAAACTCCATTGATAAGAAGTAGCATTGGTAGAAGCGGATGCGTCTAGGTAAACCTGATAAGACCCACCCACAATGGCACTATCAATTGTAAAACTAGCCACTGGCTGAGGCGCATTAGCAGTACTATTAGTAATACTTATGGCATTACTAGTATCGCTTCCGCAGATGTCAGAAACGTAGAAATCGTAGGCAGTATTAGCGGTTAATCCCGTTACCGAATAAGGAGCGGTAATATTATTTACCGTAGTTCCTCCTGTAGCAGGATTGAAACCGCTAGGTCCGTAAACCAATGCCGAACTGCCACTATTACTAGTCCAATCTAACTCAATGCTATCACAAGCAACATTAGCAGTTGCCACTAAATTGGTCGGATCTGGACAAGCAGTTGCGCGAGGATTAATACAGAAATTATCTACAAAGTATTCAATTGAGTAAGTATTACCCGCTAAAACACCAGAGTAGAAGTTTACACCATTAAACTGTAATGGGCCTCCCGCATTGGCATTAGAATAGGTATAACCAACAGTGGTTGAACTACCATTCAACTCAAACCAGATACTATCATTATCTAGATCAATTACAGTAGAAATACTATTCCATTGACCTTGAGTATAGTTAAATGAGCCTGCCAAAGTAGATCCCGTCGTGTAAACTGCTTGAGCGGTACCATTTGCGAGGAAATATACTTCACCACCCCAAAGGTTACCAGCTGCTCCACCAATATAATTTTGCTGAATATTAAAGTATGCTCCTTTGCCTGTTGGTACATACATATCAAAAGCTACTTCCCAAGTTCCAGATGAAATGGTATCAAACAAAGCTACCAAATCTGAGAAGCCGGCGGTTCCTCCATCGTGAATGCGGAAAGACTGTGGTGAAGAAGCACTTTGCGCCGTAGAAATTTCTACATCACCTGCGTTACCAGCCCAAGGAACAAATAGAGCCGATTGATCGTAAAGTTTCAAGCTCGCATCATACTGATCAATGCTGTCGCAAGGAATAGCAGTCGGGCAAATAGCGGTTGGACCAACCCATAAACTTGTATCACCAGGCGCACAAATAGCTCGCACATAGATCTCTTGGCAAAGGTTATTGGCCGTTGCAAAAGTTACTACTAAAGAATCGGCCGTGCTAGTTAAACTAGTACCGGTGCCTAAAGTAAAGCCCGTGGAACCGTATTCTACTTGGTAAGAAGCTGGGCTGCCAGAGGGTGTCCAACGTGCTACGGCAGAATTTGTAGAGATAGGGCTAGTGTTAAGACTTAGCGGTCTTGCACAACTTGCACCCTGCTGAACACTTACATCGTCAATAGATATATCTCCTGTAAAGGATGTTCCTCGATGCCCTTCGAAGATAAACTTATATACTCCAGAAGTTAAAGAACTTAAAGATACTGCACGACGTACAAAGGGATCGGCCTGAGCAGCCTGCTGAGCTCCAATTAAGCTATCGATGGCAGTTCTGGTTCCAGTTGCATTTTCTGCGTAAATAACCAGCTTATTAATGGTCGCGCCGAACAAATGGTAGTGATATTCTAACTCAGGGTTAGAAACAGTACTAATATCGATTCCGGGAGAAATTAATTCGGCCGGACCACCCGAAGTAGATGTCTCTAAATACATATAAGTTCCACCAGTAGTAGATGGGAAAGTATTATCATAAAACGGACCAGTTCCGGTAGAGTTTTCATTAGCGCCAGAAGCATCTTCCGACTCCCATCTTACCGAACCAGTTATGGTATTATGCGTCCAGCAATTTTCCCAACCGGCCGGCGTACCAGCGGCAATTCCAATGGTAATACCTTCGAAGTTGGTAAAATAAGGAGCCGCATAACTAGTAGGACAAGGCGTAGAGAAACACTCCGGGCCAGCCCAGAAACTTGAATCTCCGGGAGCACAAATTTCCCGAACCCAGAAACAGTAACCGGTACCAGCAGTTAATCCTGTAAGATTAAGACTAGCTGCTGATTGAATTACCCTCGTATTTGAAGGATCACCTAATAAGCCTAAGCCATATTCTATTTCATATGATGCACTAGTATTTCCATTCGCATTAGCCCAGCTAAGATCTGCTGTAGACTGTGTGATATTAGCAGTAGCTAAGGCATTAGGGCGAACGCAAGAAGGAATTACTTCATAATTAAGGTCATCTAAATAAATAGTCTGGAAAGTAGAATTTTGACCATGGGCAATAGCAAAGTATTGATCTGTTCCATTATAACCATTAGCAGCAGTAAGCTCAACTATATACTCTAACATTGAAATTGTCATTGTTAAAGTATCTAAAGGACTAAAGGTACTTGCATCTACAGGATTGGTTATTGAACCCACAATTAAGGTCCGCAAGTTGAAAACAGAGTTAGAACGAGCGAAGAATCGCAAACGCTTATCGCTAGCGGTTAAGTCTGTTGTGGCAGGAGAAACCATAATTAAAGGAGAGGCAATGGGACTGCCATTATCAAATTCTACCACATTTGGATTAGACACCGGCTGGTTGAAGGTTGAACTTTGAATGGTTAAACCTGAAAAATTACTACTAACCAAACTAGGATCTTCGATTTTTATAAAACAGCCTAAGTCATTACCTGCCGATAGATTATCCCAATTGTTAAAATAAGGCGCACTAATAGCTTGGCATTGTGTTTTAAAACAGAAAGGGTCTGACCAAGCAGAAGTATCACCAGGAGCGCAAATTTCACGCACCCAGAAACAATAATTCGTATTTGATAAGAGACTGCTTAAGTTAACAGTATCATTTGTTACTAATAGCAGGCTATTTAACACCGAACCTTGCAAGCCACCTGGGCCATATTCAATTTGGAAGTTACCCGCACTACCGCCAAAAGGACTAAATGCAACGGTGGCATTCATTGAGTCAACCGCCAAAACAGTAAGATTTGAAGGCTGAGGACAAGACGGAATTACTTCATAAGTAAGATCATCAACATACAAAGTTCGGAAAGTAGCATTGGCACCATGTGCAACGGCAAAGTAGGCATCCGTGCCATTATAACCGTTGGCCGTAGTAAAGTTAGTTACATAACGATCATGGGGATTTGCATCCGTTAAATCGAAAGTATCTAAAGGATAGAAAGTACTGGCATCATTTGGATTAGCAATACTACCAATCACCAATTGAGTGGGCGGAACAGCCGCAAAACTTTGTCTTGCTCTCACTTCTACGCGCTTGTCACCTGCCGTAAGATCGGTTGTAGGGGGAGAAACAATCATTAAGGGTAAGCTGGAGCTGCTATTATCTAATTCAATTTGACGAGCACCAGAAAATGGCACCCCGAACTGAGTTACTAAAGCTCCAGCAAAAGTACTTGTGAAAAATGCAGGGTCCTCTATTTTACCAAAGCAACCTAGATCTTTACCCGTCGCCAATGCATCCCAATTTTCAAAATAAGGGGCTGAAATGGGAGAACAAGGGGTGCAGAATTCAAATGGGCCGGCCCAAGTACTAGTATCGCCAGGTCCACATACAGCGCGCACTAAAAACTGGTAACAAGACTGTGCATTTAGCGTATCTACTAAAATTCCACTGGCATTGGCAAAGGCTTTTACGCCGCCTACCGTTGTGGTTCCTTGGTAAAAACCACCTGGCCCAAACCAATATTCGAATTGACCCGCGCTAGAAGTCCCTGTCCAATTTAAGGTAGCGGTGGTATCAAACAAATTACTAATACTTAAAGCAGATGGCTGAGGACAACTAACTGCGTCTAGGGTAACGTCATCAAAAGTAAATCCATCTGAGAAGTTTATACTGCTGGCTGAGAATCTTCCCCTTTGTCCAAAACGTATCTGCGTAAGCGCGCCAACCGACTGACCCGCTGCATTAAGAGGTGCTACAATATCTAGTTTTTGAACAGAATCATAAACTCCATTTCCTGAGCGAATTAAGTCTAGGTTTACAATTTCTACCCAAGGATTACTAGGATTACCTCTTACCCAAACTCTATTGTCAGGACTAGCTTCTTGACCATGTGACATGATGTAGAAACCTAACTCTATACCTCCAGAAGTGGTGTAATTAGTTAAATTAACCGTTAAAGTTAAAAAGTTCGACTCTATCGCAGGGGCACTGGGTGAATGATCCATTGTTAAAGCCTGAGTACCATTTCTATAAAAGGTTGTGCCTGCTTGCAACCTCATACGTGAGGCTGTTTCATTGGAAGCGTCAAAACGCCAATCGTAAGTAGAGGCGCATAAATTAGTGGTACCGTTAAAAGTTGGTCCTGTGCTAAAGTTCTCAAAACCGTCTGCGAAAGGTAAATTCGTTGGCAGTGGTGCAGAGCAACCGGTCAAAACAGAGAATGGCCCAACCCAAACCGATAAGTCGTTAGCACCGCAAGAATCCTGAATGTAAAAATCATAAAGGGTATTGTCAACTAAACCGGTAACAATAGCAAAGGTATCGGTTGTAGCAACGGTAGTACCTGTACCAAGCGTAAAGCCGGCAGTTCCATATTGAACATTTGCTCCGGGAACACTACCCGTACTAGCCCAGTTTAAATAAACATCAGATCCGCCTACGGAAGTAGTAACTGTAAAAGGATCGATTGGCAAACAGGTAGGAATGACATCATAGACCACATCATCGATTAAAATAGACTGAAAAGTATTTTGTGCGCCATGTCTAAAACCTATAGTTGCGTCTGTTCCATTATAATTAGAAGCGGCATCTAAATTAATCGTAAATCTCTGATTAGAAGTGGTTAAAGTTACCGTTTGTATTACATTATAGATACCCGCAGAATCGGCATTAGGGATTGATATTATATCTAAAGTAGTAGGTGTTGTAGAAGTTGTTTTTGCATTAAACTCTACCATTTTATTAAGCGCTGAAATCCCAAAGAAAGGTTGGAAGTAAAGAATTACATCTTGATTACTACCCGTTGCAGAGCTATTGTTAAGCTGCAACTGTTGAGGAGCAGAAGTGGGATTAAATGCGGTTGTTATGGTAACAACAGGTGTTCCTACGCTAACATCTGTAAACGCTCTTAAACAAGGAAAGGTAGAGCCATCAAAATTTTCGGTAAAGCGCGCTACACCATAACCACAATCCGTAGTAAAATTGAGAGTAGTTGATCGCGATAATCCATCGCCTCTTAAACTACAATCGGAAGTTAACACTAAATCGTAATTAGTATTAGGCATAAAGCCGCCAATGGTAATGGTGTCGCCAATGCTAGTACCAGAAGTACCGGTACCTTGGGTAAAACCACCAGGCCCCCACTCCCAACTCAGCGAGTCGGTGGTTGCTGTGTACACGAAAGTTACAGAAACACTATCGAGAGCAATAATAGAAAGCCCAGATGGAGCTGGGCAAACTGGCAATGTCGTAAAAGGTTGGGCGGCAGGGAAATAAACAGAATCTGTTCCGCAATACTCGGTAAAGTACACATCATAATCTGTGTCGGGAATAAGACTGCTAATATTTAAGGGAGGGTTATTCGCAGGATAAGTTCCTGTTACAAAGGTACCACTACCCGGTATAAAACCTGCTTGACCATATTCTATTCGGTATCCTGTGTTACCTGTACCCGGTGTCCAGTTAATTTGAGCACTATCCGTTGCAATGCTGCCAATGTTGAAATTGGAAAACAAATTAGCACAGCCTCCACTTATGCCTAAAGCATAAGTCACCGAGCCTACGAAGCGGCGGGGATTAAACGTTGGATTAGGAAGACCACCACCATAAGAAACTGAGTCGGCCGTGCTTACCGTAAAGGTTCCATCGGTATAAGTTACAACATCTGCAGCTGTTCCCGTTTGATAACGTGTATTGCCTGCAATATGAATTCCTACCGGGGTGTTGGCGGGAATATTAATCACATTCGCTCCGAAAGGAATCGCAACTAAAGAAGTATTGTTTGCTCCGGTAAGCGGTGCATTCACAATAACTTCCTGCCAACCATTGGCTACGCTAATTGTGGGCGGGCCATTTACACCACCAACTCTTACCCACACACTTGCAGTAGTTGCACCGGTAGAAAAGATGTTCGAGATACCGGTGATTTCGGTGGGAGTATTGGAGCTTACGGCGAAAGTTATCCCACTTTGACCATTATTTGGCGTAAGTGGCGGAGAGGTTGTAATTGTCCCCTGACCCCAGCTAACTAGCGCTAAAAGAGAGAAAAATAGTAGTAACTTTTTTTTCATAATCAAAATTTAGGGTTAAATAATCTATCGAACTTTCTCAAATATAGCCACTAAAATGATTCAAAAAAAAAAGCCGCTCATTTCTGAGCGGCTTTTAGTTAAAGGGACTAATTCTTATTTAATGCTTACACGACGGTGAGCGGTTAAAGAACCAGATTTAATTTCTAACATGTAAATTCCACGTGCTAGACCAGATACATCAATATCATTGCTGTAAGTTCCACTTTGCATGCGATCATTCATGTTAATTACGTTTCTGCCTTGAGCATCACGTAAAGTAATTTGTACATCAGCACTTCCTACTTCTCGGAAACTAACATTTACGCTGTATTGTGCTGGGTTAGGATAAACATTCAAGCTATTTGCAAGAGGATTATCTTCTAAACCAATGTTCACATTTACGGTAATGGTATCTGTAGAAGTACCACAAGCATTAGTTGCGGTAAGAATAACCGTGTAAACACCATTTCCTAAGTAAACCACTGTATCAGCAACACCGCTACCAGTAACTCCGTTTCCGAAGTCCCAAGAGTAAGCGGTAGCATTATTAGAACCACTAGCGTCTACCGTTAAAATGTACTGTCCATTTATAATGGTATCGGTAAAGCTACTAATAGAAGCTACTGGTACAGGGGCCGTTGCAGTGCTAGTATTTAAAAGACTAGCATAAGCACTGGTATCACCAGTACAAGTATCTGCAACCCACACATCGTATGCTGTTCCTGGCGCTAAACCAGTAATAGTATAAGGTGCAGTAACAATACCTGTCATGCTACCCGTTCCTGGAGCAAAGCCTGCAGGACCATATTCTAAAATAGAACCACCGGTATTAGACATCCAGTTCACTTCAACAGAATCACAACCTACATTGGCAGTAGCTACTAACATAGTGGGAGCATTACAAGGAGAAGTGGTTGCACCAGCCTCTGCTACGCTAATATCGTCTAAAGAGATATCACCAGTAAAGCTTGTTCCTCTGTGACCTTCGAACACGAAGGAATAAGTAGTAGAGCTTAAAGTAGATAAATCAACGGTAGCTACCCGGAAGCTATCAGAACCCGCCGTTTGTTGCTGACCGATAATACTATCGATGGCAGTTCTTATTCCAGATGCATCTTGAGCATAAACCACTAATTTATTAATCGTGGCACCATACATATGATAATGATACTTCAACTCTGGGTTAGTTAAACCACTAAAGTCAACTGCTGGAGAAACTAATTCAGCCGCAGTACCTGTTGATGAAGTTTCGATATACATATAAGTACCTCCTGCAGTAGAAGGAGTTGTATTATCGAAGAAAGGACCAGTATTTAATGAATTCTCATTCGCACCAGTTGCATCCTCAGACTCCCAAAGGAAAGTGCCCGTACTTGCAGTCCAACAGTTGTTCCAGCTTAAAGGAGTTCCTGTAGCAACACCGATAGGAATATTTTCAAAATCAGTAAAGTAAGGAGCATTAACCGTAACACAAGCTGTAGCGAAGTTAATTGGGCCTGCCCATACCGAAGTATCACCTGCACCGCAAATTTCGCGTACATATACGTTGTAATTGGTAGAACCATTTAAACCGGTTAGGGTAAATGGATTGGTAGGAGCACTTACTGTAGTACCTGCACCAGGTAAGAAAGTACCCGTTCCGTACTCAATTTCCCAGGCCGTTCCTGTTCCCATACTGGTCCAAGAAATAGAGGCCGTTGTTCCAGTAACACTTGCAACTGCAATGCCTGTGGGCTGCGGACAAGTTGGAGCAGTACACTGAATTACTACGTTAACTAAGGTATCACCTTGAGCGGTTGCTGGAGAGTTAGTATACTGACCTGCCTGAGTACCGTAAGGCGTGGTAACCGTAATACCTACTTCTGAGGGCCAACCTCCTGCTGCTGATAAAACAAAAGCTGTGCTTAAGCCATCACATACTTGTACAGAATCTTGGTAAAGGTTTCCAGTGGTAAAGCTCTGACCTAAAGTTGCTACAACCACACCATTCTGAACCACATCTAATAGGGCTCCATTCCAACCATCACCAAATGAATCTTCAAGATCGATTTGATACCAGCATAAAGAACTTGGATTACAAAGGGTAGTATTCATTAAAACAGGCCCCACTGAAATACTTGTATCACCAGCACCACAAATCTCAGCTACGTAAACATCGTAAGCTGTAGCTGCAGTTAAGCCAGTAATGGTATAAGGATTAGAAGTTGCTACTACTGAAGTACCTGAACCGGGAGTAAAACCCGAAGGACCGTATTCTAAGGCCCAGCTTGAACCAGTACCATTAGATGTCCAACTAGCGGTAATACTTGTTAAAGAAGCACTATCCATCATTAATCCTGCAGGACGAGGACAAGTAGGCGCTTCCATCACAAATACATCATCAATAGAGATATCACCAGTAAATGAAGTACCAATATATCCTCTAAAGATGAATCGGTAAGATCCTGAAGCTAAACTAGATACATTAGTCACATGCGTGTTAAATGGATCAGAGCCAGCAGTTTGTTGCTGACCAACGATACTATCTAAAGTAGTAACTGCTCCAGTAGTAACGTTTTCAGCTAGTAAAACTAATTTATTAATGGTAGCTCCGAACATATGGTAGGCAAACTCTACTTGAGGGTTTACGGCACCATTAAGGTTAATTCCTGGAGAAACTAAATCAGCATACGTTCCTGAAGTAGAGGTCTCTAAATACATATACTTACCACCTGTATTAGGCGCAAGGGTGTTATCCAAGAAAGGACCTGTATTTAAAGAATTCTCATTCGCTCCACTAGCATCTTCCGATTCCCATCTTAGAGTTCCCCCTGGTGCAGAGGTTGTCCAACAATTAGCCCAACCTGCAGGGCTGCCTTGAGCTATACCTGGAGCTGTTATTTCAAAATCAGTAAAGTAAGGCATGCTGAAATTTACTGGACAGGTAGTACAGAAGTCAAAGGGACCTACCCAACCCGAAGTATCACCTGGTGCACAAACACCGCGTACTAAGAATTGATAGCAAGTTGTAGGACGAAGAGTATCAATTGTTACACTACTAGCGGTAGTATATTGCTTAACACCACCAACGGTAGTTGTACCTTGATAGAATCCAGCAGGACCAAACCAGTACTGATACTGACCCGCAGAAGCGCTATTGGCCCAAGCCATAGTTACAGAAGTATCTACTAATGCACTTGTATTTAAGCCAGTTGGATTAGGACAAGAAACCGCAGTTAGACTTACGTCATCTAATGAATAACCCTCGCAACAAGTAGCGGTAATTGCCTGTGATTGGCCTGACTGAGTAAACATGATTTGCGTTGCCGCCCCTACTGTTTGTCCAGCAGCGGTAATTGGGGCCATGATATCAATATTGGTTATTGAATCGTGGAAACCTGTACCTGAAACAGCAGTAATTAAGTCAAGGATTTGAATCCAAGGATCCGAAGCCGAACCACGCACATAAACTTTATCATCTGGACGAACCGTAGCACTATGATCCATAATAACAAAACCTAATTCAATCCCACCGGCGGTAGTGTAGTTAGATAGGTTAACGGTCATAATTAAGCTATTCGTTTCTACTTGAGAAGGGAATGAGCTTTGATCCATAGTGAAGGCTTGCGCACCAGAATTATAATAAAGAGCATTAGCCTGTAATCTCGCTCTACCGTTGCCAGCAGGAACGAAAGTCCAGTTATAAGATGGATTACAGAAGTAAGCGTTAGCACCAGTAAAGGTTGGTCCACTGGTGTAATTTTCAAAACCATCTACTAATGGTAAAATCGCAGCACTACTAATAGCACAAGCGGTTTTGAAGGCTACTGGTCCTACATAAGGACTCGTTCCGTTGCCAAAGCAGCTATCTTGAATATAAAATTCATAGTCTGTTTCAGAAGTTAAGCCAGTAATTAAGGCAGTGTCCATTGAACCCGTAACCGAAATCGTGCCTAATGCGTTTACTCCAGGCGTAAAACCTAAAGGACCGTATTCGATAAAGGTGGTATCACCATCTGAACCACTTCCCCAGAATACTTCAGCATCGGTAGAAGTAGTATAATTAACTCCTAAGGTGCTAATTAGCGGAGGATTACAACTTGGAATGGCTTCGTAAACGAAATCATCGATATAGTAAGTACGGAAAGATGCACTAGCGGCATGTCTGAAGACAATAAACTCATGCGTGCCATTATAACCATTTGCAGTAGTTATATCAACCACAAATTGAGCATAGTTTCTTGTTACGGTAACTGTATCGATTGCGGTAAAACTAGCACGATCACTTGGGCTTGCTATTGTTCCTATAATTAAATCGTTACCGGTAGCCGTGGTCGTAGTCATCGCGTGGAAGCTAATACGGTTTGCGCCACTACTTAAATCGCTAAACTGTGGAGTAATCAACCAAGTTGTATCGTTGTTGTAATTATACAACTGAACAACATTGGGTGAAGAAATAGGTGGATAGGTTGCACTAGGAGTAAATACATAGGCATCAGAAAATTGAGTATTCGCTCCACTTAAAAAATTATCCCAACAGTTAGGCGCTTGATCTAGAATATCAGCATCAAAATTATTGCTGTAAGGCGCTGTAAAAGGATTACATAAAGTAGTAAAGGTTAGAGGACCAACCCAGCCGCCAAAACCATTGGCAGAATCGCTACAGTTATTTCTTACGTAAATGTCATAGCTAGTATTACCCATTAATCCGCCTATAGAAATACCATTAACCGAAGTGCTATCAAAACTAGTAGAACCTGAACCCTGCGAAAAGCCTGCAGGACCCCAGTTAATATCGTAAGAAGTTCCTGAACCCGACCAAGTGAAAGAAGCACTATCGCTTGAAACAAATACTAAGTTTGGATTACCTGAATTCGGACAAGTTTGGCAAGAATTAACTTCCACCAAGTCAATACCTACATCACCGGTAAAGCCAGATCCGTGTACATAAACAAAACGCAAGTGAATAGCTGTGCCTACGTAGGCATCTAAATTCACTCCTACATTTTGCCAAGGATCGGTATTATTGGTTTGGATTTGACCCACATTGGTAAACACGGTTGACCAAGGGCCACTCGCTGTGCTACCAACCTGCACTTTAACAGTATCGATACCTGCACCATAAGCGTGTAGCCAAAAAGATAATTCTGCACTATTGAAAGAGGTACTTAAATCAATACGCGGTGAAATCGCTTCCACGTTAGCACCACTCGGCGTTCCAGAAGTTTCAACATAAATGTATTGAGAACCTGAATGTGCACCACTTGGCCCAGTACCAGATGATCCCGTTCCCCCACTGCGGTAGTTCCAATTAGAGGCAGTAGTTCCAGTTCCCCAGTCACCAGTCCAACTTCCTTGACTTTCAAAATCGTCAGAGAATAACGGACCAGCACTACCTACTGTACAATTAAGTCCTTGCGGACCAGAAATAGGCGTAGTTATACTAATAGGACCTACCGTATCACTTATACCGTTTACAGAACCACAATTGGTGGCTAAATAAATATCATAAGCGGTACTAGAGGTTAAGCCTGTGATAGTAAAAGTAGTGGCTGGCGATAGCACTGAATCAATCATCCAACCGGCACTACCAGGAGTAGTTCCTGCAGGACCATAAAGAATCCAAGCTGAGTTATAAGAACCTGCTTGAGCCCATCCTAAATCAATAGAATTAGAAGTTAAGTTGGAATCGGTTAAGGCCGTTGGAGCCGCACATAATTTTGTAGTGGTAAAGCTTTGAGGCGCAGGAAAACCTACCGTATCAGCACCCGTATTACAATATTCCTCTAACCATACATCATAATTAGTATTTGGATTTAAGCCTGTTAAAATTACCGGAGGCTGTGAACCAGGATAAGTTCCTGTAACAGTGGTTCCTGTGCCTGGGGTAAAGCCTGCCACACCATACTCAACTTTAAAAGATGAGTTACTTGCTCCAGGGGTCCAGCTTAACTTGGAAGCACTTGAAGAAATACTATCAATTAAAAATCCAGTAAAAGGTGTACAGTTACCTGTAACCGCTAAAGCATAGGTTACTGAACCTAAGAATCTTCTTGGATTGAAGGTTGGGTTTGGAGCAGCTCCTCCATAGGATACACCATTCGATACATCCACGGTAAAGGTGCCATCAGTGTAAGTAACTACATCAGCTGCAGTACCTGACTGATATCTTAAACCAGCCCCAATATAAACTCCAACAGGTGTATTAGCTGGAATAGCAATGGGAGTAGCAATGGCTATGGGAGCAATACTCGTACCTGTTGCTCCAGTTACGGTACCGGCGGTAACTACTTGAGTCCAACCACCAGCTACGGTAATATTAGGCGCACCGGCAGAGGAAACACCACCCACTCTAATCCAAACATCCGCAGATGTGACACCTGCATTAACCACACAACCGATCGCCGTTATATTGGCCGGAGAAGTGGAGCTTACCTGAAAAGTAACACCGCTTTGCCCGTTGTTAGCTGTTAAAGGTGGAAAAGTGGTTAGTGTACCCTGCCCGACCGAGAACAGCCAAGCGCAAGATAAAGTTAGAAATAGTAATAATTTTCTCATAGTTTCTCATTTAGATTTAAGGCCCCTAAATTATCACTTCCATTGAATATTTAAGGGGGAAAAACAGAAAATATCAAAATTCACCATTTAAAAGACCAACCTTCTTGGAAAAATTACGTTTGTACTAGTTAACGTGAATTCGACAATAAATTAGAGCCTCAGATTTTCAATGGAAGGAAAAGACTAGTCTGGATCGTGCAGCTGTAGCGGGCTACAGCAAATGAGCTAGATGCAGGATTTTCATTTTTATTGGAAAATCCGTTTAGGCCCCTTCTAAAAAGCGGCTTTCCACGCCTCAGCAGCTCACAATAGCCCGCTATTGCTTCACTGCTTCGGCTTGAAACCCACTATTTATAAGAGGTCTGAGGCCTAATTTTACGTCGAACTCACGTTAGTTAATAGCAACCAAATCGACCTAAAAGCAGAACTTCCTACTTTTATAAATAGGTAAATGCCAAACTCTGCACGGTGGTAAGTCAGACAGACTGGGTGCCTTTTAGTAAAAAATTTTCGCCGTTCCCTTTTTCCTACTTGTCCGCCATTTCTGCCTCTTCTTCAAGTCAAATCCTGAATTTACTATAGAGGCTACTTTAAAATATTGAATCTCACTCAGGCTTACAGGCAAATCTTGAAATAACTATTTCAAATATCTATGGAGGATTGCTTACTTTTGTCAACTAAAGAAGAATTATGGAAGTTATCGACAATCAAGAGATGCGTCATTTTGAAGTTCGTGTGGGTGAACGCTTAGCCATAATTGAATACCAAATTCAAGAGCGTAAATACTTTTTAACTCGCTGCGACTTTCCGAAAAAATTTAAAGATGACGGCAGAGCCGAAGAAATGTTGGTTCTTACTCTTGCGAAAATTGGAGAAACAGGCATGCGAGTTGTTCCAATGACCCGGTTTGTGAAAGATCACTTTAAGGCTCACCCTGAGTTAAAACCAATGCTTCCTGTTGGGATACACTTATAAATTCACATGTGAGAATTTCATTGATTCTCCTTTTCTCTTTAAGTTTTAACTTATCTCCTGTAAAGGCACAGTCACGGCTAGATCGCTATTTAAAGAATTTTAATAGTGAAGAAGCAAGTGATGGCAAACCCAGTTTTTTAGCCTATCCTACCATAGCTTTCTCTCCCGAAACACAGTGGGAGTTTGGCATGGCTAGTTTATACCTTTATTATGCTAATAACGACCTACGCAATCGCCTCAGTGAAATTAGTGCTTTTGGTTTTTATACCCTAGAAAATCAATTTGGCATCTGGCTTGACCATGCCAACTACGGAGACAAGGATAAATATATGTTATTGGGTAAATTGCGATATCAGGTTTTCCCGCTTTTTTACCATGGCATAGGACAAAATACGCCCCGTGAACCTTTAGCATTAGTTGATGCTAATTATCTACTACTAAAAGAACATTTCTTGAGGCAAATTAGCGGCTACTGGTATGGTGGCATTTATACCGACCTGCAATATTTGGCCAAGAGTAATTTTATTTGGCAAGATGAACTTACTACCTCACCTTCTGGTGCAAATGGCAGTTTTAATTTAGGATTAGGCCTTTCTCTAGTTTACGATAGTCGCCATAATGTTCTTAACGAGCGAAAAGGAGCCTTCGCAGAGCTCAGCTTTCTCAATTACAATAAGACGACTGGCTCCGATTTTAACTTCAATAGTGTTTTAAGCGATAACCGCTGGTACCACGACTTAGGTTCTAATCAAGTTCTTGCCTTACAAGCGCTCGGTCAGTTTATTAATGGGCAGGCCCCTTTTAATATGTTGTCACTTTTGGGAGGCGAGAGTATAATGCGCGGTTATTACTATGGTCGCTATCGGGCCAATAATCTGGTGGCTTTTCAGGCCGAATATCGCATTTTACCTTTTCCTTTTTCTAAAAGATGGGGTGCAACAGTTTTCGCATCTAGCGGAAGCGTTTACCAAAATTGGGATGAGCTGGCCATACATAAAATGCTACTGACTGGCGGTGCCGGTTTGCGGTTTTTGATTTTCCCCAAAAAAGACATTTACACCCGCCTCGATTTTGCTTTTACCGCCGAAGGGCCCGGGTTCTACTTTTTTATCGGTGAAGCATTCTAACCAGACTTCGATGTAAAATTAGACCTCAGGTTTCTAATCCTTTTGTCTTTGTAGGACAAATGCCAAGTCCTTAAAATAATCGCGGCACAAAGGGGCATAAAAGACAAATGCAAATCTTGTGGGAGCCATATCCAAACTGCTAGTAAAATTGCATAATAGTAAGGGGTGAACTGCAATAACTTCTGCGTAAAGCGCGACCATTTCTTTTTAAATAGGGCAATCGCTAAAAGCAGATGCGTAGGGAGAAAGATTAGCACATTTAAATTATTAGCGGCCGCTTGATGATTGGTGAAAAACCATAAAACAATTAATAAAAGCCCGATGAGCCCAAAAACCAAAAAGAGGAAAAGGTCGAAAAACCTCGCTTTACGCGGATCTTGGTAAGACCACATTGTGAAAAAGAGAGCTATTAACAGCATAAGAGCACCCGCTACGAAAGGACTAATTAATGGCGTATCTACAGCAGTGGACTTGGCCGTGTATAATACATTATGCTTTTTAACCAAAGGTTTCCAGTTGCTAGTATCGGTACTTTTAATTTGAGTGGCGCTAAAAGCTTCTTCTAAATAATCGGGTAGAAACATATATTCCCAGGTGCCCACTTTTTTATCCATCGGAAGACCCAGACAAATATCGATTCCTAAATCGCCCCAACGCTGATCCTGCAAATACATATCGCAGAGGGCGCGAATGGTCTCGCCTCCTTCCGTATAATTAGAATCAATTTTAATATCCTTTTGCAAAACTTTTAAGAGGCCATCGCGAATGCGGGTCGCACAATTATCATAAAAGTAATCGTAGAGGTAATCAGCATTTTCGGGACGTGCGTTCCATTGTAAAAAGTTGAAATAGGCTTGTTTTTGGGTGGAGTCAAGATTTAGTATTTGCTCGTGCAGAAATCGATCTTCGGAAATATAATAAGCCCGAAAAGAAGGAAAATGTCCTACTGACAATTTATAGAGTAAATTACCGCGGGTGAAATTGAGGTAAAAATTAGGCTGATCAAAATCAAATACTCCATAATTAAAAACCAAATCCAATTGCTTCATCGGATCGTACACTCGCAGAGCCGAATGTCCGAAGGCCGAGTAGAGCTCTGTTTGGGTTGGTCCGCAAGTAATTAAACTAATTTCCGCTTTCTCGCTGAGCTGTATTTGCGCGCTGAGAAGCACTGGCAAAAGGAAAAAAAGAAGGAGTTTTTTCATGGCAGCAAGGTACTAAGCTGAGTT
Organism: Bacteroidota bacterium; assembly: GCA_003045865.1. Lineage (GTDB taxonomy): Bacteria > Bacteroidota > Bacteroidia > Flavobacteriales > Schleiferiaceae > Croceimicrobium. The sequence goes on along the minus strand of PZPB01000024.1, from coordinate 4,925 downwards.
GAATCTAAAACTAAAGTAAGTTTAACAAAAAACTATTGCCCAAGATTTTTTATAAAAAAAACACGAAATGAGCAGTAGCTTTAGAGGGCCGACGAAAATAAGGCCTGGTATGGATTATTAATTTATTGGAAACATTTTTTTAGCCCTTAATTAATAATCTTTCCCAGGCCCTTATTACTGTTTATGGTCCCTAATTAATGTGAGTTCGTTATAAGTTTAGCTCAATCGCTGAAAGGAGGTGAATACCATTAACAAAAAGCTCCTCTGTAAAGGTCTTTTCCAAGATACCCGCGGTCTCCAAAAAGCTTCCCAAATAATTTTATCATGGAAACTCATGTCTTTTAGGGGCTTTCTGTCATCCACATTGCCTCGGGTGATCAAAAAATCAATGATTTCTCCGCGCTCATTAATGATGATGTGTAGCTTAAAACCAAAGAACCAACCCATTGTGCTGCGCCCCTTAGAAGCGATGCCTTTGAAGACCTTGTTCTGCTTTTCTCGCTTGGGTTGACAGATTTGATTACAGTAGATTCCATAAAAGAAATACCCGAGCACTGACCCACGCAACAGGTCTGTAGGAATAAGACCATGTGGAGAATACATTTCTTTTGAAGCTTCACGAAACGATTGTAGGAGACAGTTTGCGAAAAATCATCCCGTATATGCTGGGTGATATGATTAAAATAAAAGTGCTTTAGGCAGCGGTATCCCTTTAAATGAAAGAGAATCATGCTAGTTCTAAGCTAACACCTGACATTCTACTAGGTTTCTTGCGTCTCGCTTTACCGGCATCTTCTACGATTGAATTTTGATCTATGACCCGATCCATTTCTTTGCAGAAATCGTCTGTCATGCATAAAATCTCAGTGACTTTATCCTTTAAAAGCCTAAGCAGTTATTTAGTTTAAATATTTGATATTCAAAAACTTAAATATACTAAATAACTGCTTTTATTTTGCAAAAACTTTTGCTTTTTTATATCGAACTCACGTTAATTAGAGAATCGACGTTTTAGATTTAAATAAAATTCACCTTAACAAGAACCTTCGAGCTCTTTTTTTTATTCCGATTTTAAGCCACCTGGTTTATTCTTTTGCCAGGGCATTTGCACATAAGGCGTTTTTGCGAGCTGACGCAAAGCAATAATTGCCGCCCCTATATCTGCCAAAGGAAAAGAAATCCAGATGCCTTCAATGCCAAAGAAATGCGGGAGAATTAACAATAATGGAATTAATAAAAAGCCTTGCTTGCTCAAAGCTAAAATCATGGCTAAACGAGCCTGACCAATGGCTTGGAAAAAGGCCGATCCCATTAGTGAAGTCGCTAATAAAGGGGTGGCTAAAAACACCATGCGAATAGCAGGAACAGCGCGCTCCAGTAAAGCGGGATCATTACTGAAAAGTGAAGCTAAAGGATGGGTGAAAATCATAATTCCCAAAAATAAAAATCCCGCAATTATAGTCGCGGTATTTAAGGCTAAGCGTGTAACATCAGAAACGCGCTCTAATTTTTTAGCTCCAAAGTTAAAGCCAACGATAGGCAAAAAACCTTGGGAAATTCCTAGTACCGGAAAATTAGCAAACATCAATACCCGACTAACAATTCCGTAAGCGGCTAGGGACAGTTCTCCCCCAAAGCTATACAAGGAATTATTAAGCACAATTGAAAGCACGCTGATAGTGCCTTGTCTTGCCAGAGTAACCGAACCCAAGGAAGTAATTTCTTTAATAATCGCCTTCTTAGGTTTCAAACACATCCACGTAAGTGACATATTACTAGGACCGAAAATAAAAAAATAAGCGGTGAAAATTGCACTCGAAATGTAGGATATTGTAGTCGCCCAAGCAGCTCCGGCCAAGCCCATCTCAAAAACAATAATAAAAAGCGGATCGAGAATTAGGTTAGTAATGGCCGGCACTATCATGGTAAACATGGCGATACGCGGATGACCTTCGGCGCGAATGACGGTATTACTCATCATGGCCCAAGCCAGAAAGGGTACACCCACTAAAATTATTCGAAAATATTCTATGGCGGGCTCTAAAATATCGCCTTTACCACCGAAGGTTTTTAAAACCCCATCTTGAAAAAACCAACCTACCAAAACAAAAAACAAAGCCAAACTAAGGCTTAAGCTTATTTGATTACCAAAAACCCGCACTGCTTTTTCGGGCTTATCTTCTCCAAAAGAACGCGATATAATCGATGAGCCACCAATGCCAATGGCCATACCAATGCTGGAAATTAAAAAAGTAATGGGCAGTACCACGGTAATCGCACCTATGCCCAAAGCACCCACATAGCGGCCTACAAAAATGGTATCGATAATACCATAAACCGACATAACTAAAATACCAATGGAAGCTGGTAGGGCCTGCTTACGAAGCAATAAACTCAAAGGAGCTTTTCCGAAATCGAGGTGTCCTGACATAATTTTGGCGAAAGTACGCTAAAGCTTAAGCATTGATAACAGATAGTGCTTCGCCTTATTATTACATCGCTGGAAATTATATACGTCCTTAAATTATGCCATAGTTCCGCAGTAATGTAGTGGCATTGGGCGTTAAACAAACACCTTGTCTTAATTTATAATCGAAGTTTAAGTTGCCACCACTCACGGTAGATTCGAAATAATAGGCCGCGAAAATATCGGCGGCGCTTTCGCTAAGATTGGAAATATCAATATCGTGAGTTGCAATGATGCCGATACAATTGAGCTGTGCTATCTTCTTCAAAAACAAACGAGTGCCTTCTTTTTTATCATCCGAATTGGTACCTCGCAAAATCTCATCCAATAATAATAGCGAAGTTCTTTCGGCATTTATACTATCGAGCAAGCCCTTCAAGCGAATAACCTCAGCCTGAAAGTAAGAGGTGTTTTCGTGAATATTATCGGAAGGATTCATGCTGCATAAAACTTGGAAGGGGTAAAAAGTAAAATCATCCGCCGCAACTGTCAACCCCCTTTTGGCTAAAACCAAATTAAGGCCCACAGTGCGTAAAAATGTGCTTTTACCGCTCATATTACTACCCGTTAAAATCATTTGCCGGAAGTCGTCAAAGCTGAAACTATTAGCTACCCTTTGTGTGGCTGGAATTAAAGGATGCGCCAAGTTTTGCGCTTTTAACACTTGCATTTCGCTTTGTGTGGGCCAATGAAAATCAGGGTGATTCTGCACATAATTGGCATAGGACGAATAGAGCTCAAAATTTGCCGTTACTTGCAGCCACTGCGATAAATGTGCTGCGTATTTCTCCTTCCATTTGGCCAGGCTATGCAAGCGGTGCAAGTGATAATGAAAAAAGCCATTTAAGAATATCAAGACAAAAACATTCGCCATTTGCTCCAGCGAATTTAAAATAGCACTTAACTGTCGTAATGATTGCGATGCTTTAAAACTTGTTCCCAAACTGTTTAATTGCTCCGTTAAAGCTTTGCTTCTAAAAGGATGCTGCTCTAAATGTGCAATAAGATTAGCATAACGCTCCATAGAATCGCTCAGCTTACTTACTAAAAGTTGTTGCTTACGCAGATGCTTAAACTGAGAAAAAGTAACCATCAAATTGAAGACTACGGCGTAATTTAAAACCTTGAAGGTTTCCACACTGGGCTGGAAAATAAGTTGGAAAAGCGCGTAGGCCACAAATAGCTGCCCTACAATCATAATGATTCGTAGAAGCAGCGAAATTCTTTTTAGAGGTTCTTCGCGCCAAATGGCAATAAGATCATTAACTTTTGGTCCTTTCTCTTCCATACCGCGGCCTAAAGAGCGGTACTTCAAAATATATTCTGGATGAATTTCCAATTCTTTTAAAGAGTTTTGGCGCTCAGTAACATCGGCTAAAGGTTGCCGTTCCGATAAATCACTTTGCAGTAAAACTTTGCCCTCATTACTAAAACTGCGGTTTACATGATGAAAAAGTGAGCGACGACCAAATAAGTTAAGATCTTGGGCAAAAGGATGATTTTCAAGTTCAATCTGCGCCTCATGCTCTAAATTCGGCAATTCCCCCGCTAAGTATTTGATTTCCATCTCATACTCGCCTTGCAAGGCTAGTTCTAAAGCAAATTTATCTTTGAATTTAAAATAGAAACGCACCAAGAAAATAAAGCCCGCCAAAAAGACTAGACTTAAATACCAAAGCCAATTCTGGCTAAGATTTAGGTACTCGTAAAAACAGAAAATTGCCATTAGAGCCATCAGCACACGTAAACTGCTGATTAAGCGAATGCGCTTGCGGAAATAAATTAACTTTTTCTCAATGGTTATACGGCCCTCATTTAAAAAAATTTGGCGTTTGTCTACAGTAGTCAAAAGGATCTGAATTTAATAAGTGTAGGAAAAATAGACTTTAAACTAATCGGCAATTTTAGAAATCTTATTTAAATAAAAGCTCGAATCGGCATAAGTGGTATAGGGTTTAGCACTCGAATTAAGCAACAATATTTTATCATCTTGTGAAAGCTTAAAGTTACGCAGAAACATGGAGCGACGGGCTAAATTAATAATTCCATCTTTGCCTAAAACGTAAACACCATTTTCTTTAACAAGCTTCGTGCTATCTGTAATAGGGCTATAGCTCAAGCTATAATGGCCAGTTTCTCCTAGTTCCAAAGCAATGTATTGCTTGCCTTGGACAAAGGATATTTTCCCGCGGTAAAGACCTTGTGCTTTAGACTGCATTTCTTCCTTTGCAAGCCCATCTGCGCAAGCAAAAGGAATAAAGCAGAAAGCTAAAAAACCCAGAAAATAGTGACGCATATTAGTTTTTTAACTCGGCTCTTTTAGCTCGCTCCCAAGTAGCTTTTTGTGAACCCTTTAACCAGCGACCAAATCCCGCAAAAACGGCGTAATTCATCATTAAGAAAAATGACACTCCGCTAAGTTAATATTACTATTTTTCGACCGTACCACGGCTGTTCG
>PZPB01000121.1 GCA_003045865.1 Bacteroidota bacterium | reverse complement strand
TATTTATTTCAATTGACACGCCGCGACTGAATAATTTATTTCCTAGCAAATTTCATTACGTCTTCCTCTTCTACTATTTCGCCGCTTAAGATTATAAGTCGCTCAACTACATTGCGTAATTCGCGAATATTTCCCGTCCAATCAATTTCTTGCAAGGCTTTTAAGGCTTTCTCAGAAAATATTTTTGGCGCATTACCATAATCTTGGGCTATTTCTTTAGAGAAATGGGAGGTTAAAAGTGGAATGTCTTCCTTCCTTTCATTTAAAGATGGCACCTTTATTAAAATCACCGAAAGTCGATGATACAGGTCTTCACGAAAGTTGCCTGAGGCAATTTCCGCTTTAAGGTCTTTATTGGTTGCCGCTAAAACGCGCACATTAACTTTTACTTCTTTATCGCCACCTACTGGGCTAAGCTTCGATTCTTGTAAAACTCGCAAAACTTTCGCTTGCGCAGATAGGCTCATATCACCTATTTCGTCGAGGAATAGCGTACCGTTATTCGCGAGTTCAAACTTGCCCGCTTTATCTTTGATCGCTGAGGTAAAGGCACCTTTTTTATGACCAAAAAGTTCGCTTTCTATTAGCTCGGAAGGAATGGCCGCACAGTTTAACTCAATCATGGGTCCTTTGGCGCGTTCACTTTTTTCGTGCAACCAATGCGCTACCAGTTCTTTTCCAGTACCGTTGGGGCCGGTAATTAAAACACGTGCCTCAGTAGGTGCTACCTTTTCAATAATTTCTTGCACATCTTTAATAGCAGTAGATTCACCAATCATTTGGTATTTCTTACTGATCTTCTTTTTTAAAGATTTGTTTTCCTTAACTAAATTATTGCGATCCAAGGCATTACGGACCGTATTGAGTAAGCGGTTTAAATCGGGTGGTTTCGAAATATAATCGTAAGCCCCCATGCGCATACTTTCTACGGCAGTTTCTAAGTCGCCGTGGCCGGAGATCATTACCACGGCCGTTTCGGGACTGTTTTTGCGGGCGAAGTCTAACACTTCCATGCCATCAATCCCCGCCATTTTTATATCACAAAGGATAAGATCTTGCTCCTCTTTGGAAATAAGGTCAATGGCAATTTTGCCATTTTCGGCTTCGCTAATTACAAAGCTTTTATTTTCGTCTTGTAAGATGTTACGCAATACATTACGTATTGCTTTTTCATCTTCTACAATGAGGATTTTTGCCATGCTCCTTCATTTTTTTGCAGTTCAATAAAAAGACCTTCTTTCAGGGCATAATTGCACTGTTGTATCAGTCTAATTCCGAACCTTTTAATAATGTGGTTTATTTCAATGCAGGCGGTAACAATCATATCGGCACGCATAGGAATCATGCCTGGCGTATCTAAACGTTCTTCGAAAGTAGCTTTTAGCATGCGTTGAGATATTTGCATATACTCGTGCATGGTAAAGGTATAACTGCTTTCATCGGCTTCAAAGCGAGAGGTTTGAAAGTTTTCGGCGCACATAGCGGCGAGCGTATCGAAGCTACCGCTGCTACCAATTAATACTCTGGGAAAATCGCTTTGACAAACCTGGGTTAGCTCCACCAAGGTATCTTCCAAAAAGTTATCGATCTCTTCTATTTCTTCATTTAGGATCGGATCGGCTGGGCGAAACTTATTTAACATGAAGCTCGTACCAATAGGATAAGACTTTTGCCAAACGGGCTTTTTATCGCGCACCAGAATGAACTCGGTGCTACCGCCGCCAATGTCCATAATTAAAGTGGTGGCATCTTTAAATTCGACGCCAGCGGCTACACCTTTAAAAATAAGTCCTGCTTCGGTGTCGCCATCGATAACATTGAGACGAATACCCAGTTCATTTTCAGCTTGTTCAATTAGCAGCTTAGCATTAGCGGCAGTGCGCACAGCCGCAGTTGCAACGGCTACAATTTCTTTTGCTTCGTGCTCTGCGGCGCTTTGCTTATGTTGGGCTAAAGCCTCCATAGCACGCTTTATGGCGCTATCCGATAATAAGTGATCTTCGCTTCTACCTTCGCCAAGGCGAACCGATATTTTCGAATTATGAATAATCTCGTCGCTACTTAAATCTTTAACTAAAAGGTTAAAGGTATTTGTGCCACAATCTATTATTGCTATTTTCATAATGGGGATTCGGGGGCTTGATTTTTAAACCAAATATCTCTCTGGGGAAAGGGGATCGTAACTTTATTTTCGCGAAATAGACGGTCTATTTCAAAGCGGATATTACTTTTAGTGCGCTCGATACGGAACAGATTCTTCGAAAAGAATAATATCGAGAAGCTTAAAGAGCTATCGCCAAAATCATTAAAAACAACGAAAGGCTCGGGTTTCTTTAAAACTTCCTCATTATTGATTGCGGCCTTAATTAAAAGATCTTTCACTAATTCGGTGTCGCTACCGTAGGCTACACCAACGTCAATTTTAAAACGAGTTGTTTTTTTATTCTGACTCCAGTTCACCACGTTTTCGGCGGTAAGTTTCGAGTTGGGAACTATCAAAATTATCTCTTCTCGCGTAAGCAAACTCGTGGTGCGCAAACCTACTTCTTTCACTTCACCTACAATACCGGTAATTTCAACAACATCACCCGCCGTAACTGTGCGTTCGAAAAGGATTATAAATCCCGCTACCATATCCTTAAACAAATCTTGTAACCCTAAACCTAAGCCTACTAGAAGAGCAGTGGAAGAGGCCAGTAAGACGGTAATTTGAAAACCCAAACTATCCACGGCCGAAATAATGGCGATGATGTAAACGATATAGCCAACTACCTGCCGAACCGCATAAGATTTACCTGGATCAAGGCGGTTATTACGCTCTTGTCTCTGTAGGTATTTTTTAAAGAGCCACATTAAAATATAGGTAATGAGGAAGATCATTATTACCCATACCAGGTTGATAATGCGCAGTTCCCAATCGCCAATCATCAATAGCTCGAAGCTAAAAAAATCCTTAATGTTTTTCATTAATTTTTATAACGTGCCCAACGTAGTAACTCTGTGAAAGTAGGTTTTTTACCATACATTAATATACCAATGCGGTAAATTTTGGAGGCAAACCAGGTTAAGAGTACAAAGCTAATAAGAAGAATTAGCATAGAAAGGATAAGTTCCCACGGAGCTACACCAAAAGGTAAGCGCGCCATCATTACCAAGGGTGAGGTAAGGGGAATCATTGAAAACCAAAAGGCAATATCACCATCGGGGTTGTCGAGTGCTCTGATAATTACCAGTAGACTTAAAATTAAAGGCAGTGAAATCGGTAACATAAATTGTTGGGAATCACTTTCCTTATCTACTGCACTGCCTACCGCTGCAAATAGGGCCGCATACAATAGATAGCCAAAGATGAAATAGAAGATGAAACTAGCGATGATACCAAAAAAGTCAATGCTTTGCAAAGAAGAATAGATGCTTAAAAGTCCATCGTCGGGTAGAGAAATATTGGCAGCGGCATTCGGTAAATTGTTGGCGGCTAATTGTGGATCAATAAATAAGGAAACAGCGATGACATAGAAGAGACTTCCTAAACCAATCCAAACGGTAAATTGCAACATGGCCACCAGACCAATGCCAATAATTTTACCGCTCATCATTTCGAAAGGTCGTACGGAGGAAACCATTATTTCAATCACGCGGCTTGTCTTTTCTTCAATTACGCCGCGCATCACCTGTGAGCCGTAGAGGAAAATAAAGATATAAATAGCAAAGGCGGCAACATAGCCAATGCCCATTTTTATTAAAGTAGCATTTTCAGTTTCTAAACCTTCATCGGTATTAATAACCCGCAGATTTACCTTGGTTTTGGTGCGGGCAATTATTTCGGGGTCGACGCCAGTGGCCTTAAGTTTTTCTTTTTGTAAATATTTCTCCAGAGTATTTTCTAGGTAGCTTTCTACGCTTACGCTGATGTCGCCCGCCCGGAAAAGACGCACATTACGGGCCACAAAATCGGGGTCGCCGCCTTCACTTAAAGGGATGTGCATAAAGGCATAATCGCCTTGGGCTTCGGAAAACGCTTGCGCAGATGCGAAATCAAATTTGTCTGGGGGTAAGTAACGTAAGCGGATCTCATCTTTACCTTTCTCGAAATCAAGTAATAGCGATTCATCTAAAACTGTAATTACCCTATCATCGGTGGGCAAGCTTGCCAGATAAGCAGGGAGAAACATTACCGCAGCCATCAGAATTGGGCCTAAAATGGTAAGAATGATAAATGATTTTTTTCGAACGCGGGTACTAAACTCGCGCTTGATAATAAGGCCTATTTTCTTCATTCTTCGGCGGTAGTTTGAATGAATATATCGTGCAGCTTCGCCTCTTCCTCTTGAAAGAGATGCAGATTTTTAGTACTTAAAAATTGCAATAAAGACTGTTTATTTTCGGGCTCAAGTTTTAGTTTGAGATGCAGTTTGCCTTGCAGCGATGCCTGGCTAAGGATTTCAATGCCAGCGGGCCAAGTACTTATTTCGCTTTCCTCCAAAATTAGGTCGTAATTACCACTACGGAATTGTTGCTTAATATCGCGCAAAGATCCTTCGAGAACTTTCTTTCCTTTATTTATTAAAACAATAGAATCACAAATTTCTTCGACTGATTCCATGCGGTGAGTAGAGAAGATGATGGTGGTTCCCATCTCGCCTAAGCGCTGAATTTCCTTTTTTATGATTTCCGTATTACGCGGATCAAAACCTGTGAAAGGTTCATCGAGAATAAGGAGCTCGGGTTGATGGAGTAGGGTGGCGATAAACTGAACTTTTTGGGCCATGCCCTTACTTAGTTCTTCCACATTTTTATCCTTCCAGTCCATCAGCTGAAAGTCTTTCAGCCACTTAAGAATTCTTTCTTTGGCCTGGCTTTTCTCTACTTCTTTTAGTTGGGCGAGGTAAAGCAATTGCTCTCCCACCTTCATTTTGGGGTAGAGGCCCCGTTCTTCGGGGAGGTAGCCAATTTTTTTAATATGAGAAGCGGACAACTTTTCTCCATTAAAGAAAAGCTGTCCGCTATCTGGTGCTGTAATTTGATTGATAATGCGAATGAAGGAGGTTTTTCCTGCACCGTTTGGGCCGAGTAATCCGAAAATACTTCCTGCTTTAACTTCTAGGTCTAAATGGTGTAAGGCAACGTGGTTGCCGTACGATTTATGCAGTCCTTCCGCTTTTATCATATACTTAACTAAACATTTCTTTTACGCGATCGAAAAAGGATTTATCGCCTTTTTCGGGCTTAGGACTAAATTCGGCATCACTTTGCATATCTTCAAACATTTTGCGGTATTTAGAAGAAATATCTTTGGGAGTCCACACATTAACGTGTACCATTAAATCGCCTGTTCCGTAACTGTCAACGCTGGGTAAACCTTTGCTGCGCAAACGGAGAATTTTACCACTTTGGGTTCCTTCATCTAATTTGATACGGGCTTTACCGCTAACGGTAGGTACATCTACCTTAGTGCCTAAAACGGCATCTGGTAGACTAATATATAAGTCGTAATGTAGATTTTGTCCATCGCGTTGCAAGAACTCATGAGCGAGCTCTTCAATCACTACAATAAGGTCGCCATTTACACCATCCATGGGGCCAGAATTACCTTTGCCCGCTACTTTTAATTGCATGCCTTCACCAACACCAGCGGGGATTTTAACTTCCACCACTTCTTCTTTGCGTGTCATACCATGCTCATCGGTACCGGCAGGACGGTTTTCTAGAGTTTTACCCAAGCCGCCGCAGGTAGGACAAGTACTAGCGGTTTGCATTTGCCCAAGAATTGTATTGGTTACACGATTCACTTGTCCGCGACCACCGCAAGTATTACAGGTAGAAAAACGTAAATCATCGGCAGGAACGAGTCTTTTGATTTTTAACTTTTTGGTTACGCCATTGGCGATTTCCTCTAAAGTTAATTTTACACGTACACGCAGGTTTGAACCTTTAAATACACGCTGACCAGAGCCACCACGACCGCGGCCACCGAAGCCACCGCCTCCACCAAAGGCACCACCGAAGATGTCGCCAAATTGACTGAAGATATCGTCCATGTTCATGCCACCGCCGCCGAAGCCACCGCCAGCTGCGCCGCCCATTCCAGCGTGACCATACTGATCGTAACGTGCTTTCTTTTGGGCATCGCTTAATACTTCGTAGGCCTCTGCCGCTTCTTTAAATTTCGCTTCCGCAGATGCGTCATCCGGGTTTTTATCGGGATGGTATTGAATGGCGAGTTTGCGATAAGCCTTTTTAATCTCACTTTCGCTCGCTCCCTTGCTAATACCAAGAACCTCGTAATAATCTCGTTTTGCCATAATTTTATTCTCCTACCACTACGCGGGCGTAGCGTATAATTTTATTTCCAAGGAAAAATCCTTGCTCAATTTCGTCAACTACCTTTCCTTTAAGATCTTCACTAGGCGCAGGAATACGGGTAATGGCTTCCATGGTATCCACGTCAAAGTCTTTGCCTGTACAGTTTTCCATAGGTTTTAAACCTTTTTGCTGCAAAGTGTTTTCAAATTTGTTGTAGATAAGTTTTATGCCTTCTTCCGCTTCACTATTGGCCACATTTTTTAAAGCACGATTAAAATCATCTACAATTGGCAGTAAGGCTGACATTAATTCTTGGTTGGCGCTGCCAAAGAGTTCGATTCTTTCTTTGGCGGTACGCTTCCTATGGTTTTCAAAATCGGCATAGAGGCGCAATTTCTGGTCTTTTTCTTGTGCAAGAGCTTCTTCCAAAGCTGCTATTTTCGCCATGTAGTCTTCTTCTTCTGATGTTTCGGTAGCGTTTGCTTCTTGGTTTTCCGCGCTTTCTGCGCTGATTGTCTCGTCCTGAACTTGCTCTTCGTTAAGCTTTAGTTCTTCTTGGGTATTGCTTTCTTCAACAGTGTTTTTGGCACTCATTGTATTCTAATTTTCCATGTGTTTTTCAAAAAATCTGCCAGCGAATTTTTGTGCCAAGGTGACATTGGGGGAGTAGTGAGTATAGAGTAGTGAGTAGTGAGATTGGATCGCGGAATTGATCGGTGTTTTGACCTCCGAAAGAGAATTCAATCTTAAATGGATGGTTTTCATAGTCCCACGATTTATCGCTGGCTTGTGGGAGAGGAAAGTTCGGTTGTAACCGTTTTTAAATGAAACAGAGGCCGAAATAAATTCGGAATGACGATGCGGAAGGGTTATTCCGACCTTAAAATCTACTGGGAACGCAGTCATCCTTAACTCGTTTCAGGATCTTTGTTGTTTATAATCAAATGCTTAGTCTCTTACAACT
>PZPB01000120.1 GCA_003045865.1 Bacteroidota bacterium | reverse complement strand
GCCAAAGGTAACTTTAGAGAGGATTTACATTATCGCTTGCTCGGTTTGCCAATACAATTGCCACCTCTACGTCAGCGAGAGGCGGATATTATTCTCTTAGCCAAGTATTTCTTAAAGCTTTTTCTTGAAGAAAATGAAATGGAAGAAATGCGCATTAGTGATCAGGCGCAAACAAAATTGCGTACTTATTCTTGGCCTGGTAATGTGCGTGAACTGAAGGCCGTGATTGACCTAGCAGCGGTGCTCGCTGACGATGGTATTATCGGAGAAAAAGATCTTAACTTTAACACGGTAGGAGATGAGCTCGATAATTTGGTGAGTGAAGGACTCACTTTAAAAGACTATAACACAAAACTGATCTACTATTATCTTAAAAACCATAATAATAATGTGGTAGAAGTTGCTAGATTGCTTGGTATAGGAAAAAGCACACTTTACAGGATGCTAAAGGATAAGGAACTAAAATAGTAAATTAAATACGATGCTAGATCGAGTATATGATCTTATTCAGCTGGAAGAGCTAAGTGGAGGAGATCAAGATTTTATAAGTATGATGGTGGATACTTTTTTGGAGCATACCCCAGGGCAGCTCGATGAATTGATTAAAGCCCAAGCTTCCAACGATATGGTAACCTTTGGAGCCATTTCGCATAAGATCAAGCCCAATATCGATATGTTCGGTATTAAGAAAATAATTCAAGATATCCGCGACTTAGAGCAATTAGGCAAAGCAGGCCAAAATAATAGTGAGCTCCAAACTAAGCTTGCTAATGTGGAGGCAGAATTAATTATTGCTTTTGAGCAACTAAGACAAAGGTAATGGAGAAGAAAGGAAGGGGTGAAATATTGGTAATTGACGATCAACCTATTATGCTCAAATTATTAGAGCAAATCTTAAAAGATCGTTATGATGTGGTTTCTTTTACGACGTGCCTCTCATTGTACTTTCGGGTGAGGAAAGTAGCACCGAAAGGATTAAATGTTTGAAGCTTGGTGCGAATGATTACTTGATTAAGCCATTTAATCCAGAGGAATTACGTTTGAGAATAGACAACCTCATTCGACTAAAAGGGTGAAAAATTTACTTTACATTGGCAACACTGTTGAGATAAAAGAATCCTTATCCGAGCGCTTTGGTGAGGCACTTATTCACGTGAAAAATGTGGTAGGTTTCCATAACCAAATAGACCAATTGGATGAGGTGGATATGATAATTTCGGAGTATAACTTAAAGGGACTTAAAGGCGATAAGCTTTTCGAACGCTATGCGAGTATTTTAAACGAAAAGAAAATGCCCTTTGTGCTAATTACCAATCGAATAGATCCAGAGATTAGAGCAAAACACTTGCGCAGAGGAATTATCGAACTTATTATCCGTTCCGACCAATTGGTTGTAGTGGCGGATAAAATTGATTTTTACCGCCGCATGTTGGATATGCGACTGAAAAAGTCTAGTAACATTCAAAGAACGGAATATAAAATTCCCTTTGCGAAACGAATATTCGATATTGCAGTAGCTGGAACAGCCTTATTTTGTATCTCACCAATATTAATTTTAGCCGTTATTGCCATTCGCTTAGAGTCGAAAGGTAAAGTTTACTACATCTCCAAAAGGGTAGGAACGGGTTACCGCGTATTCGACTTTTATAAGCTGCGCTCTATGTAGACTGATGCAGATCAAAGGGTGAAAGAACTAGCCCATCTTAATCAGTATGTAGATGAATCAAAAGAAAAAGCGAAAATGAGCTCAATGCCAGAATTGCCGCCGCGTAATTCACCCCAATTAATTAATAAAGATGGCAGCCCAATGTCGGAGGCCGAATACCAAGAATTAAAAAGGAAGCAAGCAGCGGGAACTTTTGTTAAATTTAAAGATGATCCGCGCGTTACGGGGGTCGGTAAAATTATTCGCAATACCAGTATCGATGAATTGCCCCAGCTAATTAACGTGCTTAAAGGCGACATGTCTATAGTGGGTAATCGTCCCCTTCCTCTTTACGAAGCAGAGCAACTAACCTCAGATGAATGGGGTGAGCGTTTCTTGGCGCCAGCCGGAATTACGGGGCTTTGGCAAGTAGAAAAACGTGGCGGTGGCTCCATGAGTGAAGACGAACGCAAAGGTTTGGATAATAAATACGCCCAAAACTTTAGCTTTTGGAATGATATACAATTGATTTTAAGAACTATACCCGCACTTTTCCAAAAAGAAAATGTTTAATGATTAACGTGCTTCGACTTTTTAAGGCCTTTCTTTTAAGAGTACTTTTGGCGCCGCTTTCGCTAGATGCGCAAACATTTGGCAGAAGCAATACTAAAACGAATATCGACTCTTTGATAATTGATTCCGCAGTGTCCAAGTCTCCGCAGATTAAATACTATGCGGAGCGCCAAAAAATGTTCGAGTATGAAATGTCAATGAATAAGAAACAATGGATGGAAGGAGTGAAGTTTAGCGCTAACTATTTTGGCGGAAATAATGCCCTCAATAGTGCAGATGGCCTAACGCTTGCAGGCTATAATTATGGCGTATCTATGCAAATTCCCCTTTCTACTTTCTTTGGTCAGCGCGATCAGGCAAAAATGGCCCAAGCCGCAAGTGATGGTGAAAAAGCCAATAAGGAATTGGCCATACTAGAAATCCGTCGTGAAGTTGAAGAAACCTATAGTAGATTATTTATGTTGCGCGACTTAATTAAAGAAGCCACCGACGCAAAAGAATCGTCTCAGTTTATTTACGAGCAAGCCGAAGCGGCTTATGTTCGTGGCCAGGTTTCCCTAGATGAGTTGGGACAAAATGCTGACCTTCGATCTAAATGGGCGACTAACTATATTACGCTCTAAAACCAATTTTTACGACACTTATCGCCAACTAGAACGACTAGTAGGTGTGCCATTTAGTAAATTCAACAAGGATTAAGTAAATGTCATTACTGCAGTTTTTTAGGCTACTGAATAGAAACTTAAATCTATTCCTTCTTTGTGCCCTAACGCTGGTAGTAGTGACCTATATTCGTACCCGAAACTTACCCAAATCCTACGAATCGGAAATGGAAATTTTCACGGGTATTGCTTCAGGATTAAATATCGAAGCGGTAGACAATACCAAAGTGGACTATTTTACCACCAGCACCGAGTACGATAACTTAATTAACATTATTAAATCGCGCCAAACTTTAGAGGAAGTGGGGATGCGACTTTTAGTGCAGCATATGATGTTGGATAGTGCTAGTCCGGCCTATATCAACGCTGAAAATTACGGGCACTTTCGCTATAAAATGCCCGATAGCCTAGAAAAAATTCTGCTCGATCCTTATTCAGTAGAAAACACCCTTCGTCGCATTCGAAATTACCGTCAGATCCATTTTAATGATGAACGTGTAAAACTAACTTTCGAAAATAGCAACTCCCCTTACAGTTATCAGAGAATCGCTAACATTGGAGTAAGAAGGGTGCAGAGTTCAGATTTAATAAAGCTTTTCTACGCCTCGAATGACCCGGGAATCACCCAAAATACTCTACTCATTTTAACGGAGGTTTTCACCAATAATTTAGCGACCATTAAAACGGGGCAAAGTGATGATGTGGTGGGCTATTTTCAGGAAAAAGTAAATGAAGCAACCGAAATCTTGAATGAAGCGGAGGCCACTTTGCAGGATTTCCGCATTAAGTATCGCATCATTAACTACGAGGAGCAAACCCGAAACCTAACTATCGAAAAAGAAAAGATGGAAGATGAGTTTCAAAAAGAAATTGCCAAAAAACGCGCTGCTGAAGCGGTTATTGCGAAGCTTGAAACGCAACTATCCCTCAATAATGTAATGATCACATTGGGGAATGCCATTCTGGTGAAAAAGAAGGAATTAATTGACTTGCGTTCTCAGATCGCAGAGATGGAGACCTACCTCAACGATCCAGATTTATTGAATTTATTAAGGGCCAAAGCGAGCCGCTTGGAAGATGAAGTGCGTAACCAGCTTATGCAACGCTATCAATATAGTCGCACTACTGATGGCATTGATATTTCAACCATTATTGGTGAATGGTTAAAATATACGCTTGCGCTAGATGAAACTAATGCACGACTTGCCGTTTTTGCCGATCGAAAACAATATTTTAAAGATCAATATGATCTATATGCACCGTTAGGCTCGCAGTTTGCCCGTTTAGAAAGAGATATAAATATTAAAGAGTCCAATTATCTCGAGCTTCTCAATAGTTTAAACCAGGCTTTACTGCGCCAAAAAAGTGAATTGGTATCTTCGGGAGGATTAGTAGTTACTTCTCCACCGCCTTTTCCACATACACCCAGCAAGTCCAAGGCTATGCTTCTAGTGGTAGTTGCGGGGGTGATAGGCTTTATTGTACCCTTCTTATTTATTATCGTAAAGGAACTACTCGATTCTTCCATTCGCACACCCGAGAGAGGCGAGGAGCTAACGGGATTGAAATTATTAGGAGCCTATCCCGACCTTACCACTCGCAGTGAGGTGAAAAATATTGACTTTGAATGGCTCCACGATAAAGCAGCGGCGCTAATTACCCAAAATATTCGTTTAGAAAGCCGTAAAAAAGGAAATCCGAAAGTTGGACAGGTTTGTAAGAATCTTCTTGTCTTTAGCACGCGCCCAGGTGATGGTAAACTGCTCACCACTCATGTTATCGCTAATGAACTCGTAAGTCTCAATTTTAGAGTTTTAGTGCTTGGTTATAAGGATCTGCCGGAAGGCGAAACACCTTATTATGATTATCTAAAATATGATTCAGACAAGCGTTTTGTTAATTCTGAGCATTTAAGTGAGTTAATCCCTATTGGTTATGATCCTGGTCTCTACGACTATTGTTTCCTTATAATTCAGCCTATTCTCGTTAATCCCTATCCTTTAAACTTATTGGAGCAATTCTCAGCTGGACTATGTATTACTGGCGCGTTTAGAAATTGGAATAGAGCCGATAAAACTGTGCTTGAAGATTTTATGGAAACTCTGCAGTTTAAGCCCGGTTTAATGCTAAATGCGGTGGAGCCCGATTATATGGTTTCAGTATTAGGAGAAATTGAGAAGGATCGTTCTCTTTTAAGGGTGTTCTTAAAACGATTGCTTAGCATGCAGCTTCGTGGGGCTAACCCTCGAGGCAAAAAAGGAAAAGGAGCTAAGTCAAAAGACAAGGAAGAAGACTTTATTATTTAAAAAAGTTTCCTTTTTGTTCCGCAGGCATATCAAAGTCGCCATCCTTATCAGGATTCCAATATTTCATAGTAAACACAAAGGTTAATGGAATGAAAGTGGTAAAATGCTCCGGCATTTGGGTCATAACTTCATTACCATAACTAGCCGCTAATATACCGGCGTAGCCCGAAAGCGAAGCCATGGCAATGTACTGCCTCTCTTTGTCTTTGTATTGCCATGTGCGCCATATTCCATATCCTAAAATGAAGAGCCAACTGTAGACATAAATGGTATGTCCCACGATTCCCGTTTCGGCGCGAATACGGGTAAACAATCCATCAGTAGGAAAGCTTGCCATCCAGGTTCCTGGGGAAAAACGTTCTCCCCAAACTCCTGCCGTACCAACCCCAGTACCAATAGGTTTATTGGCTAAATAAATACTAAGCATTTCCCTATTTTGAAGACGAACATTTAGACTGGGGTCATCAGAATCTAAAGCCGTTCTAAAACGTTGAATATCATAGTTTCCAGAACCAATGGTTGTAAACTTCAGAAAGGAAAAAACACTAATCATGATAGCAGCGCCCGCGATAAGAATGCGCTTATTACGAATCATAATCAAGTAAAGAATACCTCCCGCGCCAGGCACAGCGATGGCTCCACGGGTTCCACTAATTAGCATAGCATAAGCACAAGCTAGGGCTACTGTAAGATAGAGGGCGCGCTTACGCAGACTGAAAGGTCCTAAGAAGAGAATGCCCGCTGAAATAGCAGCATGCCCCATACCTGCGCCATACATCCCCGCATCGGTAAAGTTCCCGAAAATACGCAGCTTGCCAAAAAGTAAATGGGTGGTCGCAGCTCCTTGATCGAGCCAAGCTTGCTCAAAACGGTCTACCCCAAAAAGTTTTTGCTTGAAACCCCAAAGCGCGGCAACAAGCGAAAACCACATCCATAAATTAATAAAAGTGTACCAATCTTTTCGATCGCGTACCAATACGAAACACAGGGTAATAATTAGGAGCTGATAGAGAGCAATACCCCGCATGGCATAAAACCAAGCGGTCGCAGAGTAGGCGAGAGGATTGGCAATCTCGAGAACGATAAAAGCCATCCAAAGAATCATTAAGAAATTAACAATATTGTAGGCCCCCGTAAAGTCAACTTTCTTCCAAAACTTGAAGAGCATTACAATTAGGGACATCACCAAAAAGAAATCAACTCCAAGTCCTAAGGGCGCTTGAAAAGGCGCGTAACGACCAAAAGTTGGAATAATATAGGCAATCACCATAGCTGACCATAGGCCAATTTTCGGATTCTCGAAGAACTTAGCGAAGTATAAAATAACCACAGGGATAATCAGGAAAACCGCGGCAATTACGATTCCTTTCTTCGCTATAAGCATCCCCGCTATAACCGCGAAAATTACGGCATAGAGGTATTTAAGATAAGGTTTTATGCTTTCCGGGATGCTAAATTTCATACGACGAGAAATTAGTCGGTATCATCATCCTCGTCTGCATTCGCACTGTCTGTATTGTCCCATTCTATATTATCCTCCAAGGGCGCTTCAGCCTGTCGATCGATTTCGGCTCGCATTAAGGCCTCCTTTAATTTAAGAATGTCAAAAAACTTATCTTTTGCCACCGCGAAGTAAAGATAATTGAACAAATTTACGGATCCATATACCGAACGTCCGCTGCGGGAAAATGGCTGACGTACTCCTTCTACATCATTAAAAATTTCATGGAGGTTACTAAAATGGAAGAGTAATGTTTTTGCCTTTTTATTATTTTGCAGGGTCAGTACTAAATTGCGATCGTAATTGGGTTTTACGATGGCATTAGCGATAATTTCATCCACAATATCTTTCTCTTTAATGTCCTTAAGCAGTTTGCTGTCTAAGGTTTTAATTCGAAGCACATACACCTCGTCATCGTTTTTTTCTTCAAAGAAGTCTAAGGCCTTTTGTAGATCTTTGTAATACAAAATACAGTAATAGGCATCCAAATAACTAAATGACACTCCGTTAAAATAATAATTCGTATATTAAGGACTGAATATCAACAATCTATGTATGCGGTTATTAGAGTTTTCAAAGCGTTTCGGTG
>PZPB01000119.1 GCA_003045865.1 Bacteroidota bacterium | reverse complement strand
CATTTTAATGCGTTTTTGAGAGATGTGTGTTGGTAAATTGTTGATAGTAAGAGGTTTGTTACTTAAAGTTTCTTTCACTATCAAAGTACGAAGCTAAGCACAAAAATCATCTGGGCCTAAAGCAATTTTACTAGTGCTAATAATCTTTATCTATTCCTTACTAGTTCTTACATTGTACCTTTGTGCAGCGGCAGTTTCAACCGAAAATTATAAGAATGGCACTTTACTTTGGTTCTAAGGCTTTAAGCAAATTTGATTCGCTTCTGCAAAAGGCAAATTATTCCAAGCTTTTTATTCTTTGTGATGAAAATACACATGAAGATTGCTTGCCCGCGTTTTTACAGCAATTTCCCAATTTACCTCCCCTCGAGATTTTAGAAATCGAAGCGGGTGAGGAGTCTAAATCTTTATCAGTTTTAGAACAACTTTGGCATTCTCTATCTGAGTTAGAGGCGGATCGCCATTCTTTAATCCTTAATTTGGGAGGCGGAGTGGTAAGCGATTTAGGTGGTTTTATGGCGGCCACTTTTATGCGTGGAATTCCTTTTATAAACTTCCCCACTTCTTTATTGGCTATGGTGGATGCATCGGTGGGTGCCAAAACCGGCATTAATTTCGGCCCTTTTAAAAATCGTCTTGGCGCTTTCGCAGATGCGCAATTAATAGGCATTGTTCCAGATTTTTTAGAAACCTTAAGCGATGAAGAATTATTGTCTGGTTGGGCCGAGATGCTCAAACATGGCTTAATTGCTTCGCCTCAGCATTTTCATGAAATTCAGGAATTAGATAGTACACGGCCTTTTCCCACTTTAACGCAGATTAAAGCAAGCGTTGCTATTAAGGAGCAAATTGTTAAAAGCGATCCTCGCGAACTGGGGCAACGAAAAATATTAAACTTCGGCCACACTTTTGGTCATGCTTTAGAAAGTTATAGCCATCTGCAAGAAGCGCCCCTTAGCCATGGACACTGCGTGGCTTTGGGTATGATGGTGGCTTTAGATGTCTCCGTAAAACATTGTGGTTTCGCATCTGCGGAAGCAAAAAAAATACAACAGTTTTTAGGTAAAGCCTATGCTTGGCCGCAATTTGAATTAGAGAAAGATGCCTTTTTTAAACTGGTTTCGGGCGATAAAAAGAATCGCGGCAGTAGCATAAATATGGTCCTTCTGAAAGGCGTTGGTGAAGCGATCTATAATTGCGAGATCGAATTTGAAAGCATTTGGGAGAGCTATCAAAACTTAGTGAATGGAGCGGATTAAGATTAGTCATCCTACTAAGGTAATTCGCGCTAAACCAGCCATTCCGGGTAGTAAAAGCGAAACCAACCGCGCCTTGATTTTAAAGGAACTTTATTTTCCTGACCTCGAAATTTCTGGGGCTTCCAGCAGCAATGATAGCGTGGTTTTAAAAAAATGTTTAGCCAATTTTCGCTCTAAAACGGAACTCAATGTTGAGGATGTTGGCACAGCCATGCGTTTCCTTTGTGCTTTTTTGGCGGTGCAAAAAGAAGGGACTTGGATTTTAGATGGTAGTGCTCGCATGCGTGAAAGGCCTATCGGGCTGCTAGTTTCCGCTCTACGGCAGATGGGTGCTAAGATTGAATATCTTCAAGAAGAAGGTTTTCCTCCCTTAAAAATTAAAGGCGCGGTTTTGAAAGGGGGAGAATACGAAATCGACGGTCGTATTAGTAGTCAGTTTATAAGTGCCTTAATGATGATTGCGCCAGTATTGCAAGAAGACCTTATTCTGCGATTGAAAGGCTTTTCCGTTTCGGCACCATACATTCATCTTACGGCTAATATTATGCGTCGCCTCGGCTTAAAGGTTATTGTTCTGGGCGATGAAATAAAAGTGAAACCCTCAGAGTATTCGCAGCCTTTAGAGGCCGTTTTCAAGGTCGAGCCGGATTGGTCGGCGGCCAGTTATTGGTTTTTAATAACCCTTTTAGCGCAAAAGGCAGAGGTGTATTTACCGGGTTTCCGGCAGTTTAGTTTGCAAGGCGATTCGGTGCTTTCTAATCTATTTGCTCCACTGGGCGTAGATGCCCATTTTATTGGTCCTGGGTTTCGCCTGTCTAAATCGGAAGCACTAAGCGCTCATCTTAAACTAAATTTAGTACAGAATCCCGATCTAGCGCAAAGCTTTGCTGTGGCTGCGGCCTCGGTTTTAAAGGAAGCGCATATTTGGGGTTTACAAACTTTAAGAATTAAAGAAACCGATCGTTTAGCGGCC
Source organism: Bacteroidota bacterium (assembly GCA_003045865.1). GTDB lineage: Bacteria > Bacteroidota > Bacteroidia > Flavobacteriales > Schleiferiaceae > Croceimicrobium. Next base: position 5,135 of record PZPB01000119.1, on the reverse strand, counting down.
TTGCAAAAAGAGTTGGCTAAAATTGGTGCCAATTTAGAAATTGGCACAGATTATTTGAAATTACTAAACGAAGCTAACCATTGGGATGAACCGGTATTCGAGAGCTACAAAGATCACCGTATGGCTATGGCTTTGGCACCTTTGGCCTTGCTTAATCCTATTGTAATTGAAGATCCCGACGTGGTTAAGAAAAGCTACCCTAATTTTTGGGAGGACTTAATTGCGGCAGGTTTTAAAATAAAAAAGCTGACCTAAATTTCTTTAGATCAGCTTGTAATTGCGTTTTATGCTAGAGTCTAAGAACGACCTCTTTTTTTAGAGCTTGGTCTGCTTGAACCGCCACCGCTAAAAGGCTTTTTCTTGCCTTGAAAAGATGGGCCATCGCCGCCGCCGTCTCTGCTGCCGCGATATCCGCCAGAACGTCCTCCACCAGAAGGACGACCTCCGCCATCTCTGTCTCCTCTAAATCCGCCGGAACGACCACTGCCGCCACCGCCGCTGCGTCTTCTTTCACCGCCACCGCCGCCGCTTCTACCGCCGCGACCGGTACTCATTTTAGCATTAAGATCTTCGCCTCCTCTAAGGTTTAGCTTTTCAAGTTCTTTTCCAAGAATCTTAGCGATAACTTCTTCCTTAGAAAGATTTGCCCATAAAAGTTCTACGTTTTCTAAAACTTCTTGTGGGATTCTCTTTTTCATTGGCTGAGCAAGAATGTCTTGTGCCCAGTTTTCGATGCGAATTTTCTCGATGTCTTCTGCCGCTGGAATTTCAACCTTTTCGAAATTAATTCCCAATTGTTTTTCTAAACGGCTTAAACGATACATGTCGTTAGGGCCATTGAAAACTAGAGAAATACCTTTCTTACCCGCTCTTGCGGTACGACCTGATCGGTGTGTGTAATAGGCTGCATCGTCTGGCAAGGCAAAATGGAATACGTGGGTAAGGTCGTTAACGTCGATACCTCTCGCTGCTACATCCGTGGCAATTAAAATAGGTAATTGATTGCTTTTAAAGCGTTTCATTACTCTATCGCGTTGCGCTTGTGATAAGTCGCCATGCAAAGAATCGGCTTGGTAGCCTTCTTCCATAAGGCTTTCTGCAAGGCCTTGTGTATCTAATTTGGTACGACAAAAAACCACCGCTCTTAATTCTGGACTAAGGTCGATGAAGCGTTTCAGGGCTTCCGTTTTTTGACGGTGATTTACACTAACAAATTGATGTTCGATGTTTACGTTAACTCTTTGCGCAGTGTCAACCGATATTTTAATCGGATTATTCATGTAGGAGTTAACCATAGACTGGATTTCGTAAGGCATGGTTGCCGAGAAAAGCCAAGTCATTTTTTCTTTAGGTGTATAGGTTAGAATTTCATCTAAGGCTTCTTTAAAGCCCATATTGAGCATTTCGTCTGCTTCGTCTAAAACTAACAATTCCAAAAACTTCAAGTCAATGGCACGACGATTTATTAAGTCGATTAATCTACCTGGAGTAGCAATAATTACATGCTGAGGGCTTTTGCGCAAAGCTCTCATTTGTGCATCAATTGGAGCTCCACCATAAACAGCAAGAATGTTTATTTTTGGCTGATATTTTCCAAAAAGTTCTAATTGCCCGGCAATTTGCTGGCCTAATTCACGCGTGGGCGCTAAAATTAATGCTTGCGTATGTGGATACTCGGAGTCAACTCTTTCTAAAAGAGGAAGGCCAAATGCGGCCGTTTTTCCCGTGCCTGTTTGCGCTAGACCGATAAGGTCACGCGAATCACTTAATAGTTCGGGGATGGCTTGTGCCTGAATGGCGCTAGGTTCTTCAAATCCTAAATCGGTTAAGGCTTTTAGGATAGGTTCTGATAAACCTAGTGATTTAAATGTGGTCAAAAAAAATATATTAAAAATTTACGCCACAAAGGTCGGTTAATTATTTGTAGTACAAGTATTTATTCTGTGGGCATTATTTAATATTAATGAGCTTGTGGAGCTTTAACGCCTGCTAATACTTTAATTTTCAGGTGGTTTTCTTTGGGAGGGATAGGACACGAGTACTTTTCGTTATAAGCACAGTAGGGGTTGTAAGCCTTGTTGAAGTCGATTAAAATGCTGTCGCCCTTCACTATACGCAAATCCATAAACCTGCCACCGCCATAACTTTCTACTCCGTTACTTTCATCGCTGAAGGGTAAAAATAGGTAGTCTTCATATCCTTCGATTAACTTTAAGCGATGACTCTGATAAACAAATAGTTGCTGTTCTTGCCCATCTAGCTGAAAGCGTACTAAGGCATATTTTTGATAGATCGCTTTTCTGCCCGTGGTGGTGGCCATGGCAAAGGCTTTGGCTGTGTCGATACGCTCAATTTTCGCCATTACGCAATAATCAGAATTAAGGGAGAAGAAATCTAGCTGCTTAAATTTTAAACGATCCACTTCTTTGAGAGGCGAGTCAAGACTGTCGCCAAACTCATGGTTTAGCTCAATTCGAAAATTAAAATTGCTGGCCAGAAAAGTGGAGTCCTTCTTTTGTGCTGCCGCCAAAAAGGGGAAAGAAAGTATTACAAGGAAAGTTTTGAAAGTCATTTAAATGTTTAAAAAATGTGTAAGTCAATAATGGAATGCGAAAATATTGATAGTTTCACGCCACAAACCATTAACATCGTTACTATGCGAAAAGTAATAACAATTTCGATCTTACTGCTTGGCATTCTAAATCAATCCTGTAAAGGTCCAGCAGTGCCGCGTTTTCAGTATGAAAAAGCAGGTGATTTCATCAAAAAGACCAACATCGCTAAAGAACGGCCTGATTTAAAGGCCCACCTAAAAGGAGGCGATTTAGTTTTTCTCTTTAATAATTGGCAAATAGATACTGTCGCTGGCTTTATCACTGGAGAAGGGCAGCGTTTTGATTACAACCGAAGGATTCGTAAAGAAGGCGATTTAAAATTCTCCATGGATAGCGTTCTAATTTACGAGATGAATGAAGACTTAGAATTAGCAGATGGTATGATGGCCTTATTTCCTCTCGCTATCGTAAACGTCGCAGTTACCCTTGCGTGCATTACTAATCCTAAGGCTTGTTTCGGTTCCTGTCCAACCTTTTATACCGAAGATGGTAATGTTTTCGAAGCTAAGGGCGAAGGTTTTTCTAATGCCATAGCACCTTCCTTAGAATATGGCGATGTGGACGATTTAAAAACGAGTACCCGCTCCGATAATTTTAAAATTATCATGAAAAATGAAGCGCAAGAAACCCATTGTTTAAAGGCAGTAGAATTATGGGCGCTTCCTATCGACGATGATCAAAATGCATTGATGACGCGCGATAAAGATTTCTTCAGTAGTTCCTCCCAAATAGCACCAATTAGCGCTTACGCAGATGGGAAAGATGTTTTAAATACTTTATTAGAAAGTGATCGAAACGAGTATTTCTCGGCAGCAGACGCAGAAAATTTAGCTTCCAAAGAAGAGCTAATCCTAGAGTTTGAAGCGTCTGAGCTGAATCAAGAACAGGCTTTAGTACTCGATTTCCGTCAGTCCTTAATGACAACCTACTTTATATATAGCGCCATGGCTTATATGGGCGATGAGGTTTCCGACGTATTTGCAAAAATTGAACGAGAAAAAGATCTCTATAGCAAATTGGATAATGGACTAAAGTCGGAGTTGGGAGAACTAGAGGTTTACCTCTGGAACGAAGAGTTGAAAGAATGGCAATTACAAGGAGCTTTATATGAAACAGGACCAATCGCGGTTAATCGTCAAATTGTACCACTTCAGAAAATGTCTTCTTCTCAATCAGTAAAGGTTAAGTTACTAATGAATAAGGGTTTATGGCGTTTAGATTATGCTGCCTTAGCTAAGCTTGATCAAAAAATTGAACCCTTGAAACTGCAGCCTAGTCAATTGAAAAAAAATGGTTCTGCTCATTTATTTGCGAAACAGCAATTGCTAAATGCAGATCAGCATTTGATTTCATTGCCGGGTGATTTTTTCGAATTGGAATATGATCTGCCAGATGCAAATCAAAAATACGCCCTGCACCTTTACAGCAAGGGTTATTATATGGAATGGATGCGAAACGAGTGGTTAGGCGATAAAAATCTTCTCAAATTAAATCAAATGATGAATCATCCTCGTCGCTATTTAAAAAGAGAAGCTGAAGCCTACAAAGAATATGAGCTAGTGATGGAAGAAGTTTTTTGGTCTTCTCAAATAGAATCTAAAAAAGTTTCTTCCTATGAAAACTAGAATAATCATTTCACTGGCGCTCCTCAGCTTTCTTTTAGGGGGATGCAGCTACTACAAGCATTTAGAAGACGAGTCTGAATTTAATAAATCTACTAAAGGTTCTTTTATCAGGGTTTGGGTAAATTTGGATGAGAATTCCTTCGAAACAAAAGAATATCACGGAGAGCTTATCGCAGTTGATAGCACGCAATTGTATATAATCGCAGTTGAGACGGAAGTTGATAGTGTATGTACCGCCCTTAGTAAAAGTAATATTGAATCTTTTAACCTTTACTATGCAAAGCCAAACACAGCTTTTTGGTCGATCCCTGTTTTCACGGGCTTTACCATTACACACGGTGTTTTTTTAATAGCAACAGCCCCACTTAATTTATTGGTTACTTCTTTAACCCAGGGTCATGTTCTACGGGCTAGCCGGAGCCAAGAAAGTGATTTGAATTTAGATGAATTGGCCACTTTTGCTCGTTATCCTCGCGGTATTCCTGCAGGACTAACAATAGAAGATATCCATTAATCTAAGTTGTTTTTATGCGACCAGTTAAGAGTCTAATTTGTTTTGCCTTACTCTTTTCACTTCTGCTAGGTGCTTGTGAAAATTATAATTACCTACCTTCTCAGAAGGATTTCAAAACAAGTCCCTTAGGCTCTTATCTGGTATTATATTATCAAAGTCCGCTTAGTTCAACTGGTCTTGATGAGACTGAAGGCGAGCTAATCGCAATTTCAAGTGATAGTGTTTACGTTTTAAATAAAGGAGGTTTTTGCGAAGCGATTGCACGAGATTCCGTTTCGGGCTTTGATTTGCAATACGCAAAACCAAAAAGAAGCTACTGGACAACTGCTGGTTTCCTAGCTTGGAGTTTAACGCATGGCCAACTGGCAGTTGGTACAGCCT
>PZPB01000023.1:13569-35640 GCA_003045865.1 Bacteroidota bacterium | reverse complement strand
TCTTTTCCTTCCATTGAAAATCTGAGGCTCTAATTTATTGTCGAATTCACGTTAAAATAATAGAAGGAGGCTGAAAGCCACACTAAATACTCACTTCTCCTTTTAAATTATCGCAAAAGGCTAGCTTAAATTCTTCTCCTTTTAAATTCTGCCCAAGCAGAAACATGGTCTTGCATAAGGCGGCTTCAAAAGTCATGTCGCCGGCGCCAATTAAGCCGATCTCATGGTATTTCCGGCCCGCTTCGTATTTTGTCATTTCCACACTACCTGCCGAGCACTGACTCACGTTTATAACTGGTGTGCCTTTTTCGCAAACTTGCGCCAAAGCTTCAATAAGCCAATTCTGATTGGGAGCGTTTCCTGCGCCAAAACTGCGAATTATTAAGCCTTGTAATTGTGGGTTTAAGATTTGGGGTAGCACTAATTCCGCCGTCATTCCGGGAAAGCAATGAATTATTCCCACCCGTGGATCTAAATCTAAATTAACTTGTAAGGCGCCCGCGGTGGCACGGGCAATATAATTGCGATTGTATTTTATGCTTACGCCCGCTTCTGCTAATTTCGGATAGTTGGGCGACTGAAAAGCTTCAAAATCTTGGGCACTGACCTTTTGCACGCGATTGCCCCGGTATAAATCATACTCAAAATAAACTGCTACTTCGGGTACTAATGGCCCACCTTCATCATTACGAGCTAAGGCAATTTCTAAACTGCTGAGAATATTTTCCCGCGCATCTGAACGGGGAATACCAATCGGTAATTGGCTACCCGTTAAAATAACAGGTTTGCCTAAATTACTAAGCATAAAGCTCAAGGCAGATGAGGTATAAGCCATGGTGTCTGATCCATGAAGAATTAAAAAGGCATCGTATCGACCGTAATCTTCTTTGATGCGCAGTGCAATGCGTTGCCAATGTTCGGGCAGCATATTGGACGAGTCGATCGGTTCGTCGAAACTATCGGTATCAATGCTGCAATCGAACTGCGAAATTTCCGGTATTTGGGCTAAGAGGTTTTCTAAACTAAAGGGATGATAGGAACCATTTTCTTGGAGAATCATCCCAATTGTACCACCGGTATAGAGCATTAAAACTTTGGCTTCTCTACTCATGTCCGAATATTTTTAAGGCGTTTTCCGTAGTGATACGTGCCACTTCTTCTTTAGAAATCTGATGTATTTCGGCAATCTTCTGGGCAATTTGCTCCAAATATGCCGGTTCATTACGCTTCCCCCGAAAGGGTGCAGGCGCTAAAAAGGGCGCATCGGTTTCCAAGACTAAATCTTCCGTTTTTAATTCGGCCACCACTTTATCTAAACCGCCGTTTTTAAAAGTTACCACTCCGCCAATACCTAGTTTTAGATTCAAAGCCAAAGCGCGTTGGGCTTGTTCTAAATTACCAGTAAAACAATGGAAAATGCCAAATAGCTGCTCATCCGCTTCTGCTTCTAAAACCTCGAAAGTTTCTTCAAAGGCATCGCGACAATGAATAACTATAGGTAAGTGCATCTCTTTAGCCTTGCGAATCTGCCTGCGAAAGGCTTCTTGTTGCTCAGTAATAAAGGTTTTATCCCAATACAGATCAATGCCAATTTCGCCTACTGCAAAGTATTTTGTTTGGCCATCAAGTTCTTCCCAAACTGCAGCCAGCTGCTCTTGCCAATCTTCTTTAACGTGACTAGGGTGGAGGCCCATCATCGGGTAAATTTGGGGATGTTCGGCCGCTAAAGCTTTGAGGTCGGCAATACTTTCTTTATCAATATTAGGGAGGTAAAATCGCTCTACCCCAACCGCCGCAGCGCGTTCTAAAATGAGGTCAATATCCTCTTTAAAGCGATCTAAGTATATATGGGTATGCGTGTCTATCATCTGTAAATTCTATTCAGGTGGCTAAGTTAGAACTAAAAAAAAGCCGCCCAATTGCAAAACTGGGCGGCTTCGTATTTATGATGGGTCTAATTAAAGCTCAAGGGCTTTTTTTACCTCATTGTTCATCAATAATTCAGCTGGATTTTCCAGCGCTTCTTTAACTGCAACTAAGAAACCTACCGATTCTCTGCCGTCAATTACGCGGTGATCGTAGCTAAGGGCTACATACATAATGGGGCGAATATGTACTTCGCCGTTAATGGCCACGGGGCGCTCTACAATATTGTGCATTCCTAAAATAGCACTTTGTGGAGGATTGATAATAGGAGTAGAAAGCATGGAGCCAAATACGCCACCATTGGTTATTGTAAAGGTTCCGCCCGTCATTTCATCTACGGTAATTTTACCGTCTCTTACTTTAGTGGCCAAACGCTTAATATCCTTTTCTACGCCTGCAAAACTCATGTTTTCGGCGTTACGAATTACGGGAACCATTAGTCCTTTCGGTCCGCTTACCGCGATGCTAATGTCAGCATAACCAAAGCTTACCAAATTATCGCCGTCAATCATGCTATTAACCTGCGGGAACTCTTTTAGCGCACGGGTTACTGCTAGCGTAAAGAAAGACATGAAACCAAGGCCTACGCCGTGTTTCAGTTTAAAGTCTTCTTTATATTGCTGACGTAAATCGAAGATAGGCTTCATATCTACTTCGTTAAAAGTAGTAAGCATAGCCGTCTCGTTTTTAACGCTTACTAAACGCTTGGCTAACTTTCTGCGCAAGCTGCTCATTTTGGCGCTGTCGGTAGGACGAGGGGCATTGGTTGGCGTGCCCATACTGGCTTCCGCTTTAACTGCATCGTCTTTGGTAACTCTACCATCACGGCCAGTGCCGGTTACTGCGCTGGCGCTGATGCCTTTTTCATCTAAAATTTTCTTAGCTGCGGGAGAGGCCGATCCACTAGCGTAGGTTTTTTCTTCGGCTTTGGGAGCTTCTACCGGGGCAGGAGCAGCCTTTTCTTCTGCCTTTGGAGCCGCCGCAGCTTTGGGGCTACTTCCACCGTCGGGGGCAGCGGCACTAGTATCAATAAGCGCAATTACTTGTCCTACTTCTACCGATTCGCCTTCCTCTACCTTTAAGGTAATAATACCAGATTCTTCGGCGGGTAAGGCAAGGGTTGCTTTATCGGAATCGATTTCAGCAATTTCTTGATCTTTTTCTACATAATCACCGTCAGCAACTAACCAGCTGGCTATTTCTACTTCGGAAACGGATTCTCCTGGTGATGGAACTTTTACTTCTAAACTCATGATTTAGTGATAACTAGGCGTTGAAAATTTTTGATAACAGAGCCTCATAACGCGAGGCGGCTAATTTGGATGAACCAGGAGCGGTACTAGCGCTCGCGGCAGGCGAAATAACTTCTTTCAATTTTACGGGGAAGTTAACTTGAACATACCAAGAAGCACCCATATTGCGAGGTTCTTCTTGGGCCCAATAAACTTCTTCTACATTAGGATAGCTGGCAACCAAATCGCTAATCTGATTTTCGGCTAAGGGGTATAATTGCTCGAGGCGAATAAAGGCGCGATCTTGCGGAAGCTCCTCGTCTCTAACTTTGTCAATATCGTAATAAATCTTACCACTACAGAAGAATAGCTTTTTCACGGTAGCTTTATCTTCAATGCGGGGATCGTCAATTAATTCGCGGAAACTGCCATTGGCCAAATCCTCTAAAGGCGATTGTACTTTGGGATGACGCAATAAACTCTTCGGGGTCATTACCACCAAAGGCTTGCGGAAATTGCGCTTCATTTGGCGGCGTAACAAGTGGTAGAAGTTAGCGGGCGTAGTAACATTTACTACCTGCATGTTGTACTGGGCACACTGTTGTAACCAGCGCTCTAAGCGGGCACTAGAATGCTCGGCTCCTTGTCCTTCGTAACCATGCGGTAAATAAAGGACCATACCATTTTGAACTTTCCACTTATCTTCTGCAGCCGAAATAAATTGGTCAACAATAATTTGTGCTCCATTAAAGAAGTCACCAAACTGCGCTTCCCAAATTACCAGTGTTTCGGGTGAGGTCATGGCATAACCATAGTCAAAACCCATAACACCGTATTCAGAAAGCAAGGAATTGTAAACCGCAAAACGGCCTTCTTTTCCTTTAATATTATTGAGAAGAACATGCTCTTCTTCGGAGTCTTCTACTTTAATTACGGCATGTCTATGCGAGAAGGTTCCACGTTCCGAATCTTCCCCGCTAAGGCGGATATTAAAACCTTCGTGAATGAGAGTGCCATAAGCTAAAAGCTCGGCCATACCCCAATCTAGACTGTTGCGTTCGGCTACCATTTTCCAACGGTCTTCCATCAAACGTTTAATCTTAACGAAGAATTTTTTCCCTTCCGGTAGATGGGTAATCGTATGCGCTATTTCTTTCAAAGTAGTGAGGTCGAAAGAAGTGTCAATAGATTTATGGAAATCTTCCGGACTAGCCGTTTTGTAACCATCCCACTCATCTAGCATAAACTGGGTGATGGTATTTTTCTCTATCTTCTTAGATTCGTCGAAGCGCATTTCCAACACATCCTTAAACTCCGATTCTAAGGATTTCACAAAAGCTTTATCAACTATGCCTTCCTTCTCCAACTTCGTTTGGTAAATAACCTTAGGGTCTGGATGCTTGCTTATGGCTTTATAGAGTAAGGGTTGCGTAAAACGAGGCTCATCCCCTTCGTTATGACCGTATTTTCGGTAGCACAACAGATCTATGAAAATATCGCGATTATAACGCTGACGGTATTCCATAGCAAATATGGTGGCATGAATAACCGCTTCAACATCGTCGCCATTAACGTGTAACACTGGTGCTTGCACGGTTTTCGCTACGTCAGTACAATAAATACTAGAACGCGCATCTAAGTAATTGGTGGTAAAACCTACTTGGTTGTTAATTACCATGTGCACGGTGCCACCGGTGCGGTATCCTTCTAAGGTTTCCATTTGCAGCACTTCGTACACTATCCCTTGAGCGGCCACCGCGGCGTCACCGTGGATTAGAATCGGCATTACTTTGGACTGATCTTTACCATGGTCGGTATTAATCTTAGCACGAGCAATCCCCGTTACAATGGCATCAACCGCTTCTAAGTGTGAAGGGTTAGGTGAGAGGTTTAATTTAATAACCTCGCCATTATCTAAAGTTTTGGTGGTGGTGTATCCCAAGTGGTATTTAACATCACCATCAAACTCATCGTCCACAAACTCTTTACCTTCAAATTCACTAAAGATCTCGCGTTGGGTTTTCCCGAAAATATTAGAGAGAACGTTTAAGCGTCCGCGGTGAGCCATACCAACAACAAATTCTTTAACCCCTAAATGGGCGGCGTGGCGAATACCGAATTCCATGGCGGGAATAAGACTCTCTGCTCCTTCAATGGAGAAGCGTTTTTGCCCGACAAATTTGCGATTAATGAAGTTTTCGAAAGCCACCGCTTCATTTAATTTATGAAGAATCAGCTTTTTATCTTCGGTACGGTAGTCGGGAGCATTATCTCCTTCTTGTAATTTTTTCTGGATCCAAGTAATTTTTTCTGGATCTCCTAGGTACATATACTCTAAGCCAATGCTGCGGCAATAAACGCGTTCGAGGCGCTCAATAATTTCACGAAGGGTTTTAGAGGTGTCGTAACCAATTTCTTTAGCGGCCTGAAAGGGATTATTCAAGTCAGCTTGACTTAAACCAAAATTTTCCAGGGTTAATTTGGGTTCATACTCACGGCGCGAACGCACAGGGTTGGTAGCGGTAAAGAGATGTCCTCTTTTGCGATATCCATCAATTAAGGCAAGCACCTGAAATTCCTTACGGATTTCCGCTACAATTTCCGCGTGATTAAGAGTTATCTCCGATTCGGCGGCAGAGCTGCCGTCTTCACCGTCATACTCTTCTTTTGCGAAATCGTAGCCCTGAAAGAAAGCGCGCCAACTAGGTTCTACGCTATCGGGGCTAGTAAGATACTGTTGGTATAATTCGTCAATAAAGTCACTATGTACTCCACCGAGAAAAGAAAATCTATCCATGTTAATGTTACGAGGTCCGTAAGTTTCTGCAAAATTAAGATAAATATAATGCCCTCTTTCTTCTAATCGACCATTATTAATGCGAAATAGACATTGCTTTACATAACTTTGTCTAATCTAAATCGTTTAGCTGAATATGAGGAATCTTTTGTTGTTAATCTTTGTGGCTTTTTCAGTAAGCCTTTCTGCGCAAAGCGAACGCTTTAAAAAAGGAGGCTCAAAGGCCGATAAGCCAACGGAGCAAAGCGAAGAGCCAAAGCCGAAGACGCAAGCCAGTCCTGAAAAACCGAAATCGTGGACCGATAAATTAATTTTCGGTGGCGGTGCGGGTTTATCATTTGGCACCAATACCAATATTTTTCTGGCACCACAAGTGGGATATCAGATAAAAGATAATTTGGTAGTGGGAGCAGGGTATATGTATAATTACGCGCGGTGGAGAAGTATTTGGGCGAATGGTAGATTTCAGAATACAGACTTCGAAAACACCGTGCATGGCCCTAATTTTTTTGCCAATTACAGTCCTTTAGAAAGCGTGTTTCTCGGCGCTCAGTTTGAGGTTTTAAACCATGATGCTTATCTATACAATATCAACACTTTTGATTTTGATGTAGAAAACCGCTGGACCAATGTGCTTTTTGTGCAAGGTGGTTTAAAGCAACAAGTAGGTAAGAAGGGAATGATGCTTTTGGGAATTCGCTATAACTTACTGCATGATCAATACAGTCCTTACGGCGCATCTTGGGCTCCCATTTTCTTAGTATACTTTTAATTTATATGATTTCGACGCCGATTAACTTTTATTGAAAATCGGATATTGTAATTTATAGTCGTACTCATCTTAAATAAGGCCGCTGTACTGCGCTCTAAAATAAACTTTAATCGCTTCGCGCTTGAGAATAGCACGGGCAATTTCCCTATTGTTCTCGCTTAAATATTTCTCGGCCAAATCGATCCGGTAAAATAAATCAGTAAACGATTGGGCTTGAATGCGATACTGGTCTAGCCTATGGTGTAACCAATTTTCTAAATCCTCGGTAGGTACTTCTTCTTCCGGGCAATTTAAATCTTTCGCTAATTGCTTACGCAGATTGGCAAGCAACCATTCCTTTTTCGGATGAGATTCTAAAAGCTCGAGATTAACATTTAGTGATCGCGGTGACTGAGCCATTGAGCGAAATTTGTGAGTTGGGTTTTCACCTTGTCATTTTTCGCATCTGCGGAAGCAAGCGCACTTAAGGCACTTTTCAGCAATTCTTCGCGCTTAGCGATGGCCTTAGTTTCAGCGCCACATTCAATAAATAATTTTTGAAAGGCTTTCACTTTGGCCTCCCCCACTAAGTTTTCCTTTTGCAGGGCAGCTAATTCCATCGGCGCGAATTCACGCGCATAAATCATCAGCAAAGTTTTTTTGTCTTGCAGAATATCGCCGCCTACTTTTTTGCCAAATTTTTCAGGATCCCCAAAAGCGTCTAAAAGATCATCTTGTACCTGAAAAGCCAAGCCAGCATCCATTCCAAATTTGTAAAGTGCAACGGCCTGACTGTTCGAAGCCTTGCCAATTAAGGCTCCAATTTGAAGAGCGGCCCCCAGTAATACTGCGGTTTTGAGGCGAATCATTTCAATATAGTCTTCTTCGCTTACGCTAGATAGACTCTCGAAGTTCATGTCGTATTGCTGACCTTCACAAACTTCCAATGCTGTTTTGGAGAAGATCTCGTAAACCTTGGCAAGAATGCTTTTATCAACTTGATTTAAGTATTGATAGGATTTTACTAGCATGGCATCTCCCGCAAGGATGGCCACATTAGTGTTCCATTTTTCGTGAATGGTTTTTTTACCACGCCGAAGATGGGCATCGTCCATAATATCATCGTGCACCAGCGAAAAGTTGTGGAACATTTCTATGGCTAAGCTGGGTAAAAGAGCATCTTCTAAATTACCCTCGAAAAGGTCGCAGCCCGCTAAAACCATGGCTGGCCTTAGTCGTTTGCCCCCCAAGGAAAGGATGTAAGAAATAGGTTGATATAATTCAATCGGTTCTTGATCGAAATCTTGGCGTGCCAAAGTGTTTTCAATCAAACTTATATAACCCGTAAAATTTTCCATCAATTATTTAATCAGTTTTTGTTCACTATTTCCAGCAGGTATCGGCCATAACCACTTTTTAATAAAGGCTCGGCAATTTCTACCAACTTTTCGTCATTTATAAAACCTTGGCGGAAGGCAATTTCTTCAATACAGCCCACTTTAAGTCCTTGTCTTTCTTCAATAACTTGCACAAACTGTCCTGCTTGCATCAGGCTTGCAAAGGTGCCGGTGTCTAACCATGCCGTACCTCTATCTAGAATACCTACTTGTAATTTCCCTTGCTTTAAATACTCCTTGTTTACATCAGTAATTTCATATTCACCGCGGGGAGAGGGCTTTAGGTCGGAGGCGATTTGTACGACATTATTATTGTAGAAATATAAACCAGGCACTGCATAACGCGATTTAGGCTTAACTGGTTTTTCTTCGATGGAGCGAGCAACAAGGTTTTCATCAAAATCTACTACTCCGTAACGTTCAGGATCGGAAACTTGATAGGCGAAAACAACGCCACCATTAGGATCTTTACTGCTTTGTAAAAGGTCTTCCATTTTAGAGCCATAAAAGATATTATCTCCTAAAACTAAAGCCACACTATCGTTGCCAATAAAGTCTTTTCCTAAAACAAAGGCTTGCGCAAGGCCATTAGGCTCGTGCTGCACGGTGTATTGAAAATTACAGCCAATACGACTGCCGTCGCCCAAAAGTTTTTGGAAAAGAGGCATATCGTGGGGCGTAGAAATTATTAAGATATCGCTAATTCCCGCCTGTAAAAGAGTGCCCAAGGGATAGTAAATCATGGGTTTATCGTAAACGGGCATTAACTGTTTGCTAACGGCTAAGGTTAAAGGATGCAGTCTGGTGCCAGATCCACCGGCGAGAATAATACCTTTCATGTTTTTACTTTTAAGGGTTATCTCCTTCAAAATCCTCACTTTCATCTACCTCTTCATCGTAAATGCTAATGTAAGACTCGGTAAAAGATTTACTGATAATCAACTTTTCAAAGCTAAGTAATAAGGTTGGTAATATTAAAAGATTGCCAATCATTGCAATCACTAAGGTTATACTTACCAAAATTCCAAGTGCTACAATTCCGCCAAAGCTGGAAGCGGTAAATACGCTGAAGCCAAAAAAGAGAACAATGGAGGTATAGAACATACTTACCCCCGTTTCGCGAATTGCTAAAAGTACCGACTTCCCAATATTATAGCGCGTGTTTTTAAGCTCTTGTCTATATTTTGCTAAGAAATGAATGGTATCATCAATGCTAATTCCGAAGGCTACACTAAATACTAAAATGGTACTGGGCTTAAGGGGAATCCCAAAATATCCCATAATTCCTGCCGTCATTACCAAAGGGAAAATATTAGGCACCAACGAAACCAAGACCATGGTGAACGAGCGGAAAATAAAAGCCATTACTAAGGCAATTACCGCAATAGCCAAACTTAAGCTGACCAACAAGTTTTTAATTAAATAGGTAGTTCCTTTTTGAAAAACTACCCATGCGCCCGTTACGGTAACATCGTATTTTTCGGAGGGAAAGTTTTCGGCGATAGATGCAAAAACCGCTTCTTGCATGTAGGTGCTTTCTTCCTTACCCATGTCTTTAACCTGCATGGTAACCCGGGTATAGCGCGCCGTACTATCGGCTAGTGAGCTTAATAAATTAGACTGGTTTCCTTTGTCCCCTTTCGGGAGATAACTAGCAATAAAGCTTCTTTCTTGACTGGTGGGAAGCGAGTAAAAACTAGAGTCGCCGCGGTAATAGGCTTGTTTGGCGAATTTTAATCCATCCACAATAGATAAGGAGCGGCTGATGCCTTCTACCTGGGCAAGATCGTTTTGCAGTTTGTCGATGCGTTTTAAAGTGGCGGCTTTGTAAATGCCATTGGCCTTTTTAGTGTCTATTACTAACTCTAAGGGAACCATGCCATTAAACTTGTCTTCTAAAAAATGCAGATCTTTATAAACGGGATCACTTTTTTTAAACTCTTCACTAAGATTGCCGGTGGTGTAAATTTTAGTTACCCCATAAAAAGCAATAATAAGTAGGCTAATTAAAGCAGTGTAGACCCATTTCCGGTGGTACATTGTAGTACGAATTAGCCAATCGATAAAGCCCTTTATCCAGCGTTTTTCCAAATGTTTGTAATGCCTTTCTTTCGGAGCGCGCGCAAAGCTGTAGTAGATAGGAATAAGGACAATGGAAATAACGAAAACCATCATTACATTGATGGAGGCCACCACGCCAAATTCTTTTAAAATCACACTATTTGTTAATATCAGCGCCGCAAAACCCATGGCGGTGGTAATATTGGTGAGCAAAGTGGCGGCGCCAATTTTGCGAATTACTCTTTGCAAGGCGAGAATGCGATTCCCGTGATTTTTATACTCAGTATGGTACTTATTAATCAGAAAAATACAATTGGGCACGCCAATCACAATTACCAAAGAAGGGATTAATGATGAAAGCATCGATATCTCATAATTGAGTACCGAAATCAGCCCGAAAGACCAAAATACGCCTAAAACCACCACGGCAATAGAAATGAGCATCGCGCGGAAGCTGCGCAAGAAAGCGTATAAAATTAGCCCCGTAACCAATAAGGCTAAACCCACTAGCATAAAAATTTCTTGGCTAATGGTTTTCGTATTAGCCATGCGAATATGAGGAAGACCGCTAATTTTTATATCACGGCCCAAAATAAGCTCCTCGGCGGCAACCGTTTGTTTTATTTCTTCAACAATGCGAATAATATTTTTATCGTAAAGTTTTTTACCGTCAATGTGAACTAGCATGAGCGGCACGCGTCCATCTTCGCTTTCCAATAGGCCACGGTAAAAAGGCAAAGCATTGTAAACCGCCTTAACAGAGTCGAATTTCCCCGCGGCTAATGCTGGTGCAAGAGAACTGTAGTTGAGGGTTTGGGCGCTATCGTCGCGGCCAAGATTTAAGGCATTAGTAGGCGAAAGGATATTAATTACGCCGTCAATATTTAAGAGATTGCTTTCTAAAGAATGCCAGTGCTGGTAATTTTTCGCTTCAAAAACATCAAAGCTGTCAATGGCAATAACCACGGTATTTCCCACCTGCTTAAAGCGCTCACGAAAAACGTCATAATCCACTTGAGTGGTATCGGTTTTAGGGAGAAGCCTCGAAAATTTAAAGCTCACGTTTACGAATTGCCCCTGATAAGCCATGTAAAAGCTAAGCAGTAGCAGAATGCTAAGCATGCTTGTGCGGTTACGAAGTATAAGTCTGGCAATAAATGTAAACATGCTCCTTAGGGCTGGCGCTTAATTTCCGCAAAACTAAGAATTATCGCTCGGTCGGCGACTTAATTTTTTCAGCAGCATCTAGGCGCTCAGAAAAATGGGTGATTATCCTAAAAGACGCTATTTAAAAAACAAATTTTGAAGTGAGCTTTATCGCAAAATTATCAATAGGCTCGGGTAAACTTTGAGCGCCATATCGATAGTAAAAGCCAAGGCCGAAACCGCTAAAGCTGGAAACTAAAAGGCGATTGAGCTCAATGCCCGACTCGAAATAGGGCTGACTTAAAGATTTGGTACTAAGATTTAAATGCTGTTGGGGAGAGCGAAGGTTTCCAATGGCCATTCGGTTTACGATTTCAATGTGAGGAGCGAAATCCTTCCGGCGGAAGAGTAGGCTTTTAAAATCTTGTCGCCACATAAGTTCTAAATACTCGTCATTTAAAAACTCATTAAAGGCCATGGTTTCAAAGGAATTTCGATCGGCGGCATTTATTCTGTCGAAATAATTTGTGCTTTCTAAACCATTACTGCTACCTGTAAAAAGCTTGGCAGCAGGAAGGTCTTGCCAGCTCTTAGCGGCTTGAACTTTAAAACTGCTTTCGCCAAAACGTAAACTCATCCGTTTGTATTCGGCCCTAAATTGGAGGATGTCATAATTGAAACCGCTTTCGCCAATGCCTTCAAATCCGCGATTATAGCTCAGCCAAAAAATCGGATAGCCCCCTTCTAAGGTTAGCTGTCCAAATGGCGTTTCTGCAATTTTTTCATTGGGAGCATAGCGCAGAGTGCTTCTTATTTCGGCATAGTCGTAGATGTTTTCACCGAGACTATTGTCTGAGGGTAGGAACTGATAATTCCCTAAGGTTTCTCTGCGTTCGTAATTTGCAATTAAGCTGTAATTTAAACCGGGAACAATATTGCTACTAATGCCGTAATAAGTGCGTCTCACATAATCCCATTGGTTGATAAATATGCGACGGTAGTTGTTTTCAACAATAGAACCACTCTGTAAATAGGGAATAGCTAAGCCACTTGTTTCAAATATTTCATCTTGAAAACCAACCCAGGTTTTAAGGTTAATCTCTTTGTTTAGATCAAATTCAAGTTCGTAATTCTGCTTCCAAAGTTTGTCTTTAAAACCATATGCTCCTGCCGCTCTAATTCTAAACCAAGGAGAGAGTTTGTCGTTGGTTTCAATGCCTAGGCCTAAACGAAATCCTTCCGCGCGATTGTAGTTAATGAGTTTGTTGATGTCGATATTTATCCACTTGTAAGGGATGTATCCTCGACTAAGTGTAATTAATAGTTGCAGTTTTTTTTCAAGGTCTTCTGCTTTGGAAACGCTATCAATAAAGCTGTAGGTATTTAGTTCAGTGCTGTCTAAAGTCTCGCCTCTAAAGGCTTGCAAAAGACTATCCGCAAATTCGCTCGATTCCTCGTCTATGCTAATCTCCGCAAGGGAAATATCCTTAGTGCTGAGGTTTGGATTTAGGTTTATATTGCTAATCTTTCGCCTTAAAATGGCCTGTGGTGCAAGCGTGTTGATGGAAATATTGTTTATAAAAATATCGGCTTCAAAGGAAACGGGGAACCACTTATGCTGACCAAAGGAGCGGTATTCTTGGCGAATGGAAATGGGGCTATTTTCGTCTTCGGATGGTGTGGCGCGCACATTTACAATCGCCCAATCCCCCGAGTGTAGTGATAATGCTCCCTTTAATCCTTTAAAACCACGGTTTAGTCTTGGCCTAAAACTCACCGTAAAAATGGTGTCTCCCTCTTCGGTAAAAAGGCTGTCTTCAATAATAAATAAATAGCGACTTGTGCTGCCTTTACTCAAAGGGTTGAGGTATTTTTCGTCGCCAATACCAATAAAATCGCCGTAAAAAGAAAAGCTCTGCAACTGGGTAACAATAAGCGAAAACATGGGACTTTTAAAGCCTGAAGTCTTTTGCGCTAAAACTCTTTCGTTATCGCGCGGCTTTTTCACTCTCCTCTCGGTAATGGTTTCCATAAAAAAGAGATGCTTAGTGCTGAAGAATTGGTGCATCTCAAAATTGGAGCTATCAATTTTAAGGATGGTATCTTCTTGTCCTACCGCTAAACTATCAATGCGATCAGAGAGTTTTACTGTATCAATACTGGGGTCGAGGCTATCTACATTAAAGGTTACCCAGAACTTACTATAGCTGTAATAACTGAAACTTTCTAGTTCTTCTGGGTCGTTTAACTTCTTCATGGCCACCGCATTATTGATTAAACGATGCGCAGGATTTATCCCCGGCACTACGGTAACTTCCTCTAGGGCGGTACTTTTTTCCTTTAAAACAACGAGCAGCTTATTCGCTTTTAGGCTTTCGCCAGATAGGGTAGTGGTCTCAAAACCGATATAAGAAAATTGCAGATTTTTAATTCCGCCATCTTCATTGCTAAACTCAAAATTCCCGTCTAAGTCGCCCGAGGTACCGCGACGTTCATTATTTATGGTGATGTTTACAAAGGGTAGGCCTTTGCCTTGCTCGTCCACTACCTTCCCTTTTATCGCTTGCGCAGATAGGTTTGCACTAAAGCAAAGGGCCAGAAAAAACACAGTAAATATTTTCATCATATCAGAGTGACACTTTTCGCGAAGGTAGAGTTGTATAATTTCGTAAATAAAGCAAAAAAAAGCCCATTTTGCTTTCGCAGAATGGGCGATTGATTATTTGAAAATGCGATTTATAATGTACCGCGATTTTCTTGTTCTCTTTCTATCGCTTCAAATAAGGCTTTAAAGTTTCCTTTACCGAAACTCTTGGCACCTTTGCGTTGAATGATTTCGAAGAAAAGCGTTGGTCTATCGGCTACTGGCTTGGTGAAAAGCTGTAATAAATAACCTTCATCATCGCGATCTACCAAAATACCGCGCTTACTGAGCTCGCCAATTTCTTCATCAATATCGCCAACACGCTCTAATAAGTCATCGTAATACGAATCCGGTACGTATAAAAATTCTACACCATAGTCTTTCAAACGATCTACCGTTTCGAAAATATTATTGGTAGCCACTGCGATATGCTGAACGCCTGCACCTTGGTAGAAGTCGATATACTCTTCAATCTGACTTTTCTTTTTGCCTTCTGCGGGTTCGTTAATGGGGAATTTAATTCTACCATTTCCATTGGTCATTACCTTACTCATTAAGGCGGTGTATTCGGTAGAAATATCTTTATCGTCAAAAGATACTAATTGCGCGAATCCCATCACCTTGGCGTAAAAATCAACCCATTTGTTCATCTCGCCCCAGCCTACATTACCCACCATGTGATCGATGTATTTTAGGCCAGCATTACTGGGGTTATAATGGCTTTCCCATTTTTTATAACCGGGCATGAAAATACCGCTATAATTACTGCGGTCTACAAAAACGTGGACCGTATCACCGTAAGTTTTAATGCCGCTTAAAGTTACTTTGCCGTTTTCGTCTTCAATGCTGTAAGGCTCGAAAGAAGATTCAGCTCCACGGGACGTAGTTTCCCGGTAGCTTTTGTCAGCATCGTCAACCCAAAGGGCTACGTTTTTAACGCCATCGCCATGTTTTTCTAGGTGCTCGTTAATCGGGCCACCTGGAGTTAAGGGTGAGGTGATTACCAAGCGGATTTTATCTTGCTCTAATACATAAGATACACGATCTTTTATACCTGTTTCCAATCCGGCGTAAGCCAGCGACTGAAAGCCAAAAGCGGTTTTGTAAAAGTGCGCGGTTTGCTTGGCATTTCCTACGTATAGCTCAACGTAGTCGGTGCCATTAAGAGGTAAAAAATCTTCGGCTTCTAAAAATTCTTTCTTCAGTTTTAATGAAGAATTATCGTGAATGGTTTCCATAAAATCTGTTTTTGCAAAAGTATAATTCTAATTTGCTTTGCTTAGTCTTCTAGCCAGCTTAAATGATAATCGTCTAATTCCATCTCCAAGGCTGCTTGGGTTACTTGCAAAGGGGCGAAGGTATCAACCATTACCGCTAATTCGGCGGTTTCTTTCTGACCAATACTGCGCTCGTAAGCACCGGGGTGTGGGCCGTGGGGTAAGCCCGCAGGGTGTAAACTGATAAAGCCTTTGTCTACATGATTGCGACTCATAAAGTCACCGTCTACATAATACAAAACTTCATCACTATCGATATTACTATGATTATAAGGAGCAGGAATGGCCTCTGGGTGATAATCGAATAACCTGGGGCAGAACGAGCAAACTACAAAAGCAGCACTTTCAAAAGTTTGGTGTACGGGTGGCGGTTGATGCACTCTACCCGTTATCGGTTCGAAGTCTTTTATGTTAAAGGCGTAAGGATAATTATAACCATCCCATCCCACTACGTCAAAGGGGTGAGAAGCATAAACCATATCGTGTAAAATGCCTTCCTTTTTTAATTTGATTAAGAACTCACCTTTTTCGTCTACTGGCTCTAAAGTTTCGGGCTGACGGATATCGCGCTCGCAGAAAGGACTGTGCTCCAATAACTGACCAAAGTGATTGCGATAGCGCTTGGGAGTGTATAAAGGTTGGTACGAATCGAGTATGAAAAGGCGATTCGCTTCCTGATCAAAATGCATTTGATAAATCATGCCGCGTGGAATTACTAAATAATCGCCTGGGCCGAAACTTAAATTTCCCAATAGGGTTTTTAAGGTTCCAGTGCCTTGATGCACGAAGATCATTTCGTCGGCATCGGCATTTTTATAGAAGTAATCGGTTTGACTTTTTGTTGGCGCAGCTAAAGAAATATGCACGTCATTGTTAAAGAGCACGGTGGTACGGCTTTTCAAATAATCGGCATCGGGTTTCACTTTAAAACCTTCTAGCATGCGACTGTTTACATTGTGCTTTACCGCTGCTACAGGGTTTAAGTCGATCGACTTACCAATGGATTTCACCATGGTAGGGCGATGTAAATGATAGAGAAGGGAAGACATTCCGCTAAAGCCTTCGGTGCCGAAGAGCTGCTCATAATGCAAATCGCCATTCTCCTTTCTAAAGGTAGTATGGCGCTTGTGGGGAATCTTTCCTAGTTTATGATAAAATGGCATTTATAAATATGTTTTTGAGAGGTTCAAATAAAAGGGCTTGAATTTAAGCAAAATAGGACATTTGTCAGCTTTTTTCAGGATGTAAATCACCCCATTTGCGGTGACTATGAAAACGCTTGCGGTTTTCGCGGCCCGCACGTCTCGCTTTTTGCTCTTCTGCCGGAAGGTGCACCTCACTTTGGCATTCGGTAGAACAGCACTTTTCATGTTTAGCTGCACATTCGGGGCATTGAAGAAACAGCAGGTTGCAAGCAACATTAGCGCAGTTTACATGCGTATCGCATTTCGTTCCGCATTGGTGGCAGTGGGAAATTATTTCCGAAGAAATGCTTTCGCCCAATCGCTCATCGAAGACAAAGTTTTTACCATGAAATTTATTGGGTAGCTCGCGGGTCTTGATCTGACGGGCATAGTCGATAATACCACCGTGTAGTTGATTAACATCCTTAAAACCATGATGTTTTAAAAAGGCCGAAGTCTTTTCGCAGCGAATTCCCCCGGTGCAATAAAGCAAGACCTTTTCATTCTCCTTGCCCTCCAGCTTTTTCAAGACTTCAGGAAGTTCATCTCTAAATGTCTCGGCGTCGGGTAAAATAGAGTTTTCGAAATGACCAATTTCGCTTTCGTAGTGATTACGCATGTCCACCACAATTGCTCCGCTTTCCATGGCTTGGTTCCAAGACTCTGCATCGAGGTGGGTACCTACATTGGTAACATCATAAGCATCATCGGGCAAACCGTCGGCAACAATACGTGTGCGCACTTTAACCATAAGTTTTATGAAGGATTTTCCATCGTCTTCTACCGCCACTTTAAAGGGAATATCTTTAAATTCTGGATGGGCGTATAATTTGGTCTTGAACTCTTCCCAATTGTGTTCGGGAACGTTCATTTGGGCATTAATACCTTCGCGGGCGATGTAAATACGGCCTAGGCAATTTAAATCCGACCACTCTTTAAATAGTCGATCGCGTAATTCTTGCGTATCATTAATTATAACGTATTTGTAAAAGGATAAGGTTACGCGTTTAAAGTTTTCAGCATAAAGTCGCGCCTCCAGTTCCTCGCGACCAAAGCGATTTATTAATTCCTTTTTTCCAGCGTTCGGATCCATACAAATGCAATTTAAGCGGCAAAAATACTAAAGCTTAAGGCCTAAAGTATGATAAAAGTCAAGGTATCTAAATCGGTGGGCGGAGAAATGGGGAATTAGATTGGGATTTTTTGGGGCTAATTTTCTTAAAACGGTGAGGCTTCATCTTAAAGATCTTAATTTCGCGGCGCAGAAAGGCAAACGATATTATGGAATACGCATTTAACGAGATTGAGAAGAAGTGGCGCGCCTATTGGGCATCACAAAAAACTTTTGCGGCGAAAGAGGAAGGCGATAAGCCTAAATTTTACGCTTTAGACATGTTCCCTTATCCTTCAGGAGCGGGCTTACATGTTGGTCACCCCCTCGGTTATATTGCTTCCGATATCGTTGCGCGCTACAAGCGTCACCAAGGTTTTAACGTGCTGCATCCCATGGGTTACGACTCTTTTGGTTTACCGGCCGAGCAATATGCCATTCAAACAGGTCAGCATCCCGCTATTACTACCGAAGAAAATATTAGCCGTTACCGCGAGCAACTCGATCAGATTGGTTTTTCCTTCGATTGGGATCGTGAAGTACGTACTTCTAATCCCGATTTTTACCGTTGGACGCAGTGGATCTTTTTACAGCTTTTCGATAGCTGGTATGATGAAGAGAAAGCCCAAGCCCGTCCGATAGAAGATTTAATTTGGCATCTACATAAGTACGGCACCGAGGATTTACATGCCGCTGCTGGTGAAGATTTAAGTCTTAGCCCCGAAGAATGGGAGGGTTTCGATGAAGCCACGCGCGAGCAAATTTTACAGAATTACCGCTTAGCCTATCGCAGCGAAAGCACCGTAAACTGGTGTCCGGCCTTGGGTACCGTTTTGGCCAACGATGAGGTGAAAGATGGCCTCAGTGAGAGAGGTGGACACCCCGTGGTGCAAAAGAAAATGATGCAGTGGAGTATGCGCATTACCGCTTATGCAGAAAGGTTATTAGCCGGCTTAGAGGAAATCGATTGGACCGAGTCTTTAAAAGACTCCCAACGTAACTGGATTGGTCGCTCCGAAGGTGCCCTTTTAAGCTTTGCGCTAGATGGGCACGCCGATAAAATTCAGGTTTTTAGTACACGTCCCGATACCATTTTTGGCGCCACCTTTATGGTATTAGCCCCCGAGCATTATTTGGTAAATGAAATTACAACAGCTGATCAGGCTGCGGAAATAAAGGCCTATCAAGAACAAGCGGCGCGCAAGTCAGAACGCGATCGTTTAACCGAGGTGAAAACCGTTAGTGGTGCTTTTACGGGTGCTTATGCTTTGCATCCTTTTAGTGGGGCGAAAATTCCTATTTGGATTGGTGATTATGTTTTAGCTTCTTATGGAACTGGCGCCGTAATGGCCGTGCCAGCGCACGATAGCCGTGACTGGTCTTTTGCTAAGCACTTTAATATCCCCATTGTTGAGGTAGTTTCGGGCGGTAATATTACCGAGGCTTCTTACGATGCGAAAGAAGGTAAAATGGTGAATAGCGATTTCTTAAATGGCCTTGATGTTAAGGAAGCGATTGGCAAAGCGATCACTGCCGTAGAAGATAATGCGATTGGTGAATCGCAAATTAATTTCCGCTTACGTGATGCGGTATTTGGTCGCCAGCGTTACTGGGGAGAGCCCATTCCTATTTATTTTAAAGACGGTTTACCCAGAAGAGTAAAAGAGGAACATTTGCCTTTGAACCTACCCGCTGTGGATGCTTTTTTACCCACGGAAGATGGTGAACCACCATTGGCGCGTGCTCAAAAATGGTCGTATCATCCCGACAAGGGTGTGGTAAGTGCCGATGAGGGTTATCCGCTAGAAACCACTACTATGCCGGGTTGGGCAGGAAGTTCTTGGTACGACTTGCGTTATATGGATTCGCAAAATAATGATGTATTGGTATCTCCCGAAAGGGTGAACTATTGGTGCGATGTAGATTTGTACATCGGTGGTAACGAACATGCTACTGGTCATTTATTATATACCCGTTTTTGGCATAAGTTCTTAAAAGATCGCGGCTTGGTTCAGGAAGAAGAGCCTTTTAAGAAGTTGATCAATCAGGGGATGATTTTGGGCTATTCGGCCTTTGCCTATCGCGTGGATGGTGAGAATACTTTCGTGTCCGCGGATCTTGCCGATCAATATTCTTGCACTAAAGTTCACGTGGATGTGAATATGGTTAATGCTTCCGATGAATTGGATGTGGAAGCCTTTAAAGCTTGGCGCGATGACTTAGCGACTGCTAAACTAATCTTCGAGGGTGCTTTCAAGGTTACTCGCGAAGTAGAGAAAATGTCGAAGTCGAAGTTTAATGTGGTTAACCCCGATGATATTATTGCGCAGTACGGCGCCGATACTTTACGACTTTACGAAATGTTCCTCGGGCCGCTAGAGCAAAGCAAGCCTTGGAATACCGCCGGAATTAGTGGCGTGCACAGCTTCTTACGTAAGTTATGGCGACTCTATTTTAAGGAAGGTGAATTAACTTTAAGTGAGGAAGTACCAAACGAGAAAGAATTGAAAGTGCTGCATACGCTGATTAAGAAGGTGAATGAGGATATCAATAATTTCAGTTTCAATACCTCGGTAAGCGCCTTTATGATTGCGGTAAATAGCTTAGGCGAATTAAAGTGTACTAAACGTGCAATTTTGGGGCACTTACCCATTTTGATTTCTCCTTATGCGCCACATATCGCAGAAGAGCTTTGGAGTCGTTTGGGAAACACTGATTCCATTGCCTATGCTTCTTTCCCACAGCATGAAGAGCAATATTTAACCGAAAGCAACCATAATTACCCGGTTTCTTTCAATGGTAAAATGCGCTTTACGCACGAGTTGCCATTAAGCTTGAACAAGGAGGAAATAGAAAAAGCCATTTTTGCTTTAGAGCGCACTCAGCAGTATTTGGAAGGGAAAACCATTCGCAAGGTGATTGTAGTGCCCGGTAAAATTGTAAACATTGTAGCGAGTTAATTTGGTGTCAGAAGGTGTGTTTTGCCTTTGGTGGCTTGGAATTGCTTAATTTTATTTTGTTAATGCGTCCTGGTGCTCCCTCCATATTACCTGAAAAGGAAGATCGTAAAAAGACCAGTAAAAAGGTTTTGCTTTTGCGCGATTCCTTTAGCTTCCTCTTTAAATCGGCGGGTTTAATCCTGTGGTTTGTGGTTTTTTTACTGGCCTTGCTAGAGATAAAACGCTATTACAATATCGATGTGATTTCCGGTTACGATAGTTCGGTAGATGATATTTATGGCGCCGCCCGTGGAACTTTATCAGAACTCTTCGGAGAATAGATACGGCAAAGGCTGGCATTGCGTTTGTATTATTTGTAGAAAGTCCCATTATGAAAAGTTTACTCATTTTATCTATTGCTGCTCTAACTTTCGCCCCGCTTTCGGAAGATGAGCAGCCCCTAAATTTGACGACTATCGATAGCCTACGTAATCTGCAGTCGAATTCATTTAAAGTAGGCGAGAAATTAAGTTACACGATTAGCTACGGCTTTATCGATGCAGGTGAAGCAACTATTAGCATTGAAAAAGTTACCAAGAAAGTAGGCAGGCCAGTGTTTCATGCCGTTGGTATTGGACGATCAGTGGGCATGACGGAGTGGTTTTTTAAAACCCGTGATCGCTATGAATCCTACATTGATACTGATGCTATCGTGCCATGGGAGTTTATTCGCGATGTAAACGAGGGAGGTTATAAAATAAAGAGGCACTTAATTTTTGATCAATTACAACAAAAGGTCGTGGATAAGATGGCGCCACATAAAGGCGAGTTTACTTTTGAGCCTTATGCGCAA
This sequence comes from Bacteroidota bacterium, assembly GCA_003045865.1. Taxonomy (GTDB): domain Bacteria; phylum Bacteroidota; class Bacteroidia; order Flavobacteriales; family Schleiferiaceae; genus Croceimicrobium. Next base: position 14,322 of record PZPB01000023.1, on the reverse strand, counting down.
GATATGTTAAGCGCCTTTTATTATGCCCGCAGTATTAAGACTGATACGCTTGAGCCAGGAGACATGATTAGCTTTACCATGTTCTTAGATCATGAGCAGTTTCCTTTTCGCCTGCATTATTTAGGAAAAGAAATGGTTAAAACAGATGCTGGTAAAGTGCAATGTTTAAAGTTAAGACCCAGTTTACAAGAGGGACGCATCTTTAAAGAAAATGAAGGCATGACTATTTATGTGAGCGACGATATAAATAAAGTGCCTGTGCTTATTGAGAGTGAACTGTTGGTGGGGAGTATTAAGGTGAAATTAGTTGAGACGGAGAACTTAATCCGCAGTTTACAGTACCGCTAAACAAAATCTAATTAGATACCTTTGGGCACCAAATTTTTTGACAATGCCTAAGCAAGTTCAGATAAGCCCCGAAATACAAGAACGTTTAAACCAATTAGCCGATAAATATCAGGCCAGTGGTCAAGAACTCCTCGACTTTCTCGATGGTCTTTTATACCAAGATTATAATACCTATTGGGATTATATTCACCTCGATACCCTTTTAAGTTTACAAAGCCCGGTAACCGATATTCCCGATGAAGAGATCTTCATTATGTATCATCAAATTACTGAGCTCTACTTTAAATTATCGCTGCATGAACTCAATCAGCTAGCAGCATCTGCTGCGCCTAGTTTAGAAACTTTAAAAACAAAATTGGGTCGCATCAATCGCTATTTTGAGGCCTTAACCCATTCTTTTGCGGT
>PZPB01000023.1:0-13559 GCA_003045865.1 Bacteroidota bacterium | reverse complement strand
TGGACGGTATGGATCGCCATCAGTTTTTAAAATTTAGAATGTCTCTTATTCCGGCTAGTGGTTTTCAATCGGTGCAATATCGTTTGATTGAGCTTTGCGCAACCGATATGGTGAACTTGGTTGACCAAGAAGTACGTCCCGCTTTTAAAGCTACAGCCAAATCGGAAGAGGAAATGTACCAGCATATTTATTGGAAAAAAGGTGCAACTATCGCCGAGACAGGTGCTAAAACTTTAACGCTTAAGCAGTTTGAGTTAAAATACTCAGAGAAAATTATTCGTCACGCCAAGAATTTCAGCGACAAAAATATTTGGCAACTGTATTTAAAACTCAGTCCAGAGGAACAAGCAAATCAAGAACTAAAAGATCAATTGAGGCTTTTAGACTTGAATGTAAATGTGTTTTGGCCTTTGCAGCATTATAAAACCTCAGTGGTTTATTTAGCCCGCCGTCCCATGGATGTGCGCGCTACTGGCGGAACTAACTGGCAAAAGTACTTGCCACCTCGCTTCCAGAAGCGCATTTTCTATCCGGCTTTATGGAGTGATTTAGAGAAAGAAGAATGGGGTAAGTCTTGGGTTAATCAAGTTTTAGCCGAAGTAAAGAATTCTACGACTTAAGATAATAATAAGTAATTCAGGTCGTTTGGTTGTCAGAGCAAATGTATATTTGCGGCCAATTTGCAAACCACTTAACGTTATTATGAATCAAAAGCTCAAAATTGCATTAGCTTTTTTAGTGCTTATCATACCCTTGGTAATTCTAAATAATCTGGGCCTATTCGATCGATTTGTTAAGGATGATAGCCCTACCATTCTCGAAGAAAGTCAAAAGGAAGAAGATGCAATTACTCCCATTAGTGTAATTAAGTTTGGTATCCCAGTTGACTCCTTCAACGTTGTTGAAGCGATTGTGGAACGCGGTGAAAGTTTCGGGAATATTCTTTTAAACTTTGGTGTTAATTACGCCACTATTCATAAAGTAGCCACTGATTTTAAAGACGTTTTTGATGTGCGCTCTTTGCGTTCGGGAAAACCTTATGCTCTTTTTTGTGATAAGAAAGACACCAATGTGGCTCGCTACATGGTTTACCAAGCGTCGGCCATCAATTATGTAGTTTTTGATTTGAGCGATAGTGTAAATGTATATCGTGGCGAAGAGGAAGTGAAGGTGGTTTCAAAGGGTATTAGCGGGGTAATAAATTCTTCACTTTACGAAAGCCTTTTAGAAAAAGGTGGTTCTCCTGCCTTGGTGGTAGAGCTTTCAAAGGTCTATGCTTGGACGATTGACTTCTTCCGTATTCAGCCAGGTGATTATTTCAAATTGGTTTATGAAGAGCGTTTTATTAAGGACACAGTTTCGGTTGGTGTAGGCCGTATTTTGGCTGCCGACTTCAATCATAACGGTCGTTCCTTCTATTCTTTCTATTATGATAATGATAGTACTTATCGCGATTATTTTGATGAGAAAGGGCGGTCATTACGCAAGGCTTTCTTAAAAGCACCTTTAGATTTCTTTAGAATTTCATCACGTTTTAACCGCAATCGCTTTCACCCAGTTTTAAAAAGAGTTAAGCCTCATTTAGGAACCGATTATGCAGCGCCTCACGGTACGCCTATTATGACTACCGCCGATGGTGAAGTTATTGCTGCCGCTTACACACGTGGCAACGGTAATTATGTAAAAGTTCGTCATAATAGCACCTATACTACCCAGTATTTACACATGAGTAAATTTGCCAAGGGAATTAAAAAAGGTAGCCGTGTACGACAAGGAGATGTGATTGGCTACATTGGAAGTACGGGTTTAGCAACTGGTCCACATGTTTGTTATCGCTTTTGGGTAAATGGACAGCAAGTAGATCCATTACGCCAAGATCTACCCGAAGCGGAACCGATTAGCGACGACTTCATGCCTCATTTTCAAGCACAAATGCTGGACTTAAAGAAAAGGGTGGATGCTTTGCTAATCCTTGATAATAAGGATGATCCGAAGGTACAATTAGCTTCTGCCGAGGAGTAAAGTTTTAATTCAAGTTTTTATTTACAATCGTGCTACTCGCTTGGTCAACGCTCATTACTACTAGATCGGCTATATTAACATGATAAGGTCTACTGCAAACGAAGTAAAGAATATCGGCTAAATCATCTGCCTGTAAAGGTCTGAAGCCTTGATAGACTTTGGATGCTTTTTCCGTATCGCCTTTAAAACGCACTTCACTAAATTCTGTTTCTACCATTCCTGGGTGAACCGCTCCCACTCGCACGCCTTCTTTATTAAGATCGATGCGTAAACCCATGGTAAGTGCATCAACTGCGTGTTTCGAAGCACAGTAAACACCGCCATTGGGGTAAACTTCTTTCGCTGCAGTAGAGCCAATATTAATAATCTGCCCCTTGTTTTTTATGAGGCTTGGTAAAAGAGCCTTGCTAACATAGAGTAGTCCTTTCACATTAATGTCAATCATGGCATCCCAATCACTAATGTCCCCTTCTTGCATGGGGTCGAGTCCGTGAGCATTACCTGCATTGTTAATGAGAATGTCAATGTTGGAGAATTCTTCCGGTAGGGAAGCGATGGAATTTTCTACGGCTTTCTTATTGCGCACATCAAAGTTTAGGCTATACACCGCTGTTAATTTGCTAAGTTCTTCTTCCAGTGCTTGCAAGCGTTCCAGACGTCTGCCACAAATCACCAGTTTCATACCTTCTTTCGCAAATCTTCGGGCGGTTGCTTGGCCAATGCCGCTGGTTGCACCGCTAATAAATGCCGTTTTATTCATCTCTATATTTGTTTGATATTAGGATAGCTCCTCACTTAATTTGAGGTCGAGTAATCTTAACTGCAAGCTAACTTTATTACGGAAAACATTTTGTTCTAAATGATAAAGAATAGATACCTCTTTACCGGATTGGAGTTTTTGTAAATAGTGTGCCATTCCAAAGCCAATACCATCCATAACTATTCCAGTATCAGGGTCTAAAATGCCCAACTTTAAATGTTTTTGTCCCTCACCTACCGCGCGCGAGCCTTGGTTTATTAATCCATCGCTACGGAAAATCGGGCTAAGGTTATCCGGCCCAAATGGAGCGAAACGCTGTATGGTGTTGTAAAAATTTTGACTGAGGTCTTCGAGTTTAATTTGAAGGTCGTAGCTGATATTTGGTAGTAATTGCTCGGGCAGAATGCTTTCTGAGACAACCTTTTCAAAATGAGTTTTAAATTCTTCGTAGCGTTCTTCTTTTAAAGTCATACCCGCCGCTGCGGGGTGTCCTCCAAATTGCTCGAGAATATGATCGCATTTTAATAGAGCCTGATAGACATCAAAGCCGGCGACGGTACGCGCAGATCCCGCTAGTTTGTCGCCCGATTTAGTAAATACAATAGTAGGGCGGTAGTAATTTTCTATCAGTCGTGAAGCAACAATACCAATTACGCCTTTATGCCAGCTCGCTTCATACACTACCGAGCTTTTTCTATGCTCTTCTTCCTGCCTTTGTATTTGCCGCAGGGCTTCCTCAGTAATGGATTGATCTAGACTTTTTCTTTCAGTATTGTTTTTATTTATGTTTTGGGCTATCGCATCAATTATGCTCAGATCTTGCCCGCGTAATAATTCTACCGCTTTTTTGCCATGTGCCAATCTGCCCGCTGCATTTATGCGGGGAGCGAGCATAAAAACCACATCGCTAATATCTAGTTTTCCCCCTGTGGGTTTCGCAATCTTAATCAATGATTCTAGTCCGGGACTAGGCTCAGAATTAATTTGTTGCAAGCCGTAATAAGTTAGAATGCGATTTTCGCCCGACATGGGTACGATATCTGCCCCAATGCTAACGGCCAAAAGGTCGAGATAAGGTCGCCAATGCTCATCGCTTAAATCCCAATCTTCACATAATGCTTGGACTAATTTAAAACCAACACCACAGCCGCTTAAACCTTTATAAGGGTACACACAATCGCTTCGTTTGGGATCGAGAACGGCAGCGGCCTTGGGTAAAATATCACCCGGTGTATGGTGGTCACAAATTATAAAATCGATTCCCCGAGCCAGAGCGTAGTCTACTTTGTCAATCGCTTTAATACCGCAATCGAGCGCTATGATAAGGCTAATATTTTGCGCGGCCGCGAAATCAATTCCCGCTTGGGAAACACCGTAACCTTCTTTGTAGCGATCTGGGATATAGGTGCTTACTTCAGGATAATGTTTTTCTAAGAAGCCTGAGAATAGCGCTACAGCCGTGGTGCCATCTACGTCGTAATCGCCATAAACCATTATTTTCTCTTTCGATTTTATTGCTTGGTTTATGCGGTACACCGCCTTATCCATATCCTTCATTAAAAAGGGGTTATGGAGCTTTTGCAGATTGGGATTAAAGAAGGCTTCTGCCTCCGAGCGATTAGAAATACCTCTTTGAAGAAGCAGGCTCAAAAATATCTCTGAAATAGGTAGCTCAGCTTTAAAGGCACTGAGTTCTTTTTCGTCGGCAAGTACTTGAGGTTTCCAGAGGTAGTCTAATGGCATAATTAAGATTTACGGCAAATTTAAACGCAATTAGAAGGAATGAAAACTTTGGCTGTGTACTAAGTATTTATAGTTGTTTAGCCCCCGATTTTTTATGACTCTTTATCTGCTCGTCGATCGAATACTTATGCAAGAGTTGAAATACCTCGTGTACCAGAGCTTCATTAAGATTGAGGTTTTGGCCGAAGCTTTTGCGATTTTCCAAAACCTTAAACCAGCGTTTCATTTGAAAGATGGTTACTTGGTGGTCGTACTTCACGGGACCGATGCTATTGGCCAAATCTAAGCGCTTTTTGATAAGTTTTAGAAGTTCTTCATCCACTTGGTCGATTTCACTTCTTAACTTTTCTAATTGACCAATAAAGCGCTTGTCGTGAATGGCTTCCTCACGGCGTTCCAAGCCAGTAAAAATCTCGGCTAGAGCCTCTGGGTGAAGCTGTTGTTCGGCATCGCTTAAAGCCTTGGCGGGGTTAATGTGCGACTCAATCATAAAGCCGTCCATACCCAAGTCTAAGGCGCTTTGGCAAACTTCTGCAATAAGCTCGCGTTTGCCTGCAATATGACTAGGATCGCAAATAACCTTTATTTCAGGAGCGAGGCGGCGCAATTCAAAAAATATCTCCCATTTCGGTTCATTGCGAAAGGGCTGACTTTGATAGGCGTAAAAGCCACGGTGAATGGCTGCTAATTTGTTAAGTCCTACTTTTTGAAAACGCTCTAAGGCGCCAATCCAAAGTTTTAATTCGGGATGAATTGGGTTTTTAACAAAAAGCGGAATATCAACTCCTCTTAGGGCATCGGCGATTTCTTGAACGTAAAAAGGGTTTACTGTAGTACGTGCGCCAATCCATAACATGTCTATACCAGCTTCTAAGGCTTGCTCAACATGTTTGGCATTTGCCACTTCAGTGATAACAGGAAGGTGATTTTCAACGCCCGCTTTTTTAAGCCAAGCTAAAGCGGGTTTTCCGATTCCTTCGAAGGAACCTGGTTGAGTACGTGGCTTCCAAACACCGCCTCTTAACGCGCTTATCTGCTTATTTTTAGCTAAAGCTGATGCGGTATTAAGAACTTGTTCTTCACTTTCTACACTGCAGGGCCCTGCAATTAAAAGTGGTTTTTCTTTAGCAGGCAGCCATTCCTCGATATCGCGTATAATCATAAAGCTCTTTTACCTAGATATAAGCTTAAAATGCTATTTAGGTTCGTGTAAAACCAATAATGGTAGCGTGGTGTGATAGGCTAATTTACTAGTTATGCTGCGGTGAAAAATTCCTTCGAAAAATCCATAACGCTTATTGATAGCAGCCACTATATCAGCATTTTCTTTCGCTGCTTCTTTTACGATGGCCTTCTCAACGTTTTCGGAGCGAATAATGGTGAATTCGTGATCTACCTCCTTCAGCATAGAGCTGTAAAAATCGCGGGCACCATTGGGAACACTGTTTTCGTGCTGAATGTGCACGATGTCAATAGATGCTCCTAGGGTTTTTGCAAATTTGGCTAAACGTTGTAGCGGTTGTTCTTTTACTTTGGGGTCTAAGTCACTGGCAAATACTATGCGTTTCACATCGTTTAGCTCTGCTTTGGGAGGAATAATTAAAACGGGCTTATTGGTATTTTGAATAACCGAAGCAGCATTGGAGCCAATTAATACCTCTTCTAAACCGCTGGCCCCTTTTGTTCCCATTACTACTAGTTCAATGCCATCTTGTTCTGATTGATCATGGATTAAGCGAATGGGATTTCCTAAGCGAACAAGGGTAGTAAAAGCGCCGCTGTATTTTTCTTTAACCTTTTCAGCAAATGTGGCCATATTCTTTTCGGCGTTCTCTTTCATAACCTCTAAGAGCGAAGTGGTCATCGAACGATCGGAATAGGGAAGGTCGTAGGCATGTAAAATACTTACGGTACCATTATTAAAAGCAGCAAGTTTAAAGGCGATATCGCAGGCTTTTTCTGCGTTTTCAGAGAAGTCAGTGGGAAGTAAAATATTCATTATAAGAGGATTAGGGTCTATAATCTAGTTTGAGCATCTACACTCGCTAAAGTAATCATATTTACGATTTCTCGCACGGATGCACCAATTTGTAATATATGTGCAGGTTTCTTAACACCAATTAATAAAGGACCCACTGCTTCGGCTGCCTCAAAGGACTGCAGCATCTTATAGGCAATGTTTCCAGAGGCTAAGTTGGGGAATACAAAGCCATTTACTTTATGATCTACCAATTCGCTAAAAGGGAAGTTTTCTTTCAATAGGTTTCTGTCTAGGGCAAAATTAGCCTGCATTTCTCCATCCACCAATAAATTTGGATTTTCACGGTGCAAAATCTTTAAGGCTTCTTGCATGGTGTTGGGAAGCTTTCCTCTATTGCTGCCAAAGTTGCTGTAATTCAGCAAGGCGATTTTAGGAACGATATTAATGCGTTCAATCGATTCTGCTAATAAGCGAGTAATTTGCACGATATCATTAACATTCGGTTCTTCAATAACCGTAGTATCCGCAAAAAACATCGGTCCTTTTTTGGTAAGCATGATGTACATACCAGCAATGCGACTAAGTCCTTTTTGGGCGCCCAGGATTTTGAAAATGGGTTTAATTACTTCTGAGTAGCGCTTGGTCGTGCCCGAAACGAAAGCATCGGCATGCCCCATTTCGGTCATGGCCACGCCATAGTAATTTCTATCCCGCATATATTTTCGCGCTTCATAAAGCGTAATGCCTTTGCGTTGGCGTTTTTTGAAGAACATTTGAGCATATTCTTCACGACGGGCACTATCTTCCTGCGGATCAATAACAGGTAAATGCGAAATATCTTCTAAGCCATGCTCTGTAATGAGCGCATTAATTTTCTCTTTATTTCCTAATAATATGGGATGCGCAAGCCCTTCATCTACCGCAATTTGGGCAGCTTTGAGCGTTTTTAACTGATCGGCTTCAGCCAATACCACTCTTTGTGGGCTGGTGCGAGCTTTTTCTTGCGCTAGGCGAATAAATTTATCATCGCGTCCTAAACGTGTTAAAAGCTGCTCTTTATATTTATCCCAATTAAGTATGGGCTTCTGTGCCACGCCACTTTCCATGGCTGCTTTGGCTACGGCACTGGCTACCGTTACAATTAGTCGAGGATCGAAAGGCTTAGGGATAATGTAATCTCGGCCAAAGCCAAGTTTATCGTCGTTATAGGCCAAGTTTACAATTTCGGGAACGGGTTCTTTTGCCAGCTTGGCAATGGCTTTGGCTGCTGCGAGCTTCATTTCTTCGTTTATCTTGATAGCACGCACATCTAGCGCTCCTCTAAAAATGTAAGGGAAGCCCAAAACATTATTTACTTGATTAGGATTATCGGAGCGACCGGTGGCTACAATAACATCAGGTCTGGCGGCCATGGCTTCGCGGTAGCTAATTTCGGGTTCGGGATTGGCAAGAGCAAAAACAATGGGGTCTTTTGCCATATTGCGTACCATTTCCTGACTAAGGACGCCGCCTACAGATAATCCTACAAAAACATCGGCATTAACCAAGGCTTCACTTAGGGTGTTGTGTTCTGTTTCGCGAACGAATCTTTGCTTTTCTTTATTTAGATCTGTACGACGGGTGTTCAAGACCCCTTTGCTATCGCACATTAGTAGGTTTTCGGGCTTTACGCCAGATGAGATAAATAATTGTGTACAGCTACTCGCTGCAGCGCCAGCGCCATTGAAAACGACTTTTAATTCGGAGAGTTTTTTATTAACGCACTCTGCGGCATTTATTAAAGCCGCGGAGGCAATGATTGCCGTTCCATGCTGGTCGTCATGCATCACGGGAATATCCAGTTCTTCTTTCAGTCGCTGTTCGATATAGAAGCAATCGGGCGCCTTAATGTCTTCTAAATTAATGCCCCCAAAAGTAGGTGCCATTGCTTTCACAGTTTGGATGAAAAGCTCAGGATCCTTTGCGTCTAACTCAATGTCAAATACGTCAATGTCGGCGAAGATTTTAAATAAAACCCCTTTTCCTTCCATAACGGGCTTACTGGCCAAAGGACCAATATTTCCCAATCCTAATACGGCGGTTCCGTTACTAATTACGGCCACCAAATTTCCTTTGGCCGTGTATTTATAGGCGTTTTCTGCATCCTTAGCAATTTCTAAGCATGGGTCTGCAACCCCAGGAGAGTAGGCAATAGAAAGATCTCTTTGCGAATTACTCGGCTTAGTAGGGATAACTTCTATTTTACCAGGCCGTCCTTCTTGGTGATAGGCGAGTGTGTCTTTTTTCTTAATTTTTGCCGCCATTTTCTTTGCTTAAATGGTTAGTTCTTGATTAAAACAAGAATCTATTATTAGGGTAGCGACGGGCGTGAATTTCCGCCACGGTTTCATAAAGTCGATTTTTTAAATCTTCTAGGTTGTCTTTTTCCGTTGCCGAGATGAAAATGGCCTGACGATCAGTACGAGCAAACCAAGTTTTTTGCCACTGTTCTAAGGTGAAGTGGCGATTGTTTAAACGCGGACTTAAATCATCGGGATCTACCTTTTCAGGTTGATAAGCATCGATTTTATTGAAAATCATAATTACGGGCTTCTCCGTTCCGTCAATTTCGGCCACAGTGCGGTCTACGGTCTCAAGGTGCTCTTCGAAGTTAGGATGCGAAATATCTACCACATGCAATAATAATTCAGCTTCACGTACTTCATCCAGCGTAGACTTAAAGGACTCGATTAACTGGGTAGGAAGTTTCCGAATAAATCCTACTGTATCACTCAAAAGAAATGGCAAATTGTGAATCACCACCTTACGCACCGTGGTATCCAGGGTGGCGAATAGTTTGTTCTCGGCGAAAACCTCCGATTTGCTAAGGAGGTTCATTAAAGTAGATTTCCCTACGTTCGTATAACCTACTAAAGCCACGCGCACCATGCTTTCCCGGTTACTTCGCTGAATAGACATTTGCTTGTCTATTTTCTCAAGTTTCTTTTTTAACAAGGATATTTTATCTCTGATAATCCTCCTGTCAGTTTCGATTTCGCGCTCCCCAGGGCCTTTCATGCCAATACCACCTTTTTGCTTACTAAGGTGAGTCCACATATTAGTAAGACGTGGTAAAAGATATTGATATTGAGCCAGCTCTACTTGAGTGCTTGCATAAGACGTTTGCGCGCGACTGGCAAAAATATCAAGAATGAGATTGGTTCGGTCTAACACCTTAATTTCGAATAAACGCTCAACATTTTTTAATTGCGAAGGCGATAGCTCATCATCGAAGATGGCTAAATCAATTTCATTGGCTTTAATATATTCGTTAATCTCATCCATTTTTCCCGTTCCTAAAAAGGTTTTGGGATTGGGACTATCAAGTTTTTGGCTGAACCTTTTAATGCTGTCAGCCCCTGCCGTATCGGCGAGGAAAGCTAATTCATCTAAGTATTCACTAAGCCGTTCTTCGTTTTGGTATTGGGTTACGGCACCAATTAAGATGGCTCTTTCACGGCCATCTTTCTTTTTTTTGATTTCTATCATAAAATTAAGCTAGCCAAGCTTCCCAAGGAATTCTCGATAAGATGAGAATAAGCGCAATAAGAAAGCTGAGGCTTAAGGTTCTGAACTTTTTAGCGTCTATTGAAAGTCGTTTTGCTTTAGAGTAACCAAAGGTGATCAATGCAATCGCAAGAATCATAATACTGATATGCTCTACCGCATAAAGGCGTAATTCGGGGTCCTTCATAAATCCTTCTACTTTGGTGAAGGCGAATCCTTTCGGGCCAACAAAGTAAAGGATAAGACCAAATACTAACTGCAAATGGCTTAAAATCAGGGTTACTAATCCTAAAATTTTGTCAACTTTGGTAAAGCTATTCTTGCCTAGGAATTTAACGAGGTAAATTACTGTGCTTAGCACAAGAATTGGTAAAAGCAAATAAGGTATAAAGGAATGGAGGTGTTGTAAGCCAGTTGTCATATTATTTCTTTTTACAAAGGTAACGACCTAAAGCTTGCTTACTACCATTTTACCTTGCTAGGTCGTATTTTTTTCTAAAACCGTTTTTAACGAATTTTCAATGTAAGCTTGTTTCTCTTTGTTTAAAAAATAAAGATCAAAATGGCGTAGCTTTTTATCGCCATTATGAGACTTAAGCGTTAAAGTAAGTTTCGCCTTCAAGAAGCCGCGCTCGATCTCATAACTGATCAAAATGTTTTTCGCGAACTCGTAATGCTTGTGCTTTTGGCTTTCAAAGGGGCCGAAAATTAGACTTTTAGTATCAACGTGAATAATTTCATATTCATCCTCGTAAGAGAAGTAGCTCCAACGGGTTAGCGCTAAAAGGGCGAGCAGTATAAAGCTGATTATGGCTAATTCGTGCTGCGGGAATAAATCTGAAATACTACCAGGAATTAAACTCAGGGAAAGGTCAAAAACGAGGGCGAGTGACAAAAATATTGCCACCCACCACATGTAGGTAAAAAGTTTCTTGTTGCTTATTTTCATAGAGATCCTATCTCAAAACGGTGCTGAACAGAACTTTGAAATTAGTCTAGTAAAATCACTAAATATTTCGAATTCTTCCAAAACTCCCCCGAATTTGAGATAGAAATCGCGACGATTAATTCACCATCTTGTTTATATACGAAGCTATTACTAGAATGGTTTGATAGTAGTTCAACTTTTTTTCTGCCACCCTCAATTGGGATAGTAGTTGTTTCTCTAATGTCAATCTGTGTAAAGTACTCTTTGTTGAAGTCGTCAGCGATGGTTTCGGTTCGGCCAATGCCAATAAAGCCACCTTCTTTATTTACGATACCAGCCTCTTTTAAGTCCTTATAAGTACCAATAGTATAGTAGGCAGTATTAATAACATCCGTTTGGTTTTCAATAAGTTTTCGCTGAGCCATACTAGCTTCAGTAAGTACACCAACCTTAGAATTTAACTGATCCATTTTAAAGTTAAGATTAGCTAAATCATCTTTTAAGATTATAATTTGTTCGTCTTTAGCTTCAATTTGGCGATTGAGGTTTTCGACCATTTTCAGGTACTTTTTGCTTTCACTCTTACTGTTTCCTAATTTCTTCTGCAGGTCAGCAATTAGTTCCTTGTTTTTTTCAATAATTCCATTAATGGCTTCAATGTCTTCTAAAACTTGGTCGCGCGCTACTTGGGCATTTTCCAATCCACCTTCACGGGCATTGCGAATAGATTCTTCACGTTCTCTTATCGCTTTCAAGTTTTCTTGAACCGCAGCAAAAGTTCCTGCAAAGTCATCAAGATCTTGGTCTTTTTCAAGGTCCTGCGATTTCAGTTCTTCCAGCTCTAGTTTTAAAGCGGCATTCTCGTTTTTTAAATCATCATTACAAGCCGTAAAGCTGATAATGAGAAGGGTGAGTGCTAAAATTCGCTTCATAATGTTTGTTTATTGCTCTTTGAGTGTGGTAAGATAGTTAATTAATCCTTTGGTGCTGCTGTCTTTGTCGGTGTTTCCACCATTCTTAAGCAAAGGTAAAATAGTATTGGCTAACTGCTTACCAAGTTCTACTCCCCACTGGTCGAAAGAGTAAATATTCCAAACAATTCCTTGTACTAAAATTTTATGCTCGTAAGCGGCCAAAAGTTTCCCTAAATTTTCAGGACTTAAAATATCAGCCACTATAGAAGTGGTGGGCTTATTGCCTTCAAAAACTTTAAAAGGTGCTAGGCTAGCTATTTCTTCCGGGCTTTTACCTGCTGCCTGCAATTCCGCTTCTACTTCAGCTCTGGTTTTACCGACCATTAAGGCTTCGGTTTGTGCTAAAAAGTTGGAAAGTAATTTAACGTGGTGGTCGCCCATATCGTAGTGGCTTCTCGCGAAAGCGATAAAATCGGCAGGTATCAGGCGGGTTCCTTGGTGCAAGAGTTGAAAAAAGGCATGCTGACCATTGGTGCCTGGTTCGCCCCAAATAATCGGTCCACTTTGGTAATTAATCTTCTGCCCTGAGCGGTCTACATTTTTACCATTACTTTCCATATTTCCCTGTTGGAAATAGGCGGAAAAACGATGCATGTTTTGGTCGTAGGGTATAATGGCTTCACTTTCCGCTCCCAAAAAGTTAACATTCCATATTCCAATGGCAGCCATAATTTGCGGTATGTTTTCTCTAAAAGGTGCTTCCGCAAGATGGGTGTCCATGCCGTGTGCGCCCCGTAATAGTTTTTCGAAATTTTTATAGCCTAGGCCACAAGCAATACTTAAACCGATTGCACTCCACAAGCTATAACGACCGCCTACCCAGTCCCAAAAGACAAACATATTGGTGGGGTCAATGCCGAATTCGGTAACCTTTTCTTTATTGGTGGAAACCGCCACGAAATGCTTAGCAATATCTGCTTCGCTCGCTTCAGAACGTAAAAACCATTCTCGCGCCGAATGTGCGTTAGTCATGGTTTCTTGGGTAGTGAAAGTTTTTGAGGCAATAATAAATAGGGTTTGAGCGGGATCGAGGTTTTTAAGAGTTTCACTAATATGGGCGCCATCTACATTCGATACAAAATAGCATTGTAAATGATTGTGATACGGCTTTAAGGCTTCGTAGACCATTTGCGGACCCAAGTCGCTACCACCAATGCCGATATTCACGATATTCTTAATAGTCTTACCCGAATATCCCTTCCAGTTGCCACTGATTAGTAGGTTAGAAAAGTCTTGCATTTGCTCAAGTACCGCTAATACATCTGAATTTACTTCTTTGCCATTTACGTAAGTAGGTTTGTCCCCAAGGTTACGCAAGGCGGTATGTAATACGGCGCGCTTTTCAGTTTCATTTACCGCCTCTCCCTTTAAGGTAGATGCGATAGCATTGGATACTTTGCATTCTATAAAAAGGGCTTCTAAAAGCTCTAAAGTTTTCTCAGTTATTAGGTTTTTCGAAAAATCGAAAAGCATTTTATCATGCTTTAGTTGAAATTTCTCAAAGCGTTTTTCGTCTTCGGCGAAGAGATTACGCATATGTAATTCCTTGATCTCCTTAGCGTGAACTTCTAAGTCTTTCCAAGCGTTAGTGTTGGTAGGATTTAT
>PZPB01000118.1 GCA_003045865.1 Bacteroidota bacterium | reverse complement strand
TTTCAATGGCGGTAAAAACCTTTACCTGCTGTTCTAACCAAGTCCAATAAAGCTGAAAGTAATACTGCAACAGTCGCTGCTTATTTGCAAAATACTTGTAAACCGTTGCTTCGGTAATTCCCGCTTCGGTAGCCAACTTTTTGGCGGTAAAAGCCTCGATACCGTTTTCTAAAATCAATTTTGCTCCAGAAGCGATGACTTTTCTTCCTGTTTCAGAACTTGTTGGATCTTTAATATAAAGGTCACTATTTAAGGTAAAAGAGTACTTAGAAGTAGTCATACTTTTTATAATTATAGTAATACTATATTATGCAAAAGTATAACCCATGGCTTAAATAGTAAAGCCTTTTCGTGGGAATTTTTGGAAAATAAAATTTAGCTAATCTTTGCTCGCCGCAGAACCAGCCAAATAGCCACTAGTCCAAGCATGTTGAAAATTAAAGCCACCCGTTACGCCGTCTACGTTTAGCACTTCCCCAGCAAGATAGATGTTGGGATATTTTTTAAGAGAAAAGGTTTTTAGATCGACTTCTAATAAGTCTACTCCTCCCGCGGTTACAAACTCCTCTTTAAAAGTAGTTTTACCATTTACTTCAAAGGGACAGGCGCCAATAAAGCGCACCATACGGTTTAACTCTTTATTCGATAGTTCAGAATAAACCTTCGCTTCTCCCACTTCTGCCTTGAGCATTAAAGCCTGCCACAGTCGTGCTGGTATACCAAACTGGGCATTGCCGAAAACCCGCTTTCTCACACCTTCATCGCGTAAGCTTAGCAAGAACTGACGAAGCTCTTCCTCCTTTAGATTAGTCCAATTTATTAAAATGGGAAACTGATAACTGCGTTTAAAGAAATCGAGGGCATGCCAAGCAGAAAGTTTAATAATGGCGGGAGCACTAAAGCCCCAATGAGTAATTAAAACAGGGCCCTCTTGTCGCCATTTAGTCCCTGGCACTTGCACCGATCCTTGCGGAACCGACAAACCTTTTAAGTCTTTCAAATCTGAGCTTGGCACATTAAAAGTAAAAAGCGATGCAATGGGATCGTGTAGCTCTAAACCTAACTTTTCTAAAAATTGGTAACCGCGTAATTGGGGGCTTCCGCCCGATGCGATTATAAGCGAATGGCAGCTAAAAACCCGATCATTTTTAAAGTTTAGAACCACTTCCGATTCACTAAGCGGATCAATAGACAAGAGCTCCATTGACTTATGCAAAACAATACCTAGTCTCTTGGCTTCCCCTTCTAAGCAGTCAATTATACTTTGCGATGAATCACTCTTTGGAAAAACCCGGCCATCCTCTTCCGTTTTTAAAGGAACTCCTCTTTGCTCAAACCAAGCGCTTGTTTCTTTAGGACCAAAAACAGAAAATGGCTTCTTCAGGCTACGACCGCCACGCGGATAGTATTTTATCAATTGCGCCGGCGATTCACAGTTGTGGGTAACATTGCAGCGACCACCTCCACTAACCATTACCTTGGTGAGGGTTTTGCTGGTCTTCTCGAAGATATGCACTTTCGCTCCCTTTTCGGCCGCGGCTATTGCGGCAAAATAGCCCGCTGCCCCCGCTCCGATTACGGCAATTTCTACTTTTTCTACTTTCACTTTTAAAAGTCAAATTTGCCTAGGCCAATATTTATTGGTAAAGCATTGATTTTATATCGAACTGAGGTTAATAGTCCTCCTGCAAACTTAGTTTACAATTCCACCACTCCGTTTCAATATCTGCTCCCAGTTTTTTATAAAAATCAACCGCGGGGGTATTCCAATCAATTACCTGCCAATCTAAACGATTGGCTCCAGCCTTCTTTGCCGTTTTAGCGGTTTCTTTTAAAAGGGCTAAACCAACGCCTTGACCCCGTAATTCAGGTTTAACATAAAGATCTTCCAGGTAAAAACAGGTCCCTTTCCAAGTAGAATAGCGTTTATAATAGAGAGAAATCCCTACCACCTCACCTCGCAACTCAGCCACTAAAAACTCAAACCAGCCCGCCTGCCAATCGGCTAAAAGCTTCGCTTCGGTATTTTCTACCTGTTCAGCCGCACGCTCGTATTCCGCTAAATCTTTAATTAGAGCTAGTAAGGCTGGCATGTCGTTTTCTTGTCCTAATCTAATAATCGCTTTCAACGTAATTCTTTTAATTCAACTTGATTAGCAAGAATATCTGCTAAGGTTTCTGCCTTGCGGATTAAATGCGCTTCTCCGTTTATAACAAGTACTTCCGCCGGTTTTAAGCGACTGTTGTAATTATTAGCCATTGTAAAGCAATAGGCGTCAGCATTGCGAAAGGCTAAGTAGTCGCCTTCCGATATTTCGCTAATCTGACGATCTAAAGCAAAGGTGTCGGTTTCGCAGATATAACCCACTACCGAATAAACTCTAGTTTTTCCCTTTGGATTGCTCAAGTTTTCAATATGATGATAAGCATCGTAAAACATAGGACGAATAAGGTGATTCATACCGCTATCCAATTGGGCGAAAACGGTGGCCGTGGTTTGTTTCAAAGCATTTACCCGCGCAATAAAGGTCCCCGATTCACTTACTAAAAACTTCCCTGGCTCAAATTCAATCTCCAAATCACGACCGTAGTCGGCACAGAATTCTTTAAACATTGCCGTCATCTTCTCCCCTAACTCTTCTACATTAGTGGCATTATCGCCCTCTTTGTAGGGCACTTTAAAGCCAGAGCCAAAATCGAGGTATTTTAAATCGGGAAAAGCATGGGCGGCATCAAACAATAATTCCGCTCCTTTTAAAAAGGTATCTACATCTAAAATATCGCTACCGGTATGCATGTGAACGCCTTCCACGCGAATATTTAAACTTTTTACAATACGCTCTAAGTGGCGACCTTGGTGGATAGAAATTCCAAACTTGGAGTCGATATGTCCTACCGATATTTTCGCATGCCCACCCGCCATAATATGCGGATTAATGCGAATACAAACTGGATAGCCATCTCCGTAAAGGGCACCAAATTGCTCTAATTGACTGAGGCTATCGATATTTACCTTCACCCCATATTTTACCGCTTGCTTAATTTCCTCAAGCGAAACGCCATTGGGGGTAAAAATGATATTGGCGGGATCAAAACCTGCCTTTAAACCGATCTCAACTTCTTGAATCGAAACCGTATATAAACCCGATCCTAAGCTGTGCAAATAGCGCAGTATATTAATGTTATTGAGAGCCTTACATGCGTAATTAATCTTCAGCTTCACATCCTTAAAAGCACCTTTTAGGCGATTGTATTGTGACTCAATTTTGGCCGCATCATAAACATAAAGCGGTGCACCAAATTCTTCTGCTAAGGCTGAGGCCGATAAACCCCCGATTAAATAGCCGTTCTCTGTAGGTATTAACATTATTTTTTTAAACTTTCGCCAAAGTTAAGCCCTCCACATTATATAGTCTCAAATGAAGAATGAGTTTCTTGAAAGTAAGAAGTTAAACCTTTGGATAGTGCAGCTATTTTTAGTGCTTTTACTTGGCTTTAGCGTATATGCCTTGGTTTTACAAATTTTTACAGACGCCACTTTTGCCAATAAAAATATTCCAACCTGGGTCTTAGGCCTCGGTATTTTTTTACTGCTAGGCTTAATCGCCAGTTTTGCCAGCTTAAAGCTAGATACGCAGGTAAACCAAGATGGGGTAAAAGTAAGTTTCGGTATTCTCGCTAATGAAAATTGGCCCTGGCAAGAAATAGCCAAAGCGAGTATTATCAAATTCTCCTTTGCGGGATTTGGGAAGCGCAAAAACCCAAAGTACGGCACGGTACTAAGTATCGGTGGAAAACAAGGCTTAGCCCTAGAGCTTAAAAATGGAGAAAAGTGGCTTATTGACATTCAAAATGGGCAAGAGCTTCAGAGAGTGATGAAGCTTTTAAAAAAATAAGCTCCCGCAATTTTAGCGATATTCGCTTTGAAGCTTATAACTTTGTGGCATACACCTCTCAAAACATGAAAAGACATATTACCCTCGGTGAATTCATCATCGAAAACCAAAAAGACTTTCCTTATGCTAAGGGAGAGCTTAGTGCCTTATTAAGCTCGATCCGTTTGGCCGGAAAAATGGTAAACCAAGAAATTAACAAGGCTGGCTTAGCCAATATTATAGGAGCCGTTGGCCTAGAAAACGTGCAAGGTGAAGATCAACAAAAACTGGATGTTCTTGCCAACGACATGTTTATTAGCACTCTAAAAAACCGCGGTGAAATTTGTGGAATTGCTTCTGAAGAAATGGAAGATTACATTTCCTTTAACGAATCTATTCACAGCGACGCTAAGTATGTGGTGCTTATTGACCCCTTGGACGGCAGTAGCAATATTGATGTTAACGTTTCTGTAGGTACTATTTTTAGCATCTACCGCCGAGTAAGCCCAATTGGAACGCCCGCCACCTTAGAAGATTTTTTACAACCGGGTAACAAGCAAGTTGCTGCAGGTTATTTAATCTACGGCACCTCAACCATGTTAGTTTTCTCTACTGGCAATGGTGTAAATGGCTTCACTTTCGACCCTGGCATCGGCAGCTTCTTTTTATCGCATCCTCATATGCGGGTTAAAGAAGGCGGTAAAATATATAGCATTAACGAAGGTAATTACGTGCATATGCCTGAGGGTGTTAAACGTTATTTAAAATGGTGTCAAGAACTTGACCCTGCCACTAACCGCCCGCTTACCTCTCGTTATATCGGTTCTTTGGTAGCCGACTTCCACCGAAATCTATTAAAAGGTGGCATTTACATTTACCCACAAGGGACAACGGCTCCCAAAGGTAAATTGAGATTACTATACGAATGTAATCCTATGGCGATGCTAATTGAGCAAGCCGGCGGAAAAGCCAGCGACGGTAAAAATCGCATTTTAGACATTGACCCAAGTGAACTGCACGAACGCGTTCCTTTTTTCTGTGGCTCCACCGAAATGGTAGAGATGGCGGAAGACTTTATTGCCAAGTTTGGCTAACAATTAGAGTCCTATTCAAAACTAAAAAGCGACCGGAAGAATTACTCCTTTCGGTCGCTTTTTTTGAGGGGGGATGTTTAATACCTATATAAATAGGATAAACAAATGTGCCACTAGAACTCAGTATTTGCAAGTATTTGGCACCAAAAGCATAATTTCTAGCACGAAATGCAATATAGACAAAGCTTAGCTCTCCTTTTTATTAAATCGTTCTTGTAAAGCCGAGTTATAAGTGCGGGTTACAGGTAACTCAGTGCCGCTGCTTAATAATACCCGATTGGAATAAACTGCTTTTAGCTGGCTGATGTTTACGGCATAGCTACGATGAATTCGCTGAAAGTTATCTTCTCCCAAGTCTTCTAAAAGAGCGGCCAAACTTATTCTTTCCACTTCGGGATTCTCGCGGCCAACTAAGTGTAAATCTACATAATGACCTTCCGATTGGACATATAAAATATCAGAAACCTTAATTACCGCTTTAGATTTTAATTTAAGCGTTGCCTCGGCCTTGGCAACAAGCGCTTCTTCCTTCTGCGCTTTCGCTTCTTGGTACTGATCTTTCACCAAAAGCTCTTCTGCTTGGCCGCTTGCTGATGTATTAATCAAATGCTCTTGGCTTTTCGCCTTTCTTCTTTGCCAGAATACAACTAGTAAGCCGATAATTAATAGCGATAAAGCCAAACGCCAGTAGCGGTATATTTCTTCCTTTCTTTCCGTTTCCCGTAAACGATCTAATTCGGCCAGCTCTACTGCATTGGCCTCTTGCTTAATTTTCGCGGCATCATTCGCCTGATTAAGCTCTGCTTCGCGCGCTTGCACTACTTTTAAATAATAAATGGCGGAGTCTTGGCTTCCCTTTAATTCGAAATACCCCGCTTTAAGTTTCAAAAAGCTTAAGTCTTCCCTCACCTCAGCGGGAGATTTATCTAGTCGCGCAAAATAATCACTTGCATCTTTTTCATTGCCTTGTTCTAAAGCTAGCGACAAAGAGAGTAGCCAAAGGCGAACAAAGGAGGTATTCTGTCTAGTACTTTCTGATGGCATAATTTTATAGGCCTCTGCTAAGAGACTATCTGCGTGTTCAAAATCTTTGAGTACAATGGCATTTCTCGCTAAGTTCTCTAAGGCTATCGCCTCATCAATCTTTGAGCCCGTGCGCCTGTGAATAGCTAAAGATCCTAAGAGATATCTCTGTGCAGAATCTAAATTACCTGCACTACGCCACGCCACCGCCATGTTATTATACGTTTGGCCTAAAAAGGCTAGATCATCATCAGCGATTCGGGCCAAAGCCTTACGAAACCAAATAAGCGCCTCTTCAGGCTGACTCATCCTACCGAAAATAGTTCCCACCTTAAGGTAACTAGAGGCCAACCCTTGAGAACCTAGAGCTTCTTCAATTAAAATAACTTCCTTAAACTTTTTAATGGCCCCATCAAAATCTTGGCGCAAGTTTAGGGCATTCCCCAAATTGCTCAGGGCAGATGCGTAATGAAAACTATCGCCGATGGCCAATGATTGTTTCATCATTTGATGAAAAAGAGAATCGCCCTGCGCAGGCATATTTTGGCGATAGTAAGCGATACCTACGTTCTTCATCACCATATAGTAGGTGAAGCGCTCGTCATACTGCCCGCCAATAGGAACTAGACTTAAAGATTTTTTATAGGCGGGCAAAGCCTTATCAATTTCCCCTTTAAAGGTGGCACCAAGGCCTTTTAAGAAATAGCCCCGCGCTTGGCACTCCTTATCTTCGTACTGCAAAAGAGCGGTAGCGAGTGAATCTAAATATTGGGGGTTTCGGGAATTCTTTAAAGACAGCTCTATCAATTGCTTACGCTTCTCATCATTAGAATTGCCATCTGC
The DNA here is from genome assembly GCA_003045865.1 of Bacteroidota bacterium. Lineage (GTDB taxonomy): Bacteria > Bacteroidota > Bacteroidia > Flavobacteriales > Schleiferiaceae > Croceimicrobium. The sequence goes on along the minus strand of PZPB01000118.1, from coordinate 786 downwards.
CTTGAGCGAAAAACTAACCATTAAGAGACCGAAAAATACCCAAGGCATCAAGCCTAGAACACTTGAAAGTCGTCCCCAATTAAAATCACCCTGCTGCATGTTGCTTTTTATGCTAATTGAACCTTCTCTTTCTTTACTGAAAAAGAAAAAGCTAAGCTAAGAATTAAAAAACGCTAAGGCAACGGAAACAAAAGTTTTAATTTATTTAAATAGAGCTCTAATAACCTTTAGTAACCCTTTAAATGAAAAACGATGAAAACCTTATTTAAAAGTTTATACCTATGTCTTGTTACTGCCAGTACTTTAAATATCAATGCGCAGAATTGTTCTGTATCAGATCGCATCTACAGCAGTGAAAAAAAAGGCATTTTGCAGGCTAGTCGCCCTATTTTAGATGAAGAAGGGGCCATGGTTACAGGTATTTCATCTGGATTTAATGGCAGATATGGTACCGACTCACTTCCTAGTGGATTAAACTACTTAAATGTTAGGGCGGCTGGCTTTGAAAACATTGAACTTCTCCCTTTGCGTTTATTGGGCAAAATTCAAATATAGACCTAGTTATGCTAAATACTAAGGATGCAAAAAAGGAGAAATCTGAAACAAAAAAAGAAGCTACCGTTATGCCTGCAATTTTTCAGACAGCTCTAAACCTGAGTCCGAACTAAAATTATAGCCTCAGATATTCAATAAAAGGAAAAGGCTAGTCTGGATCGTGCAACTGTAGCGGGCTACAGCAAATGAGCTAGATGCAGGATTTTTGCTTTTATTGGAAAAAACTTGTAA
>PZPB01000117.1 GCA_003045865.1 Bacteroidota bacterium | reverse complement strand
GAAATCTGTTTTAATTCATCATAGCTGGTAGGATAGTGAAGCGCCATTTCATTTAAAGAAGGCTCTTGAAAAATTGTGAAAGGCGGCTGACCTTTGCTTTTTGCCACCTTTTTGGTAAGCTCTTTTAGCATTTCAAAAAGCTTAGGATCAAATGCGGCTCCAGCTTTTTCGTTGGCTATAATTTCTTCTTGCCCGGCTTCTTCTTCATAGTCATGGTCTTCCGCCATCATAAAGGTATAGGGCTTCTTTACAAATTCATGGCCTTTTTCGGTAAGCAATAAAACACCATACTTTTCGATGTCTTTGCTTAAAAAACCATTGACAATGGCTTGGCGAACCACCGCTAACCAGTGCTTTTCATCTTGATCGGCGCCTTGGTTATATAAATCTAGTTCTTGTACTTTGTATTGTTTAAGAATAGCTCCTGATTTACCAATAAGGGTGTCAACAATGGACTTTGCCTTGAAACGCTGGTTAGTAGCCAACACTGTATCGAGTACTAATTTTAGGTCATCCTTAGCATCAAACATCTTCCGTGGATGCAAAGAATTATCGTCGTTAGGGGCACCGGGTCCGTTTTCTTCGTCAAATTCTTCACCGAAATAGTGTAGTAAAAACTTGCGACGGTTCATAGTGGTTTCTGCGTAGGCGATAACCTCTTGCAATAATTGCATACCCACTTCTTGCTCCGATACCGGTTTGCCGTTTAAGAATTTCTCTAATTTCTCTACGTCTTTATAGGCATAATAAGCAATACAATGACCTTCGCCGCCATCGCGACCTGCGCGGCCAGTTTCTTGGTAATAGCTTTCCAAACTTTTTGGCATATCGTAATGAATTACGAAACGCACATCAGGTTTGTCGATTCCCATTCCAAAGGCAATAGTCGCGACTATCACATCAGTATCTTCCATCAAAAATGCATCTTGATGGCGTGAGCGGGTGCCCGCGTCTAATCCTGCATGATAGGGGAGGGAACGTATTCCGTTAACTTGTAATGTTTGCGACAATTCCTCCACTCGTTTGCGACTAAGGCAGTAGATAATGCCACTTTTACCCTCCATCTTTTTGATGAAACGGATAATGTCGCCATCCACTTTTTTAGTTTTTGGCCTTACCTCATAAAAAAGGTTGGGGCGATTAAAAGAAGCTTTAAAAACTTCGGCATTTTCCATACCCAAGTTCTTTTGAATATCACTCTGCACCTTTGGGGTGGCGGTAGCGGTTAGACCTATAATGGGTTTGCGACCAATTTTGGTGATAATCGATTTTAAATTGCGGTATTCCGGTCGGAAATCATGGCCCCATTCGGAAATACAATGCGCCTCATCTATGGCGTAGAACGAAATTTCCACGCTTTTAAAGAACTCAATATTATCTTCTTTGGTGAGCGATTCGGGCGCTACATAAAGCAGTTTGGTTATGCCGCTTAACATATCGGTTTTAACCTGTTCAGCTTCTTTTTTCGTTAGGGACGAGTTTAAAACGTGAGCAATGCCACGATTATCGGCAAAGCCTCTTAAACTGTCCACTTGGTTTTTCATTAAGGCAATTAGGGGCGACACCACAATTGCTGTTCCTGCTTGCATAATGGCAGGAAGTTGATAACAGAGGGATTTCCCTCCGCCAGTAGGCATGATTACGAAAGTATCGTTGCCCGCCAAAAGATTTTCTATTACTGCTTCTTGGTTTCCTTTGAAGCCAGAGAAGCCAAAAAACTTCTTTAATTGCTTTTGGGCCTCAGAAGCCGGTGATGCTAATGCCACAGTTTCAATTTTAATTTGCCTAAATATACGTTAATGCGACGACTAAAAAATAGTGTTTCCTAAAATTATCAACCTTCGCAAGTAAAAAGTTTACACCTTTGCAGCCTATTTCAAAATCATGGCGGAAAGCAAAAACGATAATATGTCCTTTTTAGAACACCTTGAGGTCCTGCGTTGGCACCTTATACGTTCCTCTTTTGCTCTAGTTACCATGGCTTTAATAGCCTTCTTTGCTAAAAGTTTACTTTTCGATGTGATAATTTTTGGCCCTAAACAGGCCGATTTTATTACCTACGAAGTTTTTTGTCGTCTCTCCCGCGAAATTAGCAATACAGAATTGTTTTGCCTTAATGAAATGCCATTTAAAATTTTAAATACCAAAATGGCGGGTCAATTCAGTATGCACCTGTGGGTTTCGATGATTGCCGGCTTTATAATGTCCTTTCCTTACATCCTTTGGGAAGTTTGGCGTTTTATTAAACCTGGCCTGAAAGAGAGCGAAAAAAATTACAGTCGCTGGATCTTGTTTTTTGCCGGAATCCTTTTCGCATTGGGTGTTCTTTTTGGTTACTATTTAATTGTGCCGCTCTCTCTCCAATTTTTAGGTTCTTATTCCGTTAGTGCTGAGGTAACAAACTTGATAGACTTATTGTCCTATATTTCAACCGTTAGCACCGTTACTTTGGCGACAGGGATTATTTTCGAACTGCCTATTGCAGTTTATTTCTTAGCCAAAACGGGTATAATTACAGCAGAGTTTATGCGCACCTATCGTCGTCATGCGATTGTTTTAATTCTTATACTTTCGGCCGTAATTACTCCGCCCGATATTGCCAGTCAAATTTTAGTATCGGTGCCAATTCTGATTCTCTACGAGATAAGCATCAAAATAGCGAAGCGAATTGAGAAAAATCAAGCGAAAAGCCTACTGCCGAAAGGCCAAAAATAATTTTACATGAAATTAAGAGCCGAGAATATTGTTAAAAAATATCGCAGCCGTACCGTTGTTAAAGGGGTGAGCTTCGAGGTTAATCAGGGCGAAATTGTGGGTTTATTAGGTCCAAACGGAGCGGGTAAAACAACAAGCTTTTATATGGTGGTAGGCCTAATCAAGCCCAATGAGGGTAAGGTTTTTATCGATAATCAGGAAATAACCACCGACCCTATGTACCGACGGGCTAAAAAAGGGATTGGCTATTTGGCACAAGAGGCAAGTGTTTTTCGCAAGCTGAGCGTGGAGGAAAATATTATGGGCGTTTTGCAAATGACCAAATTGAATAAGGAGGAGCAGAAAACCAAACTCGAGTCTCTGTTAGATGAGTTTAGTTTACAGCATATTCGCACCAACCGGGGCGATTTATTATCTGGTGGAGAAAGACGTAGAACGGAAATTGCGCGCGCCCTTGCGGTAGACCCTAATTTCATTCTGCTCGATGAGCCTTTCGCAGGGGTAGATCCTATTGCTGTTGAGGATATCCAAAGCATTGTAGCGTCTTTGAAAAACAAGAACATTGGTATACTTATTACCGATCATAATGTGCAAGAAACTTTAGCGATCACCGATCGCACTTACCTTATGTTTGAAGGGAAAATTTTAAAGTCGGGTAGTGCAGAAGAGCTGGCAGAAGACGAACAAGTACGCCGTGTTTACCTCGGTCAAAACTTTGAACTTCGTAAAAAACGCGAAGATATTCTTAAGTAGCAGAAGCGCGTTTTAATCGATCATTTATGGCGCGGCCCAATCCTTCATTGGGAAATTCTTCCGCCAGAATAAGATCGATATCTGATGCCTTAAAACTACGTAGGCTTCCGAATAATTTCGCAGCCGCTTCTTTCAAGTCGCCATTCGGTGATAAAACCCTTTGATTTTCAGCGGGAATTCCTGCCATGGGCTTACAAAAGCTTATGCTACCGCAGCGTTGTCGGTTTGCCCTTTTTAGGTTTTCACCAAGATGCCCAAAAACCACGGGAATACCGGGTGAATAATGGGCACTGAGCATTCCTGGTGCTTTAGGATTACTCGATGAGTTTTGGGTGAAATCGATTTTTTCGCCTAAGCAATCTTCGAGCTCTTCTAGGCTTAGGCCGCCCAAACGCAAAACTTTCGGTTTATCGGTACTTAAGTCAATAATGGTTGATTCTAATCCTACGCTGCATTGCCCGCCTTCTAAGATATAGTCGATATCATTTCCCAATTGATCTGCCACATTTTGGGCATTGGTGGGGCTAACTCTACCAAAAAGATTGGCCGAGGGAGCGGCTAGTGGGAAGTCCAACATTTTAAGTAATGCTTGCGCAGATGGGTGTTCTGGAAAACGCACGGCTACCGTAGGATGTCCGGCGCTTACTAAATCGGGGATAATGGCCTTTTTGGGAAGGACATAACTGATGGGGCCAGGGGAGAAGCGTTCGTAGAGCTTAACGAAAGTTTCATCTATGGACTTTACATAGTTATCTAGCGCATCTGCATTAGCGAGATGAATGATGAGGGGATCGAAAGAAGGGCGGTTTTTTACCCGAAATATTTCAGCAACCGCATCTGCTTTAAGCGCATCTGCCGCAAGGCCATACACTGTTTCCGTAGGGATGGCTACTATTTTTCCCGCCTTTAAAAATTGCGCTGCTACGCTTAAATCGTCGCCTATTTTGGCCATTGTTACAGAGTTACAAAAACAATCATTGCTGAGAGTACAAAAAACAGCATAAAGCTGATAATGGACAAGAGGTTGGTGAGGAAAAATTTAAAGATAGTTTTCGACCACTTTTGGGCGTAGAAACTTTTTAGTGCCAACAATAAATGTAAGCCGTATATAATCAATACTAGGCTGAAAAAGAAGGTACTAAGATTAAAAATCACATAAATGAACAGCAATTGGAAAAAGAAGGCCTGCTGGTAAAAGGCAAAAAATAGATGTTCGGGGTAGTTGATTTTCTGACGTAGGTAAATAAGCTTAAGAAGTAGGCCTAGTATAGGAATATAGAAAAAGAGTATCCAAAAAAGTTTGTTTAAAAAGGCGCGATTAAAGCTTTCGTAGTTATCCTCCTTGTTATTATTGAAAGCGTAAATCTTTTCCGCTTGACTAAAGAGAAATGCGTTGAAAAATCCCTTTTCCAGCGAAAGGGCCTCAAGAGCTTCGTCCAACTTTGCATCGGGCTTAAAGTTTAGGTACGAAAGCATGAAATTTATTTTTTGAAAGCTACCCGCTTCGGCAATTTCCTTTTCGCTTTCGCTAAGAAGGGCGGTCAAGTCTGTGCTGCTTTCTTCGGTGCTATCTAATTGAAAATTTATGATGCCCCCCTCTTCTGTTTTAGCACCTTCGGTGACCACTGCAGGATTATTATTTTGGTACTGAATAGCGAAAATAATAAGGAGGGAGCTCAGGAAATAAAAGCGCACAGGATTCATATAGCGAACCCTTTTCCCATCGGTGAAATCTCGAGCCACCTTTCCTGGCTTAGAAATAACCGTTAAAAAAGTTTTGAAGAAGCGACCGTCAAAGGAGAGCACATTGGCCAATGATTCGCTAATTAGCTGGCCAAAAGTAAGATGACGTGTGTCGTTAATTTGTCCGCACTGGGAGCAGTAATTGTCGGTGCCAATATTGGCATCACAATTAAGACAGTTTTCTCCTTTTTTAACTTTCGCCATGTTTACTTAAAGATTATCGGAGCTAATTTCTGCAAAACCAACGAGACGATCATAACGACTGCCAATTTCTCGGTGATAGACTAAAATTTGGTATTGATTGGAAGTTTGCCAATGGTTGCCTTCGAAAAATCCTAAATCTGAACCGCTTTTAGTGTAATCATCTATGGCATAAGCGTAATTATAAAATCCTTGTTTTAACAATAATTGTGTGCGGTAAGCTTTACGCGTATTATCGTAAAACAATTCAAACTGAGGAAGCATTTTCCAATCGCTTAACTCGCCAAAAACATAGACCTTAGAGCTTATTTCTTGCGGGTAGTCGAGATAAAAATCGACCAAAGCATAATCGGCTTCACTATCGGAGTTGGGTGCATCTAGGCGACGAACTCGCAGTTGACCATTGATGTCGTTAATAAACGAATAGTTTTCTATTCCTCGTGTTATGTCGGGGTTGAGATAGGCTGTGAATAAACTATCTTGGGTAATCTTTCTAACATTCATGCTGAGGGAAAAGAGATTTTTTAGGTCGAAAAATCTAAATTCGGAACCACCAGCAAAAGTGTTTTCATCGTCGTATTGGTAAATTAACTTTGCGTTTTGCAGAAATTGTGGTTTGAGGTTATCGATGCTATTATCCCAACGTTGGTTTTGCATCAATATCACTTTTAGGTCGGTAAAAGGATTAGGAATGGCGTAGTTGCTATGGTTTATTTCAAAATCTACTTCTTGGTGGGTTTGCATTTTTTCCACGCGTGTGGCTCTTTTTACCAATGCTCCTACTTTTACAATTTCCTCGTAAACCATAAAGCGGCGACTTAAAACTAGCTGTGATTTATCATTGTTACGATAAATTACCAGCAAGTAATTGCCTGATTTGGTGAGTCTTACTTTTTGGTTTGGAATACTAAGCTTGTAATTGGTGTAGGGGATGAAAGTATTGAGCGAATATTCGAAGTTTTGAATGTACTCGTCTGCTAGGTTGGAGCTGTAATCATTACGCATCAAGTCTGAGGGAGTCCAATCGGCATTACAATGGTAAATGGTGTAAGACATATCGCTAAACTCTTCGTAGAGGTCATCAAAACTAAGTTCGAGCTGCTGCCCAGAGTTTAGCGCGATAATGGGCATGGCTAAATCATTTCCAGCTGGTGCAAAACGCACGCTCAAAATTCCTTCTTGATAAACGTGATCATCGTAAACTAGGGGGCCGCCGGTAAAATAGGCAGGACTCTGATTTTGAGAGAAAGCAAGAGTGCTAGCCCCAAGAAGTAGGCTGAGGGATTTTATTAAGGATCTTATCTTCATAATTATTGCTAAAAAATCTGTGCAAGCTTTAGAATTAAATGCTTCAGTTTGTACCTTCGCGCTCAATTTAGAAATGCTCTAAATTATCTGCAAGTTAGGCAGGCTCATGCTTCGTCTTAAATTTGCAGTCAATAATAACGACAATTTTTTGATTACATCCGAATGCCAGAGGTTATCAAAATTAAAAAAGGGGTAGATATAAAGCTACAAGGTTCAGCAGAGAAGATTTATGCTTCGACGGCAGCTCCCAGCACCTACGCCCTTAAGCCTGGAGATTTTCCAGCCATCCGTCTCAAACTTAAAGTTAAAGAGGGAGACGAAGTTCAAGCCGGTGATGCGGTATTTTATGACAAAGATCGTAGCGATATTCTCTTTACATCACCTGTTAGTGGTGAAGTAGTAGAGGTGGTACGCGGAGAGAAACGCAAGATTCTCGAAGTTCGTATTCTTGCCGATCAAGAAACAAAATACCGTGATTTCGGAAGTAGTAATCCAAGCAGCTCCTCACGCGAGGACGTAAAAGCGAAAATGTTAAATGCAGGTTGTTGGCCTTTTGTAAGACAGCGTCCTTATAACATTGTTGCGAATCCAAATCGCGCTCCGCGTGATATTTACGTTTCTTGTTTTGATAGTGCACCCTTAGCGCCCGATGCGGATTTTGTGGTTCATGGTCAAGAAGAAGAGTTTAAATTGGGAATTCAAGCCCTACAGCAACTTACCGATGGTAAAGTGCATTTAGGGGTTGATGGAAGCAACAATCCTTCCGAAGCTTTTACGGGCATAGCTAATACCGTAGTTACGCGTTATAACGGACCGCACCCAGCAGGGAACGTAGGTGTTCAAATTCATGCTACTTCTCCCATTAACAAAGGAGAAACGGTGTGGACAGTGAACTTCCAAGACGTAATTATTATTGGTCGCCTTTT
>PZPB01000116.1 GCA_003045865.1 Bacteroidota bacterium | reverse complement strand
GCAGTATAATTCCGCCGCGCCCTCTATCATAAAATACTCTTCTTCTGGGTTTATGCCGGTGATTTTCCCATTATCTTTTACGCCAATTAATAAGCGGCCGCCGTCACAATTGGCAAGAGAGGATAGAGTACGCGCAATTTTAGTGCTGCTGTCTATCCTAAATTTAAAGTCGAGCTGCTGATGCTCTCCTTCGCGAATTAGACGATACAATTCATTATTGTCGCCTCGGGCAATTTCTAAATGTCTGTTATGCTTGTCAATTTCCCAGTCCATAAGGATTAAAGAAAAAAATACTCTTAAAGTTCATAGCTTTTCACGGCTTCGCCCTGGGCCCAGATTTTAGCATTGCCTTTTAGCAATACTTTATTAAGGTGCATTTCGCAAATAAAATAACCACCACGCGGACTTAATTGATAAGCTGTCATTTCACTTTTCATTAGGCGTTCGTTCCAAAAAGGGGTGAGGATAGCATGGGAGGAACCAGTGGCGTGATCTTCCAATTGCTTCACCTTAGGAACAAAGGTGCGCGAGACAAAATCAGAGTCATTTCCTGGCGCCGAAACCGCGTATCCAAAAGGATCCAGCAGTGCTAGAGCGGGGAAGTCGGGTTTTAAATTCTTTAAAACCTCTTCACTACTTACTAAAACGATGTCCTTATTATTGGTCGTGAAATAGTCGACAACATTTGTTCCTAAAGCCTCTGCTAGTCCTACCGGTGGCGCTTTATGTTCAATAATTTCAATCGGTTCTATCCAAATAAAATAATGCTCACCATTAAAACCAAGCTGAATAATCCCATCCTTAAAATGCAAGGTCGCTTTATCTTCACCTTTCACTTCACGTAGATAAGCAGCGATGGCAAGTGAGCCATGACCGCAAAGACCAATTTCACCATCTGGGGCGAACCAACGAACGGCATAATGCCCGTCTTTTTCTTTTCGAATAAAACTAGTGGCAGGTTGATTAAATTCTTCCGCTAAGGCCGCACAACTTTTGGTAGCAAGCTCGGTCTTAAGTTCTAAAACTGCGGCGGTATTACCTTTTATATTTTGATCGATAGCATGAAAAACAGTAACAATACAGAAATTATGCATAGCATTTAATTGGATTGAGCTTTTACTTTACTAAATCTTAGGATTAGGAAAAAACCTAAACCTGCCATTCCCATTAATAAACCCATGGGAAGTGCAGTGTCATTGTGTAAAAGCGAGATTAACAAAGAGGCAATGGCGCCACTTAACATTCTTAAGCCACCCACTAAAGCCGAGGCTACACCCGCATTTTTAGTAAAAGGGCTGAGCGCCAGAGCCTGCATATTGGGATTGATGAAGCCAAGGCAAGAAAGAAATAGGAAGAGGTTTAAGAGGAATAAATACGTATTCGGCAAATTTAAAACGACCTGCAGAATTAGTAATAAAGAAAGAAATCCGAATACCCACGAAACCCTCTGGGAAATAAGTTGGGTAGAATAGCTTTTTAATAAACGGCGATTAATTTGACTGGCACTGATGTAGCCGATAGCATTGGCTCCGAAAATCCATCCAAAATATATTTCATCAAAAGCCAAAACTTCACGCACTACAAAAGGGGATCCTGATATGTAAGTAAACATGGCTGCCATGGCTACACTGCCGGCTAAACCGTACACGAAGAAGCTGCGATTTTTTAGAACCTTCTCATACTGAATAAAAACCTGTTTAGGCCATAAGGAAACGCTTTCGTCACCGCTATGACTTTCCTTTAAAAACAAGGCCGAGAAAATTAAAATCAACAAGGCATAGATTGCCAAAAAGAAAAAGATAAATGGCCAACCGAAGTTTTGTAAAATCACACCGCCTAAAAGAGGAGCCAGAATAGGAGCAACGCCCATTACCAAAATAAGGGCCGAAAATGCTCGTGCCACTTGATTGGCTTCAAAACTATCTCTAATAATTGCCCTCGTAGCCACCATTCCTGCGCATCCGCCCAAAGCGAGAAGAAAACGCATAGATATAAAGGTGGCTATATTGGGCGACATTGCACAACCTAATGCGGCCACAACATAAATACTGAAACCAATTAATAAGGGGCGTTTTCTACCAAAACGATCGAGAAGAGGTCCATAAATTATTTGCCCGAGAGAAATGCCAATAAAATAAGCAGTTAAGCTTAAGCTTAGCAACTCTATTTCGGTTTCTAAGTCTTTCGCCATCTCGGGGAAACCCGGTAAGTACATATCTATACTTAAAGGGCCAAGTGCCGCGATAGCACCAAGAATTAGAATTAATCGGGTCGCTTTCGTCACAGAAGCTTTTATAGAGGTTTGGGACCGGCGTTATTGTCTTTATTGGCGCCTTGGCCTTTTCCTTTTGGTCTAAATGGGCGTTTACCGCCATGGCTAGCCTGGCCGCTAGATGCTTTTTTAGGTCGAGGTTTGCGATTAAATCCGCCACGACGTTCTTTGCTTTGCGGTTGATCCCAACGGGGGGCCTCGCCTAAACTTTCGGGTGGATTTAGTTTCTCGTATTCACGCTCCACAAATTGTTCGATGCGACGGAATTTGTATATCTCTTCCCCGCTAATAAAGGTGATAGCTAAACCTTTGGTTGCCGCTCTAGCCGTACGCCCTACGCGGTGAACATAGTCTTCCGCATCATTGGGAACATCGTAGTTTATAACCAAATCGATATCCTTGATATCAATACCACGGCTTAATACGTCGGTGGCCACAACTATACGTGTTTGGCGCGATTTAAACTGCTGTAAGATGCGTTGACGTTCACTTTGCTCATAGTCACTACTCATGCCCGCAACATTCATGTTCTTACGTTGTAAAGAACCCACTAGTTTTTCTACTTTCTTTTTGGTGGAGCAGAAAATAATGATGCTTTTAAAATCAGGATATTGCGCAATAAGGTGGCGTGCTAAGCTTTGTTTTTGCTCTTCGTGCGCCATGTAAACCATTTGAGTTACACCTTCTGCTGGTTTGGAAACTGCGAGGTTGATTTCAAAAGGATCATTAAGAATATCTTTGGCTAGTTTACGAATTTTAGGTGCCATGGTAGCGCTAAACATCAGGCTCTGACGTTCTTTTGGCGCTTCTTGAATGATTTTCATGATGTCATCGTAAAAACCAATGTCCAACATGCGATCCGCTTCATCCAATATAAGATACTGAAGCGCTCCTAATTGTACATACTCGTTGCGAATATGCGCTAATAAGCGGCCTGGAGTGGCAATAATAATATCCGTACCCTGACTTAATGCGCGTCTTTCCGCTTCCCATTCTGGACCTGTTCCGCCCCCAAAAACTGCATAAGTAGTAATGTCGCTAAAATAAGCCAATCCTTGAATTTGCTGCTCAATTTGAATCGCTAATTCCCTTGTGGGGCAAAGGATTAAGGTGTTTATCCCTTTATTTCTTTGGGCTTGTAATTTGTGTAAGATGGGCAATACAAAAGCAGCCGTTTTTCCAGTGCCCGTTTGGGCACAGCCGATAATATCTTTTCCTTGTAAAATTACGGGGATTGCTTGCTCTTGGATTGGGGTTGCCTCCGAAAAATTCATATAGCCTAAGGCTTCGAGGAGGTCGTCATTTAATTCTAATTCCGAAAATGTCATTTATAAATTGGTATCAATAACTCTTATTCATTAAGAGTCTTTTGCTTTCGCAAGAAGGGTTTGGACCCTTTCGCGGTAAAGTTCTAAAATAGAAAGCGAACTATCTTCTTTCTGCGAACTTTTCTTTAATCTGAAGTCATTTTCTTAATGAATCAAGCCAAGCCTAGGATTCACCTTCATTTACAAGGGCAAAATTTTATTTTATTTTATCACCTCTGGCCTATATCTTAGCCAAAAAACATAATATGCGGAAAATTATATTCTTTCTAGGCTTTATTGCTCTCGCAGCTTGCTCGGCAGATTTGGCCCAATTAGAAGTAGAGAAAAACTTAATGTTACAGGGAGAAATGCTATTTGAAGACGCAGCAAATACCCTTACCATGGACAATGATCAGGACCTAATCACCCTTATTGAAGAAGCAGGTTTAACAACCGATCAAGTAGAGTCGGTAGGAATTTCAGAAGCAAAAATAACACTAAGTTCATCTGAGAAAAGCATCGCCGAAAGTCTTCTTTTACAAGTTGTTAGCGATAACAATCAATTGATTACTTTAGGTACTTTAAACCCTCTTCCCGAAGGAGCAATTGTTAATTTAAAACTTGCAGAAGAGATCGACTTAAAACCTTATTTAGAAGACAGTGGTTGCACCTGGGTTCTCGATCTAAACCTTTCGGGAGATGCCGATGAAATGGCGATAAAGTCCAAAATTAAGTTAGTTGTTAATTATAAAGAAAATTAAGAGATGAGTAGATTATTAGCGGTTCTATTATTAGCGCTTTTCAGCAGTCCAGCCTTAATGGCGCAATCTAAAGATGCCGACAAATTGGTAGGTGTATGGCAACCCAGCGACGGTCGTTCTTATGTGAAAATTGATAAAATTGGCAATAAGTTTTACGGACGAGTAGTATGGCTAAAAGAAGCCAACGAAGAAGATGGTTCGCCTAGACTGGATAAAAACAACCCAGATGAGTCATTGCGCTCAACGCCTTTAAAGGGCTACCGAGTTATGAAAGATCTAGTATATAATGAGGATGAAAAAATGTGGTTAGACGGAACCATATACGACCCTAAAAATGGCACTACCTACAATTGTAAAATTGAACTAATGGATGATAATAAAATAGAGGTTCGAGGCTTTGTGGGAACTGCAGTTTTTGGCCGGACAGATGTCTGGACTAGATTACAGAAAAAGAAGTAAATTTAAAGCTGCCTTAGGGCAGCTTTTTTTTAATCAAAGTTCTACGTAAAATCAAGCTTCAGCCAATTTGTAAATATTGCGTTCCAAATAAAACCGGTAATCCTGCCTCTAAACATTTGCTTTGGCCCGCTACAGATAAACCATTGAAACTTGTCTTGTTGTAAGAAAAATTTGATTCATAGTTTAACTCACGTGAAATCGATCTAGCATGAAAACAATTGTTCTCGCCATCGACTTTGAATGGCAAAGCACGAAAATACTCGCGGAAGCCAAAAAGTATGCTTTGGCCTTTAAGGCGCATTTACATCTTGTGCATGTTAGCACGCTTGTTACTAAGCCTATTACTTACGATCCGCTCGAAGACTCAGAGCAAATTAATCTACAGCCCGAATTGGCTGCGGAAAGACGTCTTCTAAAACAGCTCTGTATAAATCTCAAGGAAGAAGGAGTGCAAAGCGACTTTAGCATTTTAGAAGGTGACGTGAGCGAAAACCTACTCAGGCAATCAGAGAAATTAGAGGCCGAGTTAATAATAGTAGGCCATCACCAACATGGCTTTATTATGCGGGCATTACTAAAAAGCACCTCCGAAGAGGCGCTTCAAAAAACTAAGATTCCATTATTATTAATTCCGCTCGATGCCTAAGGGCTCACATAGCTAAGGCCAATGGTAAAGTAAAGGGGATTGGTAAACTCATTCTCCATGAAGAAAGGAGTATCATCGCCTAAGAGACGCAAAAAGTCACCGCCTTCATCTACATTATAGCTGTAGTTAATGCGATAACCTGCTTCAACGCTCAGCCAGATAAAACCACTTAATGCTTGCTGATAATTAAAGCCCGCTCTAATACCAGAGCGTCTTAATTGTACATCTTGAGCTTGAGCTAAACTGTTATAGTTTGGTGCAACATCTTGACTTATAGATCCGAAATTGGTTAAGGCGTAACTAGCTCCCATGAAGTTGTATCCAAAAGAAAGTAATTTTTCAGAATTAAAACGATAGCGAATCATCGCTCTTGCTGGTAATAAGGCTTCTACGCCCCATTTCTCATTGGAAAAAGTGTGGTAATAGTAAACTACAGGTAAGTAGTTTAAAGCCCCACCTAAATAGGTTCTTGAAACACCAAAGCCATACATCAAGCGATCGCTTGGTTTCCAACCGTAAATTAAGGCAGCCGGAATAAATGGAGCGGCCAATTCGCGATTATCAGCATTGTAATTGCCGTTTAACTCGGCGCCAATTTGCCCCAGTAAAAATGTGCGATCATTTAAAGGCTTGAAAACGGTGAAAATTAAGGCGCTTCTTCTTAAAACCTCGTTTTCAATGATACTATTAAAGGGATTATTTGTAGTAGAGTTATCTACCGAGTAACGTTGCTCCTGATAAATTGCGTTTAAATTAATCAATATGTTGTTGCGTGAGAGCAGGGGGAAATTACCCATTAAAGAAACTTCATGCGCCGCTCCAATATCACTACTGCTGTTTAGCTTATTGCCATTACCATCATCAAAAGCATAAGAATTTAGTTGATGTCCACCTTGTAGATTATAATAAAGACCAATAAGCGAGGTTGGGCTTTGTCCTAATACCTTATTATTACAAAAGGCCTTTTCTGCGGGTGCCGCTAATTCAAAATCAGAAAAGTCAAAGTCATCGCTGTTACTCGTGTCGGTTTGTGCCTTCACAGAGATGGATGCTAATAATAAGCTAAAAGAGATAATGTATTTTTTAGTCATCTAAATTTGAATTTTGGCCCTAAATTTAACGCACAAATTGATATCCACCGAAATTTTTTATTGATGAATGCGAATAAGTCACTTTTTCATATCCTACTTTTAATTCTAGCTTTTACCACATCCCTTTTTGCTCAAAGCAAGGAAGCTGCTCAAGAGGAAGCGCAAATAGAAACCTTAAATCAATTTATGAATGCCTGGCATCTTGCTGCAGCAGAAGCGAATGCAGAAGATTTTTTTGGTAGCATGCGTGAAGATGCTATTTACATTGGAACCGACAAAACGGAGCGCTGGTTGCGCGATGATTTACGAAAATGGTCGGCCAAAGCTTTCGAAAGGGAATCGGCTTGGAAATTTGTTGCAAGCGAAAGAAACTGGCAAATTCACCTAGATCAACAGTTCGCAATTTGCGATGAACTACTAAATACTTGGATGGGGCCTTGTCGTTCTACCGCGGTTTTGACTTGGGAAAAAGATGGATGGAAAATCATTCATTATCAACTTTCTGTTACAATTGACAATGAAAAAATAGAGAGCTTTAAGGCACTGCAGGAGGTACCTTGATTTCACAATCTGTCTATTTTTTGTGCAGAAAGTACATTTTCTGACATGCTTTGGAAATGCTTTATAAATACTTTTATCATCCTAACAAAAATTAATCTGTTATGAATACATGTATAGAGTGTGGATCCCGCATTGTTGGAAGAACTGATAAAAAGTTTTGCAATGGCTCTTGCCGGAATGCTTATCACAATGAAAGGAATCGTGAAGAATTGAATTCTGTTCGCAAAACCAATCGGATTTTAGGACGTAACCGTAAAATTCTTGTCGAATTAAAAAGTGAGGGTATTCAAAGAGTGCATCGTAAAGTATTGCAAGCTTTAGGTTTCAGTTTTAAGCATTTCACCGCTTATGAAGAGTTTGCAAATTATGGACTGTGTCCTGTTATTTATGATGAAGTCTACCATGTGCAAGATGGAGGAATGGTGCTATTCTTCAATGCTGCAGAAAGCTTTAAGCAGTCTGCCTAAAAAAAACAATATGCTTCGAACCTTCTAAAGTGCCCAGGTCTATTTGATCTGGGTATTTTTTTTGTCAAAAATTTGCGGATTGAAACATACTTTATTGCAGGGTGTATATTGGCAACACATTTTAACCATTTTAAATTGAGTGGAACAAGATCG
>PZPB01000022.1 GCA_003045865.1 Bacteroidota bacterium | reverse complement strand
CACCGAAACGCTTTGAAAACTCTAATAACCGCATACATAGATTGTTGATATTCAGTCCTTAATATACGAATTAACCTTTAAAAGATTAATAAGCAAATATAGTACTTTTCAATAAATTATAAAGCTAAAAATGATATTATATGAATACTTCCAATAGCGTCCTAAACGTTTTCAAACCGTAAAATACCCGAGGTTTTTAAAGGCTTTGATTGCGTTTAATTATCCATTTCAAGAAAAAAAACCCAGATAATTCAAATTTTGTGGAGGATCATTACATTCTTCAAAAGGATTGTATGGCCACACCTGCATGTTGATTTTAACAAATAAGTTAAGCCTGATAAAGGCAAGCAGATTTGATAAGTGCCTGTTAAACTTTGCCATTGCTTTCAAGACGAGCATTATAATCAGAGCTGCCCATATCTGGATCATTACAGTATTTTCACTTATGAGCTATCTTATAACTAAGCTGTTTTGTTGCTGATAATCAGACAACAACATTTGAGTTTATTCCTTAGCCATTTCAAGTTGTTTCAGTCTTTTTTGTAAATACTTTTCTTTGCCTTTGACTATTTCCAGTGGGTTAAACTCCACTTTTTCGGTAACCATTTTATAATAGATGGCTACCGAAAAAGTGGAGTTTTTAAATCAGTCCTGTCTTGCTTTTTGTTTGCTATGATGGTCGCAATCATCGGTATTATAAGTAACACATTTGACAAAATTCCCTTCCAAAATCTAAAATCCCTTACTTCGGATTTGTGGAGATTCTCTCTATTATCTGTCGTATTTTAAACACGATTTTCGAGGATGATCTAAAAGATGGCGATACACTATATTTTAGCATGTGCCCAAATGAAAGAAAAGTTTCAGTTATGTTTCAGTAGAAAAACAAAAACCCTTGCTAATCTATTGACTAACAAGGGTTAATTCCAAATATTTGTAGCCCCGGCAGGAATCGAACCTGCATCTCAAACTCCGGAAACTTGCATACTATCCATTGTACTACGGAGCCCTATTTTAAAAACGTCATTTCGACGTAAAATTGGGGTTGCAAAGTAACACTAAAAAGAAATTTCACAGGCAAAGGCCCAGCGGAAAATTAATTACCTCTTTTCTATGCCACAAGAGGCAACACAAAATGTATCTTTGTTAAAACTTAAGTTCGGCTTAAAATTATGGTCTCCGATTTTGAAGAAAAGGAAAAGACGAATCTAGCTCATTTGCTTTAGCCCGCTATAGCTGGACGATCTAGATTCAGAATCCTCATTTTTATTGAAAAACACGGCTAAGCCTTTTGTAAAAAGGGTTTTTCTGTGCCTTAGCCCTTCACAATAGCCCGCTATTGCTTCAGCGCTTCGGCTTAAAACCCACTATTTACAAGAGGCCCGAGGGTTAATTTTACAGGAAACTCAGGTTTAAACTAAAAATCTTTCAAAATAAACCATGCGCAAAATAATCACCATTAGTCTAAGCATACTGCTCTTAGCAGGATTAGGATATTTAAGCTTTATTTATTTCGGTGTTTACTCAGAAGGGGTCCGTGCCGGCACGGTCATTAAGCTCAGCAAAAAAGGCGTAATGTTTAAGACTTGGGAAGGTCAGCTAAACATACGGAGCTTTGGCGCGGTAAGCAGTAATAATCAACTGTCAGAGGTTTTCGAGTTTTCCATCCAATCTGATGACGCGCAAACCATCAAACTTTTGCAGGAGGTTTCCCTCAGTGGAGAAAGAATTAACCTCCACTATATCGAACGCTACCGTATTTTGCCTTGGCGTGGCTCTACTAAATATTTTGTAACTAAGGTGGAACGCACACCCGCAGCCAGTAAGCCTCAAGAAGATGCCGAGCGCAGCCTTTACGACTAAAATTTCCTGTTAAATTGACCACGGGCACAGCAAATATATATGAGCAAATCATAGGCACGGAAGAAGAATTTTCCTTGCGTGAAGTTCTTTTCCATAAGATCTGCTTTATTATTGCTTTAGCATGAAATGCCGCCTTAGTAGTTTCCATTTTTCTTGGTTTTTGGGACATCGTCTTCGTCATTATAATTGGCGAAATAATTCTATCCATTGCCTTTTGGTTATCTCGCTTTATGAAGCACTTTTACTGGGCCTAGTGGATGGTAATTATCTTTGGCTACCTTTTCCTTGGTACTAATTTTTTCATCAATGGTGGTTATGAAGGCCCTACCTTGTTGCTTAGCTATATTAATCTAGTTTTTCTTTCCGCCACTACCAATTCGCAACTGCAATGGATTTGGGCGCTGGTTCACTCAATAATCTTTGCGTCTATTGCACTCTATACTTTTTACGTCGACGCATCTTGGCTTACCGAATATCCCTCGCAAGAAGTGAGAGTTTTAGATCTAGTGCTGAGTTATATTATTGGTGCCTTCTTTATCAGCCTCCTGTTCAGCATGGTAAGAGCTGCCTATGAAAAACAAAAGGAACGCGCTATTCTTCAGCACAAAAACATTTTAAGCAAAGAGCATGATCTTAAAGATTCGAATAAAGACCTTACCCGAATACTTTCGATACTTGCCCATGATGTAAAAAATCCCCTCGCCTCTATTGAAGGTTACCTACAACTAAATGAAGCTGGTGATTTAGATCCCTCGATGCGTGCTAGCTTAAACCACAATTTGCTAAAGCTGGTTAAAGGGACCTCTTATATGTTAGATGATATGCTGCACTGGTCGAAAGGCCAACTGCATGGCCATACCACTAATATAAGTGAGCAAAATGCTGGGACCTTGTCTTAGAGCTACCTTAGAACATATGGAAGCGCTTGCTAAAGCTGAAAACATTCGTTTAGTAAGTGAGTATAAGTCAACCCAACGCGATTTTTTTGACCCCAACATGACCACCGTTATATTGCGTAACCTGCTACAAAACGCCATTAAATTTCCCCCTTCTCAAACTCAAATATCACTTGATGTAAAGGTGCAAGAGAATTTCTTAATTATTCAAGTAAAGGATGAAGGCATTGGCATTAACCAAGAAGAGCTGAGCAAACTTTTTGCCTTAAATGCTAAAAGTAAGATTGGCACCCAACAAGAACAAGGAAGCGGTCTCGGGCTAATATTATGTAAAGATTATTCGGAGGCGCAAGGGGGTAGCACTAGTGCCGAAAGTGAATTAGGCAAAGGCAGTACCTTTACGGTTTGCTTACCGCAAGAACTGGAAGAAGATAGTAGAAGAAGAGGAACAAGTTGAAGGAGTCTAACTGAAAAAGGTCCCCACTCAGTTCGCATTGCAGCAAGTGCCTTGTTACTTAATAACCTTGCTAAAACTGTAGCTCTAAAGCTTCGTCAATAAAGTCCATAAAATCTTGGGCCGCAGCAAAATATTCTTTCATTAATTGTTCGGCATCCTGCTTTAAGAAATCCTTGGGCGCTAGATCACAGGTAATAATCAAATCTTTATATCGCAATAAATCAATGTGTTGATGGTCCGCTTCAAAACCACGCGGATAGGTTTTTAGTTTTTCGCCTGAAAAGTCACCGTAAAGCTTTTTAAAAGCTGGCTTCTGCCGCAGCTCCAACAAGGCCTCACCCTTTTGAGCAATTAAATCACGTAAGGCATCCAAAGCTTCTTTAGGAGGATGATACAAACCCGTACCAACGAAGCAAGTTTCGGGTGCTAGATGAATATAAAAATCAACGTGCTTCGGGGATCGCCTCTTCATCATCAATCCAAAATGATCTTTGTAAAGGGGCTTATTAGGGTGAAAGCGACGGTTGTTATTGATACGAGCCACGCTTTTGCGAATATCTCCTGTTGGCATGGGGTACACTTCTGCGAAAGCATCGTTTAAAACCTGCGCAAAATTGATTAAACCTTGCCTGATTTCTTGGTACCAAGCTCGATTAGCATCCATCCACTCTTTAGAGTTATTAGCGGCTAGCTTTTTTAAAAACTCGAAGGTTTCAGGATGTAATTGACTCATAATAATTGTTTAACGTATTACAGCACCATTAGGTAAATGTTCATCAGTGGCACAAAAAGCCAATTCGCCCGTGGCGGTGTTTTCAGCCATTAAAATCATCCCTTCACTAAACACGCCGCGCATTTTGCGAGGGGCTAAGTTCACCACTACCGAAACCTTTTTTCCAATAATTTCTTCGGGATTGTAATGCTCGGCGATACCACTTATGATCGTGCGCTCCTCAAAACCTAAATCTACGCGTAACTGCAATAACTTATTGGCCTTTTTCATTTTCTCGGCCTTAATAATAGTGGCTACGCGTAAATCTACTTTCGAGAAATCTTCAAAAGTGATCTCTGCCTTTAAGGCTTCGTACTGTGGCTTAGCATTAGCTTTCTTGCTAGCTTCTAATTTTGCTAACTGCGCTTCAATTTCGCTGTCTTCAATCTTTTTGAAGAGCAAATCGCCCTGACTAAGTACCGCTCCCGACGAGAGTAATTCTTGTTGAGATAAATTCTCCCAAGACATTTTATCTATCCCTAAATAACCGCGTAATTTAGCCGCGGTAAAAGGCATAAATGGTTCCATGCATTGAGAAAGCTGAGCTGCCACCTGCGCAGCGATATTCATTATAGTAGCCGTTCGAACGGGGTCAACTTTTATTTGTTTCCAAGGCTCTTCATCGGCTAGGTATTTATTTCCAGCGCGGGCCAAATTCATAAAGGCGTTTAAGGCCTCTCTAAAGCGATACTTCTCTAAAGAAGTAGCAATTTCATTGGGCGCCTCTTTCAGTTTCGCTAGCATTTCTTGATCGGCAGTAGATAGCTCGCCTGCTTCTGGTAAGGCGCCTTCGTAATATTTATTCATTAGCACCAAGACCCGATTTACGAAATTGCCGAGAATTGCTACTAACTCGCTATTGTTACGAATTTGAAAATCTTTCCAGGTGAAATCATTGTCTTTAGACTCAGGAGCCGTAGCCGTTAACACATAACGCAAAACGTCCTGCTGATCTTTAAAATCAACTAAGTATTCGTGCAACCAAACCGCCCAATTACGACTAGTAGAAATCTTCTCCCCTTCTAGGTTTAAAAAGGCATTGGCAGGAACCTCATCGGCTAAATGATAACCGCCGTGCTCCATAAGCATAGCAGGGAAAATAATGCAATGAAAAACTATATTATCCTTACCGATAAAATGCACCAGTTTAGTTTCCTCATCTTTCCAATAATCGGTCCAGGCCTCACCTTTTAACTCCTTAGTGGCCGAAATATAACCGATAGGCGCATCAAACCAAACGTATAAAACTTTTCCTTCGGCCCCTTCCACGGGCACTGGGATTCCCCAGTCTAAATCGCGGGTCATGCTGCGTGCTTGCAGACCATCTCCCGAATCCAACCAGCTCATAGATTGACCGTAAACACTAGGCTTCCAGTCTTTGTGGCTTTCGATATAAGCCTTTATTTTTGGAGACAAATGATCTAAAGGCAAAAACCAATGGGTCGTATTTCTTAGCTCTGGACTGGCCCCACTTAAACGCGATTTAGGATTGATAAGATCCGTAGAATTAAGAGTACTACCACAGCTTTCACACTGATCTCCATAAGCTTCGGGGAAGCTGCAATTGGGACACTGGCCAATTATAAAACGATCAGCCAAAAACTGATTCGCCTCTGTATCATAATATTGTTCCGTCGTTTTCTCTACTAAAGAACCCTTCTCCAAAAGGGTAGTGAAAAAGGCCTGCGCCGTTTGGTGATGAATTTCTTTAGAAGTACGTGAAAAAATATCGAAGCTTATGCCTACATCCTGCAAAGCATCGCCAATTATTTTATGATAACGATCTACAATTTCTTGGGGGCTCGTGTTTTCACTTTTCGCCTTGATATTAATTGCTGCGCCGTGCTCGTCTGTGCCGCTAACAAAAGCCACATCGGCTCCATTCATACGTAAGTAGCGCACGTAAATATCAGAAGGTAAATAACATCCCGCTAAGTGACCAATATGTACAGGACCATTAGCATAAGGAAGGGCGGCGGTAACCGTATAGCGTTTCGCTTTTAACATGCAAAAAAATTAGTCTACAAAAGTACTAATCTAGTAACGCTTGAGCAGTATATTTTTTAATCCTGAATTCAATGTAAAATTAGGCCTCAGACTTTTTGCAAGTTTTTTTCCAATAAAAGTGAAAATCTGTGACTATAATTTTAGGTTGAACTCGGGTTTTGACTGAATCTTTCGTCGAAGATATACGATCTTTGCCAAAAGTAATTTTATGAAGTTGTGGTCACAGGTTTTAGGTGAAGGTCCCAATCTGGTTATTATGCACGGGCTCTTCGGCATGAGCGATAATTGGCAAAGCCTGGCTAAGAAATGGGCCTCTGACTTCCGCGTTCACCTGCTGGATATGCGCAATCATGGACGCAGCCCGCAGAGCGATGAGTTTAGTTACGAACTGATGGCGGAGGACTTACTAGAATACTTAGAAGACAATAATCTTACAAAGGTTAACATCCTTGGCCATAGCATGGGCGGCAAGGTAGCGATGCTTTTCAGTGTGTTCCATCCCGAAAAGGTAGCCGCATTAATTGTGGCCGACATAGGTCCTAAAGCCTATCGCCCGCATCACCAGGAGGTTTTGGAAGCGCTAGAAAATCTCGACTTAAGCAGCGTTGAAAGTCGCAAAGAAGCCACTGAAGCTTTTGGTCCCAAGCTTGAATTTGGTGTGCAACAATTTCTACTTAAAAACCTTTATTGGGAAAGTAAAGGAAAGCTCGCTTGGCGCTTTAACCTACCGGTTCTTGCACGCGAAATTATTAAAGTGGGCGACAGCCTTGCGCCTAATGCATTTTTTGATGGGCCGGTACTTTTTCTACGCGGTGGCGATTCTTGGTATATCAAGCCTAAGGATTACGAGGTAATTTATGAGCATTTCCCTCAAGCAGAGATCGAAACGGTAGAAGGCGCTGGTCATTGGCTACATGCCCAAAAACCAGACGAAGTTTATAATCTTGTAAAGGATTTCTTAAGTTAAGATTTTAAAAACTTTTCCTCTAGGCGAATTTCCTGTCCGAAAAACATTTTAGCGATTTTGGTGAAGGCGGGTGTTTTTTCGGAGACATAAAACTTGCGCTTAGCCGCATCTACGGAAGTGGACAATAAACCTTGCGCTGCTAAAATTCCCTGCAAAGCCTCTGCGGCAAGCTTCGCTGAATTTAGAACCCTAACTTTAGGTCCTAAATAGGCGGCAATTTCCTCTTCTAATAAGGGATAATGGGTACAACCTAAGATTAAGTCGCTTAAATTTTTTAGACTGCCATGATTTAAATAATGCGCCAAAGCCCCTTTGCTAACGTCGGTGCCCGCAAAGCCCTCTTCAATTAAGGGAGCCAATAAGGGTGTCGCTTTTTGCACCACGGTGAGCTTATGATTCGCGGCATTGATTCGTTGGGCGTAAACCTTAGAACGCACCGTGGCACGAGTCGCAATAATACCCACCTTGCTCGCTTCACTTTGGGCAATATATTTTACTGCCGGATCAATTACATTAATAATAGGAATATTAGGGAAGTCGGCGCATAATTGCTCGTAGGCTGCAGCCGATGCGCTATTACAAGCTATTACGATAGCCTTACAGTTTTGCGCTACTAAAAAGCGACTGATTCGCTGCGAGTATTCACGAATAGTATGAGAAGACTTATCTCCATAAGGAGCATGGCGTGTATCGCCAAAATAAATAAAGGACTCAGCGGGTAAAAGTTCGGCAATAGCCTTGGCTACCGTTAAACCACCCACACCTGAATCAAAAATACCGATAGGTCTATTTTTTTCCATAAAAAAACCCGTCACTTTATCAATGACGGGCTAAATTACATTTTGTTCTTTACTTACTGAATAGCTAATTTGGCTTTCACCATGGGCATAATGTCTTCACCATTTTCAGCAAATACTACTACCGCTTTACTGGGAGAGCTATCTAAAATATAAGAGAAACCGTTTTCTTTCGCTACTTCTTGCACCGCGGTGGTAGCTCTTTCAATTACTGGTGTTAATAGCTCTACTTGCTTTTGTTGCAAATCTTGCTGCGCACGCTGGCTATACTCTTGAATACGCATTTGCAATTCTTGTAACTCTTTAGTTTTCGTTTCGCGTGCTAAAGTGGTCATCATTTTCTCATTCGCCCTAAAAGAGTCGATTTTGTTTTGCAGCTCCGTCTCCATGTCGGTTAAATCCTTCTCTAACTGACGACCATAAGTTTCTAATTCGGTTTGTGCCTTTTTGGTTTCAGGCATAAGTTGCAAAAGCTCATCGGCGTTAATGTGACCGATTTTTTGCTGTGCAATGGCTATGCTTGCTGTTCCCACAAATAGGGCTAGGGCTAAAAGTACTTTTTTCATTTTATTGGTTTTTCTTTCCTGTGTTATTCTTCTAACTTCTTAATTACTTCGTCGCTAATATCAACTTTCTCACTTACATAAAGGGTTATTAGCTCACTCCCTTTATCGAATACTACATCTAAATTCCTGCGACGGGCAACATCCTGCACCGCGTTAAAAATTTTATCTTGTATGGGTTTAACCAACTCCAATCGCTTGGTGTAAATTTTCCCTTCTAAGCCAAAATACAGCTGTTGGCTTTTCTTTGCCTCTTCTTCTTTGGCACTAATGGCCGCCAAGCGCTCTGCTTTCATTTCTTCGGTAAGCAGAACTTTCTCGGCTTCGTAGCTTTTGCGCATGGCATCTGCTTCGCTTAAAAGAGCTTCTATCTCACCTTCCCAAGTGCGGCTTAATTGATCCAGCTGCTTTTGGGCATAATCATAATCTGGAATTTGCTTCAAAACGTATTCAGAATCAACGATTCCAAAACGCTGGGCACTTAAACCAAAACCAAAAACCAAACCCAGAAAAACAAGAACAAATTTCTTATGTAATTTCATAATATGCAAAGGATTAATTTCCTCCCCATAAGACCTAAAGCTTTAAGGCTTAATTAAAACGCGGGCGAAAATAGGTTATTTAAAATTGTTGTCCAATAATAAAGTGTGTATTCCAACCACTTGGGGAATTTGGAGTTTGTGGAAGACCATCAAAGCCATAACCAAAATCAACTCCTAATAAACCAAACATTGGCATGAAGATACGCACTCCAAAACCTGCTGAACGCTTCAAGCTAAACGGCTCATAGTTATCAAAAGTATTGAAGTTATTTCCTGCCTCTAAAAAGGAAAGAGCAAAAATCTGAGCACTAGGATTTTCAGTAATTAAATAGCGTAGTTCTAAAGTGAACTTGTTGTATAAAGCACCACCGGTTCCGGGGGTTTCCGCTGGCACAAGGCTGTTATTAGGATAACCCCTTAAACCAATAATTTCACGGCCGTCTAAAACGAAGTTCTGTAAACCATCACCTCCAAGGAAGAAGCGCTCAAAAGGAGGTAAACCGATTTCGTTATTATAAGACCCTAAGAAACCGAATTCACCAGCCGCCTTAATTACTGTCTTCGGTAAGATCTCGGTAAACCAAGAGCTATTCAACTTAATTTTATAATACTCTAAAAGCTCGTATTTCTGATTAGGACCTAAGTCGCTGTAGTCTTTGCCATTAATTAAAGACCAAGGCGGTGTAAACTCAGCACTTAAATTAAAGAGATTTCCCTTGCGGGGATAAATGGGGTAATCAACACTATTTCTACCCAAGGTCACTTTATAGTTAATATTATTTACTCGTCCATCGCCGAAGTTAATACCGGCCAAAGGATAATCGAATAAGCGGTAACGCTG
The DNA here is from genome assembly GCA_003045865.1 of Bacteroidota bacterium. Lineage (GTDB taxonomy): Bacteria > Bacteroidota > Bacteroidia > Flavobacteriales > Schleiferiaceae > Croceimicrobium. The sequence continues at coordinate 26,450 of PZPB01000022.1, read as the reverse complement.
AAAGTCGATGGATTGAAAGAAGGTAAAATAATCATCCGGCCATTTCAAACGTTTACCTAATCCAATGGTAACCCCAGTAATACTTAAACCTTGATAATTAGGATCACTCCTAGGCACCCCAAAAAGGTTTTGAATATTATGATAGAACGAAACCGTTAAAGAGGTAGGTTTTTTCCCTCCTAGCCAAGGCTCGGTAAAAGAAGCGCTGTAGGATTGAAAGAAAAGACCATTACTTTGGGCACGTAAGTTTATGGTTTGCCCATCACCGGCAGGTAAAGGTGCCCAAGCTCCTTTCTTAAACATGTTGCGGGCCGAGAAATTATTAAAGTTCAGGCCTAAGGTTCCAACAATACGTCCGGCACCCCAACCACCTTGTAATTCGAGCTGTGAGGTAGATTGCTCCGCCACTACATACTCGATATCCACCGTGCCCGTTTCGGCATTTGGAAGTGGTTTTACATCTAATTTCTGCGGATCGAAAAAACCTAATTGCTGCAATTCACGCATCGATCTTTGAATATCACTTCTGCGGAATAACTCACCGGGCTTAGTGCGCAGTTCACGCATAATAACGTGATCATTGGTACGGTCGTTACCTACAATGGTAATCTTGTTAATAGTTGCTTGGCGTCCTTCTTGCATCCGAATCTCCAAGTCGATGGTATCATTGGCCACCGAAACTTCCACGGGATTCATATAAAAGAATAAATAACCATTATCCAGGTAAAGCGCTGATACTTCTGTTCCTGCAGGATCGCCAAAAAGCCTTTGTTGCAAGAAACTAGCATCGTAAACATCGCCCTTTTTAATAGCCAAAACCTCAGCTAAAGTTTCCGTGCTATACTTTGAATTTCCTACCCAACTAATATCACCGAAGTAATACTTTCGTCCTTCTTCTACTTTTATATCAATGCCTATGCGATCAGCTTCAACCGCATAAACTGTATCCGAAATTATACGCGCGTCGCGATATCCTTCCGAATTGTACTTTTCAATAATTAACTTTTTATCTTCTTTATACTCCTCGGCTAAGAGTTTAGAGCTCTTAAAGATATTCCAAAAACGCGCGCGTTTGGTCTCATCCATCGCTTTACGCAGATCGCGATCCGTAAGATTTTCGTTACCAATGAAGTTAATATCTTTAATCTTCACCTTCTCACCTTTTTCCACGAGGATATCGAGAATAACTGAGTTACTGCGGGTTGTATCCGATCGCTTCACCACCTTAACACTAGCATTTAGATAGCCATCTTTAATAAAGAAGTCGCGTGCGCGGTTGCGCGTATTCACAATAAGATTTTCGGTAACAATAACGCCACTGCTTAAATCGAGCTCATCGCGCAGGTTATCGCGTTTCGCTTTCTTTAAACCGCGAATACCATATTTACTTAATTTGGGTAATTCCCGTAAGCGAATTTCTAGGAAAACTACTTTCCCTTGCACCTCGGTTACAAAAATGCCGATATCATCAAATAATTTCTGACGCCATAAGTTTTCGATGGCTCTCGTGGTTTTATCTCCCGGAAGGGTAATCAGATCGCCCACCTGCAGACCCGAAATTAATGTAATAACCTGCTTATCGAGGTTATCCGATCCACTAATACGAATTCCACCGATTTCGTATTCTTGTCCGGGTAATATATTTATTCCCCCATCTTGGGCAACCACAGAAACAGGACTAAAAACAAATGCTATAGCCAGGGCTAAGAGAAGCTTCCGCATTATTAAGATAAAGATTTTATTTGCTCAGTCGTCTTTCCAAAACGTCGTTCGCGATTCATATAAGATACGATGGCCTCGTAGAAATCTTCTGCACCGAAGTCGGGCCATAATTTAGGAGTGAAGTACAATTCGCTATAGGCAATCTGCCATAGCAGATAATTGCTAATGCGATATTCGTCGCTAGTGCGAATTAATAAATCGGGATCGGGTAAAAAGTCGGTGTATAAAGCTCTCGAAATCGCTTTCTCATCAATCGACTCTGCCGTTCGTTCCCCTGCGGCCACTTCACGGGCCAACTTTTGCACGGCTAATTTTATTTCCTCACGACTGCCATAGCTTAGCGCTAAAGTTAATGTCATGTGGTCGTTGTCCTTGGTCAGCTCCATTACCTCTGCCAATTCTCTTTGGCAATTTTTGGGTAATGAAAGGCTGTCACCAATGGCTCTCAGGCGTATTTTATTATCCTGAAGAGTTTTCAACTCCTTTTTTAAGCTCGAAACCAAAATAGACATTAAGGCCTTCACCTCAGCTTTGGGCCTGTTCCAGTTTTCGCTACTAAAGGCATAAACAGTCAGGTATTTTATATTCGCTTCCGCAGATGCGGTAGCAATATTACGCAAGGCATCAACCCCGTTTTCGTGACCAATAGACCTTATATAGCCCTTCTTTTTAGCCCAACGACCGTTGCCATCCATAATAATCGCAACGTGCTGGGGCCTTTTTATCGAATCCCTAATTTCTTCCTTTAGGCTCATAGTATTCCTTAATTTCCAACAAAATTTGCGCACTTTTCATAAAGTTCGCCGAATTTAAATTGGATGCTAATCCCTGTGAAAATGTACCAATCCTGATTACTGGGGTCGCCCCGTAAAATATTTTCCTTGTCGCTGCCGCTAAAACTGCGGTCGGCTAAATTTGCCGCTAATAGCGAAACCTCATTTTCCAGCACCATGGGATCGGCATAAAAGCCGCTAACATCGTCTAAATAATCGGTATATGTCGATCTAAAACTTGATTCTATTGCTAGACTGGTGAATGAACCTAATGCGAACTTATAGCCCAAGGAGAAAATAAAGAAGGAACTCGCTTCCGCATAAGGCGCTGAATTACCCACCGAGGTACCTTGACCTTCGGTACGTAATTCACGTAATTCGTACCAATTGCCATCAAATTGTGCTTCGGGATTAAAACTAAAAACTCCAAAGCCACCATTAATATAAGGAGTATGCCAAAGCTTGGTGCCTGGCTGATATTCGAAAAAATTAAATTCGGCTACTACATAAGCCTCGCGCACCACCGAGCGGAAAGACAAATTGCGCTCATTGCGCAGAGCAATGGAAGAACGCGCATCGTCGGATTGCACTAAACCATAATTTGCTTGGGCGCGGATGGACCAAAAACGATTGAAGTTATAACGCATTAAAAAACCCGCGTGATATCCCTGCGGTAAATCGAAAGAATAGGGACCTACATCGCCTAAAAAATTGGACCCTCCGCCGGTAATTCCGATTTCTAAGTACTGACTACGACCTAAAAAAGGCAGCAGTAAAAGTACTATTGATTTGATTATTAATTGCTTAAGCTTCATTTTTGGGAGCGCAAATATAAATAATTCAGTAGGATTCTCGTATTAATTTCTCTTGTCTAAACCCCACATCAACTTATTTCTTAAAGTCTTGGCGAAAGTTTCGTTTTTAGTTTCTACCAAAGCGATGGTAAAATCAGCTAAACTTAAACTAATTTCTGTGCCATTGGGAACCGAGTAAATACGGGAATCTAAAGATATCAAGCTCTGTTCTTCGCGGCTCGTTACCTTTAATTTAATTTTACAGCTGTTGGGGATAACGAAAGGACGAGCGGTTAGATTGTGCGGGGCGATGGGAGTAAGCACAAAGGTTTTAGCACCAGGCATAATTATCGGTCCATTACAACTTAAAGAATAACCGGTACTACCTGTTGGAGTAGCTACAATTAAGCCATCCGCCCAATAGTTATTAAAAAACTCACCGTCAATAGTTACCTCTACTGTTACCATGGCCGTGGTATCTTTACGGCTAACCGTTACCTCATTTAAAGCAAAGGGCATTTCTGTATCTACAGCATCGCTTTCTAAAGCCAATAAACTTCTTTCACTTAGCTTGTATTTCCCTGCGATCAGGGCCTCAATTGCCTCCTGAATTTTATCTCTACTTACATTCGACAAAAAGCCTAGTCTACCCGTATTAATCCCTACTATCGGAATCTTAGAGTCTCGCACTAAGGTTGTTGCATCTAATATAGTACCATCGCCTCCAATAGTTATTAAGAAGTCGGGGGCGTGGTTTATCAGGTCGTTATGATTGGAAAAAGTAGGGAAACTCAAACCTAAATCGCAGTGTTCTACGATGAAGTTATTGAGGCTTTCGAAAACAACAAAGTCGATACCCGCATCTATTAAAATGTGATGTAAAGTCTCTATATCGGGACGAGCCTCTGGGCTAATCACTTTTCCGAAAACGGCTACCTTCATTAATTTAGATATTCAAGTATTTCACTAAAGCTTCAAAAGGGTCGGAAGCATCTTCATCAAAAAGCGCTTGATGATAAACCTCTACCACATCGTATTCAAAACGCTCGAAAGATTTCACCATGCGACTTAAATCCTGCTGATTAATTTTTAAAGCCACACGAATAAAGTCATTCCCATCTTGCCTTAGCTGAAGGCCTAAAATTAAGGCATCCTCACTTTCTACAATTTGCGAAATTTTGGAAATATAATAATCACGAATGGCAACCCGTAAAACTATAACACTCCCTAGTTCACTGTAACTTACTTGTCGGCCTAAATCAAAAACTAGTTCCTGCGGTGATAAGTATCCAATGTACTTTTTTTCTGCATCTAAAACGGGCAGGCAGGTTAAATTTCCTTCGGCAATGGTTTTAATGGCCGCATAAATATGATCGTCTGCACTAATCTTATAGGGCTTTAAAACCTTAAGATGCTTGTCCAAATGGTCTTCTATATTTTGCACATCAAGCAAATCATCTTCCGAGATTAAACCTAAGTATTGATCCTCATGAACAATAGGTAAGTGATTAATCTTCAGCTCCTCCATGCTTAAAAGCAAATCGGCTACACTCTCATTTATATCAAGTGCACTAAAATCATTTAAAATATGTTGGTCTACTCTCATATTCAAAGCAAAACTAAGGCTTTATCTTTGCCCACAATGACAAAGCTATCCGTTAACATTAATAAAATTGCGACCCTGCGGAATGCACGCGGTGGCAATACGCCCAATGTGGTAGAAACCGCCTTAAACATCGAAAGGTTTGGCGGCCAAGGCATCACCGTTCATCCACGTCCCGATGAGCGCCACATTCGTTATAATGACGTTGCAGACCTCGCTAAGGTTGTCTCCACCGAATTTAATATTGAGGGCTATCCCAATCGCAAATTTATCGACATTGTACTAGCCGCCAATCCTGCGCAGGTAACTTTAGTACCTGACCCTCCCGGAGTGCTTACTTCCAATGCAGGCTGGGACGTAATAGCTAAACGCGATTTTCTGAAAGAAGTATTACAAGAGTTTGACAAAGCTAATATTCGCACTTCAGTTTTTATGGATTGCGATGCTAAACAAATTGAAGCCGCTGCAGAAATTGGGGCCAAACGTATCGAACTTTATACTGAGGCTTACGCTAGCCATTACCACATCGATTGCGCCAAAGCCATTGCACCATACAAAGAAGCGGCAGAATTAGCGCAGAAATTAAACCTTGGCCTTAATGCTGGTCACGATTTAAGCCTCGAAAACATTCAGTACTTCGCCGCGAATCTTCCCAATTTATTAGAAGTCTCCATTGGCCACGCCTTAATTTCTGAAGCCCTCTATATGGGATTGGAAAATACGGTGCAGTCTTATCTACGCGAACTAGAACTGGCCGCCTATGCGCAGTCCTAAATTTTTAAAAAAAGGCGATACCCTCCGCATCGTTGCCACTGCTCGAAAAGTTTCGGCGGAAGAACTAGCACCCGCCCTCGATAAACTAGAAGAATGGGGACTGCAAGTGGTTTTAGGGAAAAACATCTTTGCCCAAGAAAATCAATTTGCAGGCAGTGATCAACAAAGGGCCGAAGATTTACAAGAGGCGCTAGACGATGAAAATTGCGCCGCTATATGGTGCGCTCGCGGTGGCTACGGTACGGTGCGAATTATTGATGCCCTTTCTTGGGATAAGTTTATCGAAAAACCAAAATGGATTATCGGTTATAGCGATGTAAGCGTTTTACACAACAGCTTGCAGAACCTCAACTTCGCTTCACTCCATGCGCCCATGCCGCTGGAGTTTGCCAAAAACACCAGCGAAAGCATGGCACTTTTACCCGACGCGCTCTTTGGTAAAGCATATCAAATAAAGGCGGCTACCCGCCCCTATAATCGTCTCGGCAGGGTAGAAGGAGAAATTATTGGCGGAAATTTAAGTATGCTATACAGCTGTCTTGGCTCGCCCACAGCCATTGATACTAGCGGGAAAATTCTGTTTATTGAAGATCTAGACGAATACCTCTACCACGTAGATCGCATGCTTAACAACTTGGTTCGCAACGGCTATTTCGCAAATATCAAAGCCCTTATAGTTGGCACTATGAGCGACATGAACGACAATAGCATCCCTTTCGGAGAAAGCGCTGAAACCATCATTGCTCGTCATGCCCAAAATTTCGATTTCCCTATAGCCTTTGGTTTCCCCATTGGCCATAGCAATAATCACTTCCCGCTCGTTTTCGGCGAAAAAGTTACCTTAGAAGTCAATTCTGATGCTTCTATTTTAAACTTTAACTATGGCCGAAAATCATGATTTAGGAATTAAGGGAGAAGAACTCGCCCTCGCACACATCCAAAAGCTAGGCTACGAACTACTTGAAAAAAACTGGCGCTTTCGCAAGATGGAAATAGATCTCATTGCCCGCGATAAAAAGCACATTGTATTTATTGAGGTGAAGACCCGCGCCAATGACAGCTTCGGAAAGCCCTATGAATTCGTTTCGCTTAGCAAGCAAAAACACATCGCCCGTGGCGCAAATTATTATCTGGAAAACAAGAATATTCTCGCGGAAGCTAGATTCGATATCATTAGCATTACGCTGGAACCAAACTATCGTTTAGAGCATCTTGAAGACGCTTTTTATCCTTAATTCTGAGAAAGATAGACTTATTATTTTTTCCCATAAAAACGAATAACCTTCGTCTAGCTCATTTACGGTAGCCCAATACAGCTGCGCGATCCAGACTAGTTTTTTCCTTTTCTTGAAAATCTAAGGCTATAATTTTAGCTCGAACTCAGGTTCAAAAATCACCGCTTGCTAATCCACTAGTAATTAGTACTTTTGCCGCCCGAAAATAGCCTGAAGCGTTCCCGGTGTGATACCGGCAGAGGCGATAAGGGCTCCCAATGCAAAAAATTAAAGCATGAGCCGATTTAACAAAAAAGGAAGATCAGATTCTAGAGGTAAAAGTAGCAGCCCCCGTGGTAAAGGACCACGTAAAATTACTACTAAACGTGAAGACTCTGCCGAAGGCCCCAAGCCGGAAGCACGCATGGGTGGAAAAGGCCCTAAGCGCCCCACGGGTCCCCGTAAAAAATTCGAGACCTTAAAAAAACAAGGTCTGGTAAAACCCAAAACCGACGAAACCCGTCTTAATAAATACCTAGCCACAGCGGGTATCGCATCTCGCCGCGAAGCGGACGAATTAATTTCTGCTGGCTTAGTAGAAGTTAATGGCAAAGTTGTACAAGAAATGGGCTTTAAGGTAAAGCCAGGTGATCATGTTAAGTTCAATGGCTCAACTATTAAAGGGGAGAAAAAAGTATATTATGTACTTAATAAACCCAAAGGCTACATTACTACCACCAACGATCCTAAGATGCGTAAAACGGTGATGGAATTAATGAATACCACTGGCCCCGAGCGCATTTACCCCGTTGGTCGTCTCGACCGCCAAACCACCGGAGTTTTGCTTTTCACCAACGACGGTGATTTCGCTAAAAAACTAACCCACCCTAGCCACGGCGCGCGTAAAATTTACGACGTTAGCCTCGATAAAAACCTAAAGCTAGCCGATTTCCACGCTATTGCAGAAGGGATTCAACTAGAAGATGGTCCCATTAAAGTAGATGAAATTGCCTTCGCGAGTGAAAAAGATCGCAAGCACATTGGAGTAATTATTCACTCCGGAAAAAACCGCATCGTTCGTCGTATTTTCGAAAACTTCGGTTATGAAGTTACCAAACTCGATCGCACGGTATTCGCAGGAATTACCAAAAAGAATCTCAATCGCGGACAGTGGAGACGCCTAAGCGATAAAGAAGTAGAAATGCTTCATATGCTATAACGTAAATTCGACGTGAAATTTGTTTTCAGCACCCAAGCAAATAGTGGGATTCAAGCCGAAGCAACAAAGCAATAGCGGGCTATTGTGAAAAGCTGAGGGGTGGAAAGTCATTTTTTAGAAGGGGATATGGATTTTCCAGTAATGGTGAAAATCTGAGGCGATAATTTATAGTCCAACTCACGTTATAAATATACCGAAGCCGTTTTTCTTTCGTTTGGCTTAAGAACATAGGTGATGATTAAAAAATTGACTAAGTTTTTTCTTAAAGTTACAGCAGCGCTAAGCCTCGTGGTGGCGCTGCTTGTAGCCTTATTGTATTATCGTCAAGACGATATTAAAGCCCTTGCTGTAGACAGCATAAACCAAAATCTAAAAGCCCCTATTAGCGTCGGTGCCATAGAATTAAGTCTTGCCAAATTTCCGCAAGCGGCCATTAAGCTGGAAAATGTTTTTAGCCCTGGCGCCCAAGGCTTTAAAGACACTCTTTTTAGTGTAGAGTCATTATACTTGCAGTTTGATCTGTGGCAAATCTTAAGTAGCTCCATAAATATTGAAAATATAAGTCTCGAAAACGGACGCCTTTCTCTAGAAAAATATGGCGCTAAACAGAACTGGGATATATTTTCCAGCAGCGACAGTAGTTCCGATTCCAAGCTAAGTCTCGCAGGGATTTTCCTAAAAAATATTGCCTTCAATTACCGCGATCGCTATGAAGACATCGACCTTAGAGCCGATATAAATTCTGCCTTTTTTAAAGGCGCCTTAGGCGATCAGCAACTCAACTTAAACGGAAAAATAGATGCCTTTTTAAATCACATCCAATATCAAAAGGAAATTTATATTTCAAAACCGACTTCTTTTATTAGCGCTTGGACCTACCAAGACTTTGGCGAAAAGCAAGAACTAAAACTGCAAGACCTTAATCTCGCCGATGAGCTCAATTTCAATTTAGCCCTAAATATAGAACCCGAAGGCTTGGTTCTTTCCGCTCAGGCAGATGCGCTCGAACTTTCACCGCTCTTAAAATTATATCAAGACCAAGGGTTTAAAGTCCCGGGGGATTTTTTGGCCGCGGGAGCAATGAATCTTAATTACCAATTTGAATACTTTGAGAACCAGCCCTTTCGTCAATCCATAACCTTTACTGGAGAAAACCTTAGTTATCGTCAAGGCCCATATATTTTTGAAAACCTGGTATTAAAAGGATCCTACCGTTCGGAAGGTGATACTGATGTTTTGGAATTACGTGAACTTAAAAAGGGCGACGAGTCTATTGCATTAACTGGCTCCATTAAAAACTTAATCCATCCACAAATTGACCTGCATCTTAAAGCCGATTTGAGTGCAGAAGAATGGCTGAAACTTTTACCCTTCGATTCTCTCGACATTTCTAGCGGCAGCGCGGCGGCAGATTTACAAATTGAAGGCAAATTTAAAGAATGGGCGAAATGGTCTAAATCCGAACTGCAAGCCTCTAAAATTGAAGGCTTTATTCAGCTCAAGGAGATTAGCATCTCTTCTAAAAATCTAGTACAAGATATTGAGGACTTGACCGGCAAATTAAGCGCCCAAGGCAATGAAATTCGCATTGAAAATTTAAGCTTTAAAACGGGCGAGAGCGATATTTTACTAAACGGAAACATCACTAATCTTTGGTCTTACTTACTTTTAGAAGATGCCATTTTAGGATTAAATGCCGAATTACAGAGCAATCAAATTGCCCTAGAAGATTTTGTTCAACAAACAGAGGAACCGTCAGGTAATACTAGCAATATTGAATTCGCGCGCCGCCTGCAAGCCAACTTTAGTTTAAAACTGAAAGCCTTCAGCTACCAAAACTTCTCTGCTAAAATGCTTAAGGGACGATTAATTGTGAGTGAAAACCTCATTAAAGGGGAAGATATTTCGCTCTTAGCAGATGAAGGAAGTTATGAAGGTGCCTTTAATTTAGACCTAAGTAATCGAGTACAATACCAGCTCAACGCCCAGTTGCAAACCGCTGATTTGCAGATTGAGTCCATCTTTAAAAGCTTCGAGAACTTTGGACAAGAAACGATAACCGCCGAAGAATTATCAGGACGATTAAGCAGCGTATCTAGCTTTAGTGCCCAACTAAGCCCCACTTTAAGCCTTGATGTAAACAGCTTAAAACTAAGTTCAAGCATGTCTATCGACCAAGGCCGCTTAAAAGATTACGAACCTATGCTTGCGCTTTCGCGCTTCGCCGATGTGGATGAGTTAAAAGATGTTCGTTTCAATAAGCTCACCAATACCATTAGTATAGATCAGGGATTAATTAGCATTCCCGAAATGACCATAAGTAGCAATGTGCTTAATATGGAGCTAAGTGGCAGCCACAGTTTTGAAAATGAAATTGATTATTTAATCCGCTTACGCCTAAGCGACGTTCTCTTTAGCAAGCGCAAAGCCCAGGCTAAAAACAGTGAATTTGACGAGTTTTTAAAAGTGGAAGAACGCGATGATGATCACCGTGTACCCATTAGTATTGTCGGCACCGTAGACAATCCTTCCCTAAAAGTAGAAGCCCAAGAACTCGGAAAAGCCTTACAAACAGATCTACAGAAGCAAAAAGAAGAGCTTAAGAAAATCCTAAAAAAAGAAGAGCCTAAGAAAAAAGGAACCGGCCTACAGTTTGAATGGGATGAAGACGACGATAATTAAGATTAAGCTAACATTAGATGTGGTGGCTTTTGTATCTTCGCGCCCCAAATGAAGGCTATGTTTAAAAGTGTTCTATCGTTGTTATTTGTAGCCCTTTCGCTGCAAGGTTTTGCTCAAGTTGAAAGCATTAAGGTTATGACTTATAACTTGATGTGGTACAAGACAAATTCGGCCCCCTGCACGCATACCGTAGGAAGTTTACAAAGAGATAATGATCTAAAAAACATTGTTGCCTACGCCGCTCCCGACCTTTTAGTGGTAAATGAATTTGGTGCCATTGGCGTTAATCCCCTCATTGTATTGCGCGATATTTTAAATGTAGATGGCATTAGTCATTTCAGCCGCGCCGGCAGCAATTTCGCGGGTAACTCGAGTATAGCTAATATGATGTTCTTCAATAACGAAAAACTAGTACTCGACTTTCAAGATGCGGTTACCTTCGATTTAAACAACTTCCCTTTAATACGACCGATTGACTATTACCGCCTTTACGTAAAAGATGCCGCCCTCGGTCAGCCAGGAGTTGATACCGCCTTTATTGGTATTTTCGTGGCGCACCTAAAAGCGGGTAATGGCAGTGCCGAAAGAGCCGAAAGAGAAAAAGCCACTGCCGCAGTAATGAGTTATATCGATAGTAATGTTAGCATCGATAATTTACTTTTTGCCGGCGATCTTAATGTCTACACATCTAGCGAAAGCGCCTTTCAAAATTTAGTAAACTATAGCCCTCAACCCTCTATTAGCTTTAACGACCCCGAAAACCAATTGGGCAGCTGGAACAACAATAGCAATTTTGCCACTGTGCATACCCAAAGCACTCACTCTTCTTCTTCGGGTTGCTTTAGCGGCGGAGGTATGGACGATCGTTTCGACTTTATTTTAAGCTCTGATGCCATTATCAATAACACTCATAAAGTAAGCTTCACCAATTATTATGGTCTGGGCCAAGATGGGTCATTCTTTAATGGTTCGATTAACTCTAATAATATTTCGGTACCGAGCTATATTTCGTCCGCTTTGTACAATTTCAGCGATCACCTACCCGTAATTATGGAGCTAGAAGCCGCTGTTTCTGGCCTAGGAGAAAATAGTTTTGACCAAATGAAAAATTCCTGGTCATTTGTAAACCCCGCTCAACAAAATATTGAAATTAGTCTCAAAGGCCGTTTAAGCGAAGAAACCTTAAGTATTACCATTTTGGACTTAAGTGGAAAGGTGGTGCGTCAGCTAAGAAGTAAAGCGAGCCGAAATTTAAGCATCAACTGTTCCACGTGGCCTAAAGGCATTTATCTTATTAGCCTTAGTAATGGCAAAGATTTTAGAGAATCAAGAAAAGTTATTGTACCATGAAATCGCTAAGATTCGCAACTCTCTGTCTCAGTATTCTAGCCCTAAATTTAGGTTTAAGTGGTCAAGCTAGCTTTCAAGAAAAAACCACCAATGCCAGTAACGTACGCTTGAATGTAACCAATATTGGCACCTTCGGTAACGCTTTTCGTGGTTACCGCGATGGCACCGGCGACCCTAGCGGTGAGTACCCAGCTGGCTCTGGTGTTGAACATGTATTTGAAGGCGGTATTTGGATTGGCGGCAAAGAAAACGGCGGACAAGTAGTCGTTTCTACCTCGGCCTACGATGCACCCCAAGGTTATGCCCCAGGACGTGGCGGTTTTGAATTTTCCATCGACACCTCTATTGCGGGGGCCGAGCGCAGCTTGCAAGAAAAAAGCTCCCTATTCGACAGTCGTTATTTTTCTCCTAATGCCGTATCGCACCAAGATTATATTGCCACTTTCAGCGATAAAAGCATTGTAGTACCCGGAACGCAAATTCCCATTAGCGACCATAACCGCCCTATGAATGTGAAGGTGCAAATGGAAACCTATAACTGGAACTATAGCTTCACCGATTTCATGGTAATTGTAAACCTGAAATTCACCAACGAAGGTTCCAATACCTATCAAGATGTTTACACCGCTTTATGGAATAACACGGTTGTACGTAACATTAATATTACCGCAGCTGGAGCGGGCGGTGCTGCTTTTTACAACCGTGGTGGCAATGGTTTTATGGACTCTTTACACCTCGCCTATTGTTATGATGCCGCAGGCGACTTAGGTTTTACCGAAAGCTATGTCGGTCAGAAGTTTTTAGGAGCAGTCGATAAAAACGGTTTTCATCATCCTGACTTAGATTCTAGCTACAACCCCATCAGCGGAAGCTGGGAACTAGATAACTTCCTACTCAATTACAATGCTTGGGTTTTTAACGATTTTAACGCCGACTATGCTTTTCCCCAATCGGAAAACGATCGCTACCAGAAAATGGAGCAAGGCTTAAATCAAAATCCATGTTGGACCAATCCTTTGGCGCCCAACTGCAATGGCCGCGATTTTCAAGCAGAATTGAATGCCGCGGGTAACCGTTCCGACCTTATCTCGGCTGGACCTTTCGAAGAATTCGCTCCCGGTGATGTAATTGAAGTTTCCTTCGCTTTTGTATTTGCCAAGAAAAACGAAGATGGCAATCCTAACCAAGAGAATAACGAAGTTCAGCGAAAGAATTTAATTGCTAATGCGGGTTGGGCGCAACAAGCTTACAATGGCGAAGACCGTAATTTTAATGGACTTTTAGATGCCGGCGAAGACAATGATGGCGACGGAAAAATTACCCGTTTCATCTTACCTAGCCCTCCCAATATTCCGCGCACTCGCGTTGAACCGAGCGATTCTAAAATTGAAATTTACTGGTCAGACAATGCCGAAAAATCTATCGACCCCATCTCCAACCGAGAAGACTTTGAAGGTTACCGTGTTTACCTTTCTAAATTAGGTTTTGACGTAACGGGAGTACCCGATTTAGCGCGCGATTTCAGCTTAGCTGCCCAATACGATAAGGCCGGTAATAAGCTCTTCTACGAAAGTGGTTTTGGCAGTATTAAACTTGCAGAGCCCCTTTATTTTGAAGGAGACACTAACGCCTATCACTATAAATATACCCTCGAAAACATTCCCAATGGCTGGCAATATGCAGTAGCGGTAACGGCTTTCGACGAAGGTAATCCTGAAAGTAATTTAGAGTCTTTAGAGTCGAGCTTTTTAGCCAATAATTACCGTGCTTTCGCAGGAAGGGGTGCCAATGATAATATGGATAAAAATGCACCTTTCGTGTATCCTAACCCTTATTATTACGGTTCTGCCTGGGAAGGCCAATCGAACTTCCAAGAAGAAAGTCGCAAATTGATTTTCGCCAATTTACCCGCGCGATGCATCATTAGAGTGTACACGGTAGGCGGCGACTTTATCGACGAAATTCGTCACGACGAAGCCTACGATGGTTCCGATACCCGTTGGTTTAGAACTTTCGGCGCCGAAGATGCAGGCGAAAACCGTTTCTCCGGAGGCGAGCATGCCTGGGATTTACTATCGAGCGAAAGCCAGATAATTAGCCGTGGCTTATATATGTATTCAGTAGAAGATTTAAATAGCGGTGAGAGTTTCACCGGAAAATTTGTGATAATTAAATAAACCCAAAATCAATGAAGAGAATTTTTACCCTCTTAGCAACCGTGTTCACAGCGGTCTCCCTTTACGGGCAATCTTACCCCTTAGTGAGCATTAAACAAATTAATGCTCCTATTGACTTAGCGGCTTGCAACGACAGCTCCTCTTACTTAGGAGATACTGTTCGTTTCCGTGCTCATGTTGTTACCGATGGCGGTCTTTCTGAAGTAGCTTCAGGATCTGTACAAGGTGGCAACCGTCCTTTCATTTACATGATTGACACCGCTTCAAACGGCGTGGTTGATTCATTAAGTGGAATGGAAGTAATGGGTGTTTACTCTGATGCCGCTGGAAACTTACAGCCGATTCCAGGTTTTACCGCTCTTTTTCAAGGAGATAAAGTAGAAGTTACCGGTATTGTACAGCAGTTTGATGGCAACACGCAGTTTACCACTTTAGATGTAAACTCCGTAACCCTTTTAACTTCTGGCGATTTAGCTCCTTCGGCTTTCGTTCCAAAGCAACTAACCGTGGGAGATCTTAACGATAATAACCGTGTAAACATAGTTACAACTGGTGAATACTGGCAAAACGGCTTTGTAGAATTACAAAACGTTACTGTAGTTCAAGTTACTCCGTTTAGCGGATCACGCGTGAGCTTCGATATTCAAGATGCCAACGGAAACGTATTAAACGTAAGTGACCGTTTCTTAGCGCAACGCACGCCTTCGCACACGGTAGTTAACCCTAACACACCATCTACCACTGGAACTGGATCATTCGTTGCTCCTTCTGTAGGTACTTTCTACTCTTCTATTAGAGGTATTGTTCGTCACAGCGCGAATGGCTGTACCGGTGGAACTGGCCGTGGTTATGAACTTAACCCATTCGATGACAGTCATTACCAAGTAGGTGCATCTGCTCCAGCAATTAGCAATGTGTTTACCTTCCCGCCATTAGTTAGCAGCAGCGATTCTGTTTTAGTGAGCGCCGATGTTGTGGATGCAGATGGTACAATTGATACTTTAGAAATTTACTGGAGTGCCAATAGCAGCATGATGTCTGGTTCATTCAGTTCCGCTAATATGAACCTTGTATCAGGAAGTACTTACGAATTTTACATTCCTGCTCAAGCAGATGGTACATTAGTACGCTACTGGATTCGCGCTGTTGACAATGATGGTTCTGCGGTAACTTTCCCAGTTAGCCCAAGCAGTCAAGCAAATCCATATTTCAACCACTATACCGTACGCGATAATGGCTTAAAAATCTTCGATCTTCAGTACAGCGGTAATGGCACAGGCGAAAGTGTATTCGTTGGACAAACGGTAACCGTAACGGGATATGTAACTTCAGCCCGCAGAGATTGCGACTTAGAGTACGTTTACTTGCAAGACCCAAGCGATTCTATTTTCGCTGGTATTGCTTTAATTCCTAACCAAGATTTAGACAATGTTTACCGCGATCAAATGCTTTCTGTTACCGGTCAAATTCAAGAAACCTTTGGTGTAACGTACTTAAATGTAGATAGCTATATTGGTTTAGCCGGTAGCATGACGATTATGCCTACTCCTATCGATCCTAGTGATGCTAATTTAGATATGGAAATGTACGAAGGTATGTTGGTATCTTACCAAAACCCTAACGGTGGCAAGGTTTACATTACCGACGAAAATGCTGGTTTCGCAGAATACCGCATTGGTACCGATCCAAGTTTTGGCCCAAGCCAATCTTCGCGTGTATTAGCTGGTCGTCAGGCAGGTGGTTCTGCTACTTCTAGTCTTCACGTAAGTTTAATTACCGATAGCAGCTATGTTACTAACGATGGTACACTGCAAGTTCCTGCTGTTATTACCAACACTTCTATGGACATGGATGCCATGCACGGAATTTTATGGTACAGCTTCGGTAACTACAAATTATTACCTCGTAATAACTTCGATATCGTAGGCCTTAATGTAGCTATCGACACAACTGGTTGTAACGTTCCTACCAACGTAAGTCTTAACGAAGTGGCTACCGCAGATTTAGCGATTTTCCCTAATCCTGCACAAAACCTATTGAACATCATTTCTGCCAATGGAGAAAATGTTCAAGCCGCTTTATACGATATGAACGGACGTTTGGTAAGCACTTCTGTAGCTTCTAACCGCATAGAGATGAATCTTACTGCCATTGCAGCGGGTATTTATGTTCTTCAAGTTAAAGATGCAAATGCAAGCTTGCTTAGCACCGAAAGAATTGTAATTAGTAAATAATTTTTTTCAAGGGAGGAGGCTTCGGCTTCCTCCTTTTTTCATTTTTATAGATGAAGTTTATGCGCCACATTTACACTATTCTAAGCGTCGCTCTTCTTAGCATCATGCTATTTAGCGCCTGCCGTAAAGGGGAAATCACAGGACAAAGTGCGCCTGAAACCCAGCTTAGTTTTGAAGCCATAAACCTCAGCGGCCCCAACCGCTTAAACTCTTCGGTAAAGCTTAGCTGGTTTGGCACCGACCTCGACGGCTACGTGGAAGCCTATGAGTTTTCACTCGATGAAGTAAATTGGGTATATACTACCCAACAAGATTCCACCTTTGTTTTTGATATTCCTGCTGGGCAAGATTCGGTAGATATCAACTTTTATGTTCGTGCCATTGATAATGATGGATTAACTGATCAAACGCCCGCCTATTTGCGCGTGCCCCTTATTAACACTCCACCCTCGGCTGCCTTTTTAGATGACCGTGGACCCGGAGACACCGCTTTTATTGCCGCTACTTTTTTCTGGAATGCCACCGACCCCGATGGTAATGAAAGTTTAAAAGATGTGCAGATTAAAGTAAACAATGGCGATTGGCAGAGTATCGATCGCAACCAAAATTTAATAACCTTATTACCCGATACAAGCATCACTACCGGTGAAGCCCTTTCTCAAATTTATTACGGCACTTCCACAGCTGCCGCTCCCATTAATCTCAATGGCCTGCGTGTAAACGATAGCAACCGACTTTACGTGCGCTCTATCGACATTGCCGATGCCATTAGCCTCGTAGATACCAGCGAAGTATTTTACTTCCGCGGTAAAACGCCCGGCGTAAAAACCCTTTGGTTCTCGGGTCATGGTGAAAGTACCACCGCCGAATACAAGGGCTATTTAAACGCAAATTCTATTTCTTACGACCTTCTCAATGTTGGCGCCCAGCAAGGAGCCAATATGCCTAAATATTTCGACCCTACTGTTCAGCTTATTTTCTTGCAGTACAAAAACGCCTTTTTAAATCTATCGGCTACTAATTTCCGCAATACGGTAACAGGCGACGAAAAGCCTTTAATCGATTACCTCGCGCCCGTTATTCAGCGCTTTACCGATGCCGGTGGCAACTACTTTCTTACTACTCTTTTTACCACCACTCAAGATATTAGCGAAATTCGTTCGGTGTATCCCATCGATGCTACTGTGCTTTCAACCATTCCTAGCAGTCAGGCTAGAATTGTAAGCGATAGTGCTTTGGTGCCTTTAGTTAACCCAACCTTACCTTCTTTAAATCCTACGAGTGTAGAATTTGGTGTAGTACCGATGATTGCTTCCGCAGATGCGCAAAACTTTTATCGCGCGCAAATAACGCGCTTCCGCGGATGGAATGGCAGCTCGGATGTGGTAGCTGCAGTACGCCGTCGCAACTCCAAAATTTCTCAGGTTTTCTTTTGTTTAGAGCTACACCGTTTCGATAAAAACGCAGGCGAGGTAGAAGCATTAATCGGTGATATTTTCAACAATGAATTTCAATAAACTACTCCTCTTTTTTGCGGCTTTTCAGTTTATGGCCTTTTCGGCTTTAAGCCAAGATGAAGAACTAGCTTCATTAAGCGGAAGCATTACCGATGCCTTATCTGGGGAACCACTGATAGGAGCTAACATCGTATTGGTAGGAACCTATAAAGGATCCGCTGCCGATTATAATGGCAACTATGTAATTAATGGTATCAAAGCCAAAGACTACAGTGTTAAGGTGGGTTTTATTGGTTACGAAACCAAAATTTATACAGGCATCAGCTTTAGCGCAGGCGAATCTAAAGTCCTAAACATTACCCTAAAGGAACAAAGCCAGTCTTTAAATGAAGTTACCGTTGTCGGTAAAAAAGGCCAGGTAAACCTCGAAGCTGCCGCGAGTGAGGTAAGCATTGGACAAGAGGAAATTTCAAAAATGAATGTGCGCGATGTTCAGGAGGTTTTGGGAATGCAAGCCGGGGTGGTAAAAACCCAAGACGGTTTGCAAATCCGTGGCGCGCGCGTTTATGAAACCGAATATATTGTAGACGGAATTTCTGCGCAGGATCCCCTCGCAGGAACCGGCTTTGGTGTAGATGTAAGTTCTTCCTCCGTTTCCAGTATCGATTTAATTACGGGGGGTGTTGGCGCCGAATTTGGTGGCGGTAGCTCTGGCGTGGTAAATACCAAGATTAGAGAAGGAGGCGAAAAATTCCAAATCAGCGGAAGCTATCAGCGCGATAATCTCGGCAACAGCGGCATTGCTACCAGCTTTAATACCGATCGGGTAGAATTAAATATAGGTACCCCTATACCGGGCACCAAAAATAAACTTACCCTTTTCGCTAGTGGTAGCGCTATTTTCTCCGATGGTTACTTTGGCCCTGTGGCCAATCAATTAAACAGTTCTTTGTTCAGTGCCAATCCCGAATTTTGGGCGCCGCGCTTCTCGAACTCCTATACCAATACTTTTAAATTAGCCTATAAACTCGCCTCGGGCACTAAGCTAACTATCACCAATCAGCACTCTTTAAACATTAATCAGAATACCCGTACCCTGCAAATTGTAGGATTCGATGCCATTCTCACCCCAGGTTTCCAGTACAACCGCTCCAATAACTTAGACAATGCCACCACTTATACGCATCATTCGAATTTAACGGCTTTAAACCTCAATCACCTCATTAATAAAAACTGGGGCTTGAATTTCTCAGTAGGTCGCTTATTTACCAATCTGCGCGCCGACGCCAATGGCCGACCTTTCAGAACAGAGACGGTAGATCAAATTTTAGATGAAGATCACATTGTATCCTATCCCATCGATATTTTCAACCCCAACGACCCACGCGGTATTTACTATGTTTCCGTGGGAAATGGCCTGGTTAATAATGGTGGTATCAGCTCCACTTGGCACGATCATTATGCCGAAGAATACACCTTTAACGCGAAGGCAACTTACATTCCCAATCAAAGTAATGAGCTAAGTTTTGGTATTCAAAATACCTTTACAGAATATCAATGGGTAGATGTTACTCGTCCTTGGGTGGGTGCTCCCATTCGCATTAACGACAGCACCACTACGCAGTCGGTAAGCATCGGTTCGAGTAATGATATTTGGAAAGTAAATCCCGTTGAAAGCGCGATTTTTGTTCAGAATCGCATCTCCTACAAGGGTATTATCGCCACTTTAGGTTTACGAATGAATTTTTGGGCGCCCGGTAAATTTACCGACGATGCCGTGGCTGATCCTACTGCACCTGTAATTGATCAAGTTCGTGCCGATTATTTGGATAAAACCACCGAAATCTTTGGCCTCCGCTGGAAAGCCCGCTTACTCCCTAAAATTAACGTCAGCTTCCCCGTTACCGAAAACAATGTTTTGTATTTCAACTACGGCCACAGCATGCGTTTACCACATCCGCGTTTTGTTTACGCTGGTTTAGATCCCACGTATCAAGATCGCTCCTTCCTATCGAGCCTCGGTAATCCTGATCTCGATCCGGAAGTAAATGTTAGCTATGAGATTGGTTTAAAATCTAAAATTACCCGCGATATCGGTTTAACCGTTACCGCCTTTAATAATAACCGTTTCGACTATATCGTATCACGCCGGGTAATTGTTACCGATCAAACCGGACGTCCAACTACGAAGAACTTCTATATTAATCAGGATTACGCAAATATTTACGGAGTAGAACTTGGCCTTAATATGCGTATCGCGCGGTATTTAACAACCTTCTCCAATGTAGCCTATCAGGTGGCGCGCGGTAAATCTAACTCCGCCCGTGAATCAGCATTGCAGATTGAGCAAAATGGTCAGGTCAGCCTTAGCAGCGAGCAATTCCTTGCCTTCGACCGTCCTTGGAATATCAACCTCGGAATTATTTTCGCTCCCGATTCTACCCTACCTATTTTCGGAGTAGACTTTACTGGTTTTAGCGCCTTCCTATCTTATCAATTTACCTCCGGTTTCCGCTATACGCCGCAGCGCCTAATCAGCACTAATGAATTAGGACGTCCAATTTATGAGGAAATTGTAGATCAGTATTTACAAGAAAAAGCCAATCCTTGGAATAATTTCGACCTCAAACTAAGTTATAATATACCTCTTGGTCTTAAAAAAGGAAAAGGAGTTTCCATCAGTATGGAAATCAGAAACCTTACCAATGCCAAGAATTCACAAATTATCAACCCCGTTACTGGCCGCGCCTACGAATTTGGTGATGATGTACCCATCACCTGGCGTGATCCTCGCTACAATGGTCCCCAAGAAGCTGGGGTAGACCCAAGAAACCCCGCGCGCTACCTGGCTCCTCGTCAAATATTATACGGACTAGAATTTCGCTTTTAGAGATGAAAAAAATACTTTACCTCATCAGTACTCTCATGGTCGCGCAAGCTAGTCTTACCGCACAAATTCTTCCCAATTACGGGGGTGAACGTGCTGGGCTATCTGCCTTGAGCTTTTTAAAAAACGACCTTAGTCCACGCTCATCGGCCTTAGGCGGCACCAGTATCGCCCTTTCGGGAGATGCCTATAGTGTGATTAACAATCCTGCGGCCTTAACCGATTTAGAAAACACGAGCTATGGCCTGAGCCACCTATTTTTAGGCGGCGGCGTAAACCAGTCTTTTTTAAGTGCCAATTACCCTTTAAAAGATAAAAGCAGCGTTTTAAGCTTTAGCATAAATAGCCTTAATAGTGGCGAAATGGAAGAGCGCACCGAGTTCATGCCCATGGGTACTGGCCGTCAAATTAGCGTTTCTAATATTGCCATAGGGGCAACTTATGCTCGCCAGCTTTCCAGCATGTTTACCGCCGCAGTTACCGTTAAATATATTTACGAAGGGGTGGCTGGATTTCACAACAGCAACGCCACCGTGGATCTCGCCTTTTTATACAAAACCGATTTTCGCGATTTAAAATTTGCGGTTATGGTCCAAAATTTTGGCGGAAACTCTGCCCTGGGCAGCGATAGCGATATTCCTACAACCTTCAATCGCAATACCGGCATCGGCCTCGAGTCGAATTCCGTGCCTACTATCTTTAAATTAGGATTGAGCATTAAAGCCTGGGAAGTGAAAAATCACAGCATTTTAGCGGCCGCACAACTTAATCACCCGAACGATAATGCCGAAAACTATAGTATTGGCCTAGAGTACAAATATTTAGACCACCTTTTTATCAGAGGCGGTTACCGCTTAAGTGTACGCGATCGAGATTATCCCACTTTTGGCTTCGGAGTTAAGACCCGCTTGGGTAACCATCCACTTTATATCGATTATGCTGCCAACCCTACCAATTTTATAGGATTGCAACACTCCATCGGCTTACGAATACAAATATTAAATACCATTGATCGTTAAGATGAAAAATTTACTTCCCCTTAGCGCCATCCTTATTGCCTTGCTTAGCCTCAGCGCCTGCGAAGATTATTTAGGCAATAAAACTGATTTAGGATTTATCGACATACCACCCGACAATAGCATACGCGATATCGCCTATGTTCCCATTTTACCGATACTTAGCAATTTTGTTAAACCAGTAGACATTTGTACCGGCTTCGATCAGTTATTGTATGTGGTAGATGAAGGTAGCGAAGAAGTTATTGCCATGGATGAAGCGGGAAATATTGTAGGACGAAAGTTCATTCCCGGTGCAAGTTCAGTGGCCCAAGATCGCCGCTTTGATTTACTGGTGGTTGGCACCTACGACTCCCTTTATAGTTCCGCAAATGGGGATACTACCCTCACCTTTTCTACCATTTATCGTTTGCGCATGGTTGGCGGCGCCGGAGGCTACGATTTAAGTAATGCTCGCATTATTAAGCGCATTATTCACCCTTTCTATTTTACCCAAAGTAACCCCTTACGCAGAACAGTGGATTTCGTGAAATTTAATAAAATAGCCGTTATCGGTAGCAATTCTAATTCCGATCAAAACAACCGCTATTACGTTACACGCCAGTACATTCGCAATCCCGATCCCGACCCCAGTAGCCCTGAGGTTTCTTCTGGCCCCTTGGGTCCCAATGATGCCGTTTTGTACTTCAACAATGAAGACGTTTTAATTTCCCCCATCTCGGTGCAAACCTCATCGGGCTTTTTCAACGATTTCTTTTCTTTCCCTGTTGGCATTACTTCTCTCACTCAGCCTCCACAATTTGGAGCACAGGCCAGTAGCGACTTTTTATACACTTCCATCGATGAAAATAATGCTCTAAAGGTGCAGTACATCGAATTCCTCGAAGGCGAATTTGGCGCGGAATATCGTCCTCGAATTTTAGCTTCAAGCGATACCTCACAGGGGGATGGATTTATTAATTCACCCTTCAAATTTCGTCGGCCCAGCGATATCACCCTTGCGGGAGATGGAACCCAATTTTTATTTGTGGTAGACAGTGAAACCGACTCTCTATATCAGTTTTCCTTCACCGGTTTTGAAGGAATTAAACCCCCGGCCGCCGCTGGAATCGATCGCTACATTAAAGCTAGCTTTGGCGGCACCGGTAGCGGAATAAGTAACTTTAAAGAGCCCATGGCGGTTGCTTACAACAACCAGGTCGTTTATGTCGCTGATGCCGGAAATGGTCGAATTTTGCGCTTTAAATTGACACTCGATTTCGATTAATCATAAATCGCTTCCTTAAAACATTTTAGTCCCTAAGGCACTCAAGTTTATTCTGTGATTAAAAAGAAAAAAGTACATTTGAAGTAATTCAATGAAGAACAGAATATTTTATATCGCCATTTTATTACTTGCCGCCTTTTTTCAAGGCCAAGCACAAGCGCCTAATGGTGCAAGAAATGCCGGTATCTGTCCTTTATACATTCCCAATGCCTTTACCCCTAATGGTGATAATATCAACGATCGTTTCGTTTTAAGTGTTAGCGAGGACTGTGAAGTGCTAAATTTCGAAATCCAGATTTTCGATCGCTGGGGACAAATGGTTTACGAAAGTAAAGAGCTAGACCCCAGCAAAGCTTGGGATGGTCAATTCGATTCAAACTATTTACAGCAAGGTCTTTACCTTTATAAAATCTCGGCCGAGCTATACAGCTACACCAACCGTAGCAACAGCAGCCGCTCCGAAAAAATAAATAAGCAGGGAAGCGTAGTTTTGATTCGATAAAATTTTGTCTGTGCTCAAAACAAGCCTCCTTTTCAATCTCCTATTTTTCATCTTGTCTTTCTCTCTCGCAGGCCAAAGTGAAACAAGACACTTGACTCTTAAATTTAGCGGCACTAGCTCCAATAGAGGAAATATTATGATTCGCATCCAAAACAGTGAAGGCGAAATCATCCAGCGTTTAAGCCTTACGGCAGATGCGTTACCATTAGAAGTTAAGGTAAATCTTAAGCCGGGTTCTTACGCCATTGCCGCCTTTCACGATGAAAATAATAATAAAAAATTAGACAAAGCCTTTACTGGTATTCCCACCGAAAAATATGGCTTCAGCAATAATGTGCGTGGCATGTTTGGCCCACCCGCATTGGAAGATCAGCTAGTTGACCTTTCAAAAAACAACAAGACAAGCATCCGCCTCGAATGAAAAAGCTTGCGCTCTTATCCGTGCTAGCTTTTTTTTGCGCCCATCTTCAAGCACAAAGTCTTTTCGAGGGTGAGTATCTTCTCTTTGGCCTCGGTGGGCAGATGGAAAACTTCAAAGATGATCTTGTTTCCCCCTTACACTACCGCGGCTACTCAGGTGCTGCTGCTCTTGGTTGGCACAGTCAGCATGGCGCTTGGCAAAACAATTTAGATGGCCATATTGCTATTGGCCTGCAAAGCCCTGCTACCCTTAATGATGCGAGCAACCAAACGACTACTATTAGTGGCTCCATTAATTATAATCTGCGTTACCGCATTATCAATCGTGAAAAGCAAGCTTTGTTTTTAGGGCTTTGCTCCGCTAATCTCATCGGTTTTCGTCAACACAATCTTTACCGCAACAGTTCTTTAAGTTTCAGCAATTTTATTAGTTATGGGCTTAGTGCTTCTTGGCAATATCAACCCCAGCTAAAAATTTGGAATGTTAAAATCCCCTTTGCCTGGCAAACTGAATTTAACTTTCCCCTAGCATCCTACTTAATTATGCCAGGCTATAACCGTCAGTTTTTTAATGATAAAGCTGGCCTCAGAAAACACAGTTTTATCGGCGATTTTTGGCATTTAGAGTTTCGCCATAATTTGGTTTACCCTTTAAGTAATGGCAATCAAGTGCGCCTTTCCTATCATTGGAACTACGCTGAGTATAATGGGCTTAATTATCTCGCTCAAGCCCAGCATTACCTCATGTTTCACTTACTCTTTAAGTTATGAGGAAGCTAATCTCCGTTCTAATTCTGGCTCTCTTTTTAGGCTCCTGTGAAAAGGTACTGATGCGCGAAGAACCCAAAAATGATCCCTTAACAAACTACGACGAACTTTGGCAAAGACTTAATGACCGTTATGCCTATTTTCAAGAAAAGAATATCAACTGGGATTCTTTGGGCACCATTTACCGTGCGCCCTTGAGTTTAGCAAGTAGTGATGAAGAATTGTTTAGCGCCCTCGATAGTTTGCTTTACGCTTTACGCGATGGCCATGTAAATTTATTTGCCCCTTTTAATATTACTCGTAACTGGGAATGGTATTTAGGCTCACCTCAAAATTTTAACCGGGAAGTGCTGGAAAGAAACTATCTCGGCCGTGACTATAAAATAGCAGGCGGCATTCGCTATACCTATTTACAGGATAGCATCGCCTATCTCTATTATAGCAGCTTTAGCAGTAATTTAAGTACTGAACAGCTCGACTATATTTTCAACTATTTTAAAGATGCCAAAGGCCTTATTGTAGATGTGCGCGACAATGGTGGCGGGAATTTAAATAATGCCTTTAGCTTGGCGCAGCGTCTGGTAAAAACCGAAGGAATCGTGCTGCTAACCGATGAAAAAATAGGTCCCAATCCTCAGGATTTCGGCAATGGCCTGCAATACAGTTTGTCACCCAGTAGTAGACCCAACTTTACGAAGAATACCATTTTACTAACCAATCGCAGTTGCTATTCGGCTACCAACACTTTTGCAGCTTTACTTAAATCACAAGCCCACATTATTCAACTAGGCGACACCACTGGCGGCGGTGGCGGCCTACCAGTGGATTATGAATTGCCTAATGGTTGGAACTATCGTTTCTCCAGCACCCGTTCTTTCTTAGCTACGGGAGAAGATATTGAAATGGGCGTCATACCCGAAATTCCTCTTAACCTCGATACGAGCGAATATAACTTGGGCCGAGACGGATTAATTGAAGCGGCCCTTGCCGAGTTGAATTAAGAAGGATCTTCAATCCAAGTACTATACATTAGGTAGTTATTCGCAATGCGGTCAATTTCCCCAGAAATAAGCTCAGGCGTTACATCCTTTACTTTTTTCGCAGGCACACCAGCATAAATACTGCCCGATTCAATATACGTCCCTGCTAAAACTACCGCTCCAGCCGCTACAATACTGTTGCTCTCCACTACTACTGCATCCATCACAATGGCTCCCATTCCAATTAAAACATTATCGTGAATGGTGCAACCATGTACAATAGCATTATGCCCAATGGAAACATTGTTACCGATTTCTAAAGGATGCTTTAGATAAGTACAATGCAAGGTGGCATTGTCTTGCACGTTTACCTTATTTCCCATTTTTATATAGTGCACATCGCCACGCAAAACCGCTCCAAACCAAATGCTACAATTATCACCAGTACTAATATCTCCTACAAGGGTAGCATTATCTGCTATAAAGCAATTTTCGCCCAATTGAGGCACCTTGCCTTTTACCATTTTGATTAAAGCCATATCATTTCTATTTATGGGGATAAAGTAAAAACAAATGATTTGCTAATCCATTTTAATAGCGTCTATCTTTGC
>PZPB01000021.1 GCA_003045865.1 Bacteroidota bacterium | reverse complement strand
CTGAGGTATACCTTGACTCTAGTAGTATTTGGTTATTCTTACTAAACTTTACTTCGACTCTCCCGACTTAATAAGGGATAACAATTAGAGCATAATCATTCAATCACCAGCTTTGTATAACCCAGTTTTCCCTTGTCCGAAAATGCCTCTAGAATATAGGCTCCACTGGGCAATCCTGAGACATCAATACTCAAGTCTAATTGGTCAATTTGAATAGTTTGCGACCGAACAAGCTTCCCCTGTAAGTTGAGTATTTGAACCGTAATTTCTTTAGACTCTGATGGAATAGAGGGATTGAAAGATAAGCTTACTTCATCCTTAGCGGGATTAGGATAGAGTTCGATGTTTGAAAGACGTGGTTGCAATAACTCATCCAAACCAATGTTATGACAGCCTGGTGTATCGCAACCCAAACTATCGGTTTTCACTAACCACATATTAGCTCCGTTACCATTTCGGTCCAAGAAATAACCGGCAAATAGCATCCCTCCATCTTGGGTGAAGGTCATTGATTCTAAGAAACCATAATCAGTGCCGATATCATTACCATTGAAGTATTCTCTTTTCCAGTTGATTGAGCCGATTGGGTCAATGTTAGCCACGTAACTTTTGAAACCTAAACCTTGTGCGAAACCACCTCCCACAAAACCTATGTTAGGTGACCATTCAAAAAAGTCAGGAGTCATATTGCGGACGACCCCACCCATAGTGGTGTCAAGTAGAATTCCATTATTATCCGCTACACCAAACCTTAGTTGAGTGAAGGGTTGGGAATCTGGGATATCAATGCGAGTGGTGAAAAAGGCAGCAGAACTATCATCTACTTCTTCTACCAATACCCTGTGGTTTCCTTCAGGACCATCTAATTCTTCTCGCCAAACCTCTTGTCCTAAACTATCAATTTTAAGCAAGACCCCTTTTCGTCTTGATAGTCCATTTGTCCCGAAGAAAAGACGTTCACCACCTATAAAAAAACCGCCATCAGATACTGAAGCAACGTCATAAAACACAAAGCCACCTTGACCATTCAAGTTTGTGGGAATGTATGTTCGTTCCCACTTCACCTGCAAGGTAGTGTCTAAGGCTAATAGGTAACCATGCATTCTTAGCCCAGCACGAACTCCGTACATGCCAGAAATAACAATGGTGTTCGGAGGAAAATAATGAACACTTATGGCTTGAGTACTTAACTGATTAAGGTGCGAATACTTCAGAGTTTGTAAAGTGTCTAATTTACTATCAAAGTGAGTAAGGTGAATCCAAATTGTATCTTGATTAAAATACATGGTACTCAGTTTTAAGTACCCATCCTTAAAGTCGCAAATACCATTAAATGCACTTTCATAAAAAGTTCCCAAGTCAAAAGAATCAGTCTTAGAATATGCTCCACTTTTGTCAAAGTGGTGTAGGTGAAGAGCTTCAAAGGGTGGGTTACCCTGCTGCATAATCACATAGGATGAGTCGGTTTCGATAACATCCGCATTATTATCACCGGGTGGGTGAATGATGTTGAAATGGCTAGTTTGAGCCTGTGTGGACCATACACAAACCAGTAAGAATAGTGTACGGTTCAATTTTAACCAGATATTTGACATCCAAAATATTCCCATCAGTTTCAATTTGCAAATGGTATAGTCCAGGGAGGTAACCACAAAAATCCATCAGGCAACTATTGCTCTTATAGTCCTCTAAATTAATTACTTCTTGACCTTGACCTAATCAGTTAAGTATTATAAATCTTATGGGGCCTTCAATGCCGCATTTGAGCCAGTCTTATCCAAGCTATTTACTCAATTACTGAACAACCAGCCTTGCAACCCCCAAGGAGCTTTCATCTGCCCAGACTTCTACCAAATAGGTACCAGTGGGTAGACCGGAAATATCCAGCTTTATTCCTGATTTGTTTAGTAAAAGGCTCTGAGAACTTAGTAATTGGCCCAGCGGGTTTAACACTGTTACCGTTAATTTTTGATAATCCTTAATAAGCACGTTATTTAGCGAAAGCTGCACTTGGTCCTTAGCGGGATTAGGATACAAATGAATATTGGCAAACATAGGCCGTGGTAGTTCTTCCAAACCAATGTTATGACAGCCCAGTGTATCGCAACCCAAACTATCGGTTTTCACTAACCACATATTGGCTCCATTGCCGTTTCGGTCCAAAAAATAACCGGCAAACAGCATCCCTCCATCTTGGGTAAAGGTCATGGATTCTAATACACCAATTTCTAAAACCCGGTCCGGTCCATTAAAGTAATCTTTAAACCAAAGACTATCTCCGTTACTAGATAGTTGCATAGCGTAGCTTCCCCAATTGGGATTGTGTATATATCCACCAGTGATTAAGTTACCGTTATTGTCTTTATGGAAGAAGTAGGTGTGGATATCAACACCGGTGTAAGTAAATACCGTGTCTACATAAACTTGATTACTAAGACTCATCTTACCGTATCTGAGTCTTGTAGTAAAAAAGTGGTCCTGTAGATACCTTATCTTTTGACTTGTGATAAAGGCGAAGCATGTGTCATTTAACTCTTGGACAAGTACCTTATTAGACCCTTTTGGTCCTGAGATTTCTCTTCTCCACTCTTCATTACCTAAGCTATCCACCTTTAGAATTAAGCCTTTATCTAATTGGCTACTATCATTAGTGAAGTAAACTCTCTCACCACCAAAAACATAACCGCCATCAATAGTCGATATCGCGTCAGTAAAAGAGTAACCGCCCAAATTATTGAGATTTGTTGGAAAATAGGTCTTTTCCCAGATGACATTAAAACTTGTGTCCAAAGCAATTGCAAGACCATGTCTTCGGTTTCCTGCCCTAATGAAATACATGCCGGTTACAAGTATTGTATTTGGCTCATAAAAGTGGACGCTGATGGCTTCTGTACTTTGCTGGTTCAAATATGAATAATTCCAAGTTCGAACAGTATCTAATTTTTCATTGAAATAAGTTAAATGTGCCCTTCCTGTATCTGACCCACTAAATAAAGTCCCAAGCTTTAGATATCCCTTTTTGAAATTCGCTAATCCCCCTAAGCTACTTTCATAAAAAGCATTAAATCTAATGGAGTCCGTTTTTAAATGAATGCCAGTTTTATCGAAATGATGCAAATGCAGGTCATTCCAAAATGGATTACCCTGCTGCATTAACACATAGGAAGAGTCCGTTTCGATTACATCTGCATTATTATCACCAGGAGGGTGAATGATGTTGAAATAAGAGGTTTGTGCACAGAGGGGTGTTCCAAGATTTAAGGATAAGCCTAGCAGTAGTGAAATACCAAAGAAATAACGATAGACTTTAAACATCAGCTTGTGCATCTTGACTAAATTAGGAACTAAATATTGAATATCTGCTCAATCCCAAACAATTGACTAAATGGGTCTATGATTTCAGCTTGAATGTTGGAATTAAAGCTTACAATACTATTATGTGTTACTTAAGTACATCCATTACTTATAGCTTCTAAAAATACACCATATCACGCTTTAGGTCATAAGTAAAGCTTTGCGCATACAATTCTATAGTGCTAACGAATGTATGGCCAGTTTTTCTGCGCATGATCTTTTTTGACACAAATAAGATACACCTAATAAAAAAACCCTTACTAATCTACTGATTAACAAGGGTTTTAGAACTTTATTAGTTGCCCCACGAGGACTCGAACCTCGACCGACTGCACCAAAAACAGCTGTCCTGCCAATTAGACGATGGGGCATCTTGTAAAAATGGATGGCAAAAGTAACTAAGTGAAAATATCTGAGCAAATTTTTCTCCGTGATTTCTCACTATTTTTTAAATTACCTCTTAAGGCCGCTTTTAACCTTAAGCCGCCTCGCTTTTAACTCCTTCCCAATACGCTCTCAGCCTCAGATTTTCAATAAATAGAAAAGACTAATCTGCGGCATGCCGCTGTAACGGGCGACAGCAAATGGCACAGAGGCGGTATTTTCGTTTTCATTGGAAAGGGTAAGCTCTCTTATAAAGAGCCACTTTCCGCACCTAAACCTTTGGCAAAAGCTCGCTATGGCTTTCACCTTTCTACTTGAATTCCACCACTTAACAATGGTCTGAGGCCTTATTTTGCTTCGTCTCAGGTCTAAACCAGAGCGCGAAGATAAAATTAGAGCCTCAGATTTTCAATAAATAAAAAAGACTAGTCTGCGGCTTGACACTCTAGCGGGCTACAGTAAATGGCACAGAGGCGGGATTTTCGCCTTTATTGCTAAAATATAGCGCCCCTTTTAAATAGCGGATTTCCGCGCCTTACTCCCTCGCAATAGCCCGCTATTGCTTCGGTCGTTCTGCTTGAACTCCACCACTTATAAGTGGTCTGAGGCCTTATTTTGCTTCGTCTCAGGTTTTAACAAAGTATTGAGACCTTCTTAGCGGCTTTATTTTATAAATTCGCCCCGCTACATTAATAATAGACACAAGCATGCTTGCGAACTACAAGAAACTAAACAACATCCTCGGCTGGTTGGCTTTTGCCATCGCTGCGATTACCTATTACTTGACCATCGAGCCCACGGTAAGCTTCTGGGACTGTGGAGAATACATCTCTACTTCCGTTAAGCTACAAGTAGGTCACCCTCCCGGTGCACCCCTCTTCCAATTAATGGGTAACTTCTTCTCTCAATTCGCTTTTGGCGACGTTATGGAGCAAGCCAAAATGGTAAACTTACTCTCTGCTATGAGCAGCGCTTTCACCATTCTCTTCTTATTTTGGACCATTACCGCCCTTGGCCGCAAATTCTTAAGTAAATATGGAGAACTAAATGACGCCCGCTTAACCGCCCTTTTTGGTGGCGCCATGGTAGGTGCTTTAGCCTATACTTTTAGCGATAGCTTCTGGTTCTCCGCTGTAGAAGGTGAAGTTTATGCCATGTCTTCTCTTTTTACCGCTATCGCATTCTGGGCCATTCTTAAATGGGAAAACGAAATTGATCACAGCACCCGTGCTCACCGTTGGTTGATTTTCATCGCTTATATGATTGGCCTTTCTATCGGTGTACACATCTTGGTATTCCTTACCATTCCTGCAATTGTAATGGTGTACTTCTTTAAAACTGACCAAAAAATTAGCCGCAACAAGTTTATCATCTACAACTTAGTAGGTATCCTAATTTTAGGAGCCATCTTCTCTGCTATTATTCCTTTCATCTTAAACATGTTTGGAAAACTGGAGATTTTTATGGTGAACTCCATGGGGATGCCATTTAACTCGGGTACTATTTTTACCATCATTTTAATAGGTGGAGCCGCGGCTTACGGATTAGTATTCGCTCGCAAAAAAGAATCGCCTATTGCTAGTACCCTTATCTTATCGGTAATTTTTATCCTATTAGGTTATTCCACCTTCGTAACCTTAGCGGTACGTTCTAATGCCGACACACCTATTGACGAAAATAATCCCGAAGACGCGATGTCGCTCCTTGCTTATTACAAACGTGAGCAGTACGGCGATTTCCCTGTTTTTTACGGACAATCTTTCAACGCTCCCTTAGATCCGCAAAAACCATTCTTAGACGGCAACCCCGTTTACCGTCGCGATGATGAAGCGGGTAAATATGTAGTGAGCGACGATCGTAAAGCAAGCATTAGAAATTTCTCTAAAAGCCACATTGGCTTCTTTCCACGTATGTGGAACGACGATCCCGCTGCGGTGAAATACTATAAGCAATACGCGGGAGTAACCGATATGGAAGGGCCCGTTCCCCTCAGTAAAAACATAGCTTGGTTTTTCAATTACCAAATGGGTCACATGTGGTGGCGCTATTTTATGTGGAACTTCGCCGGAAGGCAAAACGACGACCAACACCGCTACGAATACACCAAAGGAAACTGGATTAGCGGGATTCCTTTCTTAGACGAAGCTCGCCTAGGACCACAAAATAATTTATACTACCACGCCGAAAATAATCCTGCCCGCAATGTGTACTATATGTTGCCTTTTATTTTAGGATTAATTGGTGGTATTGCCCATTATCGTAAAGCAGGACCAGATGCCTGGGTAGTGAGTTTATTCTTCTTCTTTACCGGTATAGCCATTGCTGTTTATCTAAACCATAAGCCATTTGAGCCGCGCGAGCGAGATTATGCCTATGTAGGTTCTTTCTATGCCTACTCTATTTGGATAGGTTTGGGTGTGATGGCCATCTTCGAAATGCTGAAAGGCAAAATGAAAACTCAGGCTATGGCTGCCGTGGTAAGCGTAGTATTATTAGCTGCCGTTCCGGGAATTATGCTAGCCGAAAACTGGGATGACCACAATCGTAGCAATCGTTATGTAGCGCGCGATATTGCCCGTGCTTATCTCGATTCTTGTGAACCCAATGCGATTTTATTCACCAATGGTGATAATGATACATTCCCGCTTTGGTATGCACAAGAAGTAGAAGGCTACCGCACCGACGTGCGCGTTATTAACCTCAGCTTATTAAACACCGATTGGTATATTGACCAAGCCAAGCGTGCGGTTTATGATGCGCAGCCTGTTCCTTTCTCTTTCGAACACGAAGAGTACCGTCAAGGAACGCGTGATGTGGTTTACTATCAAGATCGTGGCGTTAAAGACCGTTGGGATGTTAAAGACCTTATCCGTTGGGTAAAAAGTGATAATGATAAAACTAAATTTACCGCTTTTGGTGGTGAAAAAGAGTTGATTTACTTCCCCACTAAGAAATTGCGTATCGACATCAATAAAGAGCAGGTACTCGCCAATAACGTAGTAGCTACAAGCGATACCGGTAAAATTGTAAACTATATCGATTGGAATCTTAAAACCAATGCCCTTTCTAAGCGCGACTTAATGGTAATTGATTTAATTGCCAATAACGATTGGACCAGACCCATCTACTTTAGTGTAACCGTGGGTAACAGCAGTCAGGCCTTTTTCTGGTTAGATGATTATTTCCAACTGGAAGGATTAGCCTACCGCTTTGTACCCGTTTACGCACCACGTGCTAATAATGAGCCTGATTTTGGCAAAATCAACAGCGACATTATGTACGATAACCTAATGAATAAGTTCGCCTGGGGTAATATGGAAGTGGATGATGTTTACCTAGACGAAACCAACCGTCGCGTAACCTTCAACCTGCGTAATATTTACGGACGTTTAGGCAAGCAACTCGCCTCAGAAGGTAAAAATGAAAAGGCCATTGCGGTTTTAGATTTAGCGGAAGAGAAAATGCCAGAAACTAAATTTGCTTACGATTATTTCGTCTTCAACATTATCGAAGGTTATTATCAAGCGGGCGCAAAAGAAAAAGCCCAAGCAATGATTAGCACTTTCGCCGATCGTTTAGAAGGAGAACTAGCCTATTACGGACAGTATAAAGGAAATGATCGCAAAATGGTACAGAATGAAATTAATGCCGCTTCTAGCTATTTCCAAATGCTCGTGCGCCTCGTTAATCAGTACGAAAACAACAATAGCCAAAACTTAGAGTCTTTGCAAAGCAATGAAATTTACCAGCGTTATGCTCAGGCCCTACAGCCCTTCGGCCGCGCTTAAGTTTTAATTCGTTAATACTTAAATTGCCTCCCTCGTGGAGGCAATTTTTTTTATGAGCTATTTCCTACATAAAAGCCCTTTTTGGTTGCGAAGCTTATTCCCTAAATACATCTGGCGACAGCCGATAGTTAAGGGAAAGCCTAGCATTTACCTAACTTTTGATGATGGCCCCATTCCGGAAATTACGCCTTGGGTTTTAGACCAATTAGCGGCCTATCAGGCGCAAGCCACCTTCTTTTGTATTGGCGATAATGTGCGCAAACATCCCGCGGTTTTTAGGCGCTTGCAAGCAGATGGCCATAGTATTGGCAATCACACCTTTAATCATTTAAAAGGCTGGGAAACTGCCACTTCCACTTATGTAGATAACGCCCGCAAATGCGAAGACTACTTTCAAACGAATCTCTTTCGTCCGCCTTATGGTCGCATAAAAAAAGCCCAAGCTGAGATTCTCAGTCGGGCTAATTATAAAATTATTATGTGGGATGTGCTTGTGGGCGATTGGTCCGCTAATCTCACATCCGAAGACTGTTTAAAGGCCTGCCTAAAACACAGCCGTGATGGCTCTATTATCGTTTTTCACGACTCTTTAAAAGCCGAAGAAAAACTACGTTATGTCTTACCTAAAGTACTAAAACACTTTAGCCAATTGGGCTACAGTTTTAAAGCGCTTAATTAACCTTAGTTAGCGAAATATTCTAACTGCTCAATAATTGCTTCGGCACTTAAAACCCCGCTTTGACGCCATTTTTGTTCTCCCTTGCGGTAGATCACTAAAGTAGGCACCCCCTGAATAGCTAATTTTTGCGCTAAAGGCTGATTGCGGTCCACATCGATTTTCAAAACTTGAATACGGTCGCCCATGCGCTGTTTAACCTGCTCCACAATGGGAGAAAGAACCTTACAAGGTTGGCACCAAGTAGCGTGAAAATCAATTAGCACCGGTTTATCGGCGGCTATCAATTCCTTAAAACTCGCCATTGTCTTAAATTATTTAACTAATTTCTGCTGGGCACCTTGCCAAGCTAAAACGCCACCGCTCATATTGTACACTTCGCTAAAGCCAAGCTTTTTCATGGCGTTTACACTTTTAGAACTGCGTCCACCACTGCGACAATACACCACGTATTTTTTAGCGGTATCGAGCTTCTTAACTTCCTCTTGGAAATTAGCATCGTAAAAGTTGATCAGCTTCGCGCCATCTAAATGACCCTGCATAAACTCTTCGGGAGTACGCACATCTATTAGTACGATATCCTCATTGTCCGCAATCATTTGCGATACTTGCGTAACATCTAAATTGCTTCCACCACTTTGAGCACAAGCCGAAAGACCTGTTACTAAAAGGGCCATTAAAAGTAAATTTCTCATTCTTAATTTTTTATTGCCAATACTGAGGGATATCCTCCGGCATTATACACTTCTGAAACACCATTTTGCAATAACCAGTTTTTCGCGCTTTCGCTGCGCGCACCGCTACGGCAAAATACAACCACTGCACCTTGTGCTTCTTTAAAGCGACCTAAATTAGCAGGTAAAGTATCGAGCGGGATATTTACGGCCCCTGGTACCGCTACTTCAGCCACCTCGGCAGGAGTGCGAACATCTACTAAAAAGGTATCCGCTTTGTTTATTAGTTCTTCCATAGTTTTTGTTTTACAACCGCAAAAATAGACTCTTTCTAATTTAGTCCTCGGTGATAGCTATCACTTTAATAACCTTTGTCTTCAATTGCATTAATATCCCAACCAAATTTTACGCATTCTAAGCTGATCAGCACTTAAATTTTCAAGCGGTTTTAATTGGTGGGACTCCTCAAATTCGATTTGCTGCGCATCTGCCTTGAGCGTTTTAAATTTAAACTCGCCTTCCTTCTTTTTAGGGCGTGCAATACGCATTTCTACTTTGTCGCCCGGCTTTAAACTGGTCTGATAATTATCTAACACTTGTCCCAAATTGGTAATATCCAAAGTATCGCCATTAATGCTAATCAATTCGTCTAGCGGTTTTAAACCTAAAGCGCGACCAAAGTCATCAAGGCCTTCTTCTTTTGCTATAATTATGCGCGAGGTTTCGAAGCTGTAGCTGAATTCATCGCAACCCAAGCTCCAGCCTATAGTAGTTCCCTTGGGGCTGTAACCAAAACCAAAGGGCTCCAATAATTCGGCAAATGGCAAAGGCTCTGCTGCGGCAAAATGACGCAAAAGAAACTCTTCCACCTCTGGAAAACTGTGCTCTGTAATAATGGCAAACAATTGATCATCTTGAAAGAAAGTATCGGCTGAATAAATATTTCCTAGCGTTCCTAATAAGTCGATTAAACGCATTTTCCCCTCCGATAGGGTCATTAATTTCAAATCTAATGCCATAGCAGCCAAAGCCCCTTTTTGATAAAAATTAAGGTACTGATCTTTAAAGTAAGTGAGGGTGTATTTGCTAGCTAAGGTGAGTGGAATAAGGCTATCATACTCGTCGCTGCCATACATTTTATCTCTTAGCACCTCAATAAACTCCTGCTCGTTATAATTCTTGTTACGCATCTGCACTAGATGCGAATTATACTCAGTAACCCCTTCGTACAACCAAATATGCTCTGACATTTCGGGATCAATAAAATCGAAATTATGGATGTACTGCGAATGAATACTTAGTGGGGTAACGATATGGAAAAACTCGTGGGCGGTGATATCGCGAATACCCTCGTAAAAGAAATCGTTGGCTACTTCTGGCATGTATAAAACGGTAGAGCGATGATGCTCAAGCGCACCATAACTATTTCCCATATTTTCGGAAGATACACAGTACACTAAAACCGCATATTTATCTACCGGCAAAGTGCCTCCTAAATAATCGGCCGAACCTTGCAATACGTCTATAATACTTTCTAAACACATGCGGGCACTCACCAAACCCTGCGGGCTGTAAAGGCTAACTTCAATTTTAGAATTGCCCACCATCGCTGAAGCCGTATCGGGTAAACAATACAAAATGGGGTTGTCGTGGAGTTCGAAATAGTTGGCAATTTGAAAAACATCGAGGCTATCACTGCGCTCGCCTTCTAAAGCGGTTCCGCCATAAAAGCCCTCAGGCTTGCGCACTTGTAATTGGTAGGGGAAATCTTGGTAGCCCTTGATATAACCGATGTAACCAAAATTATTTAGGAGAAAAACATCCTTTTCATTCGAAGACCCTGCTGGCTCAAAAATCCCGTTTTTCAAGTTGGCATCGTAACTATCATCTACTTGGTAGGTAATTTTATAGAGTGCTTTGGCATCCATAATCTGCCAGCGGTTAAGGTCTAAACGCTTCACCTTTAAGGTGTCGCCTTGCGCCGTTAAAGCAGTGAAATTATTTACGAACTGGCCGTAATTATGCACATCATAAGTACCGGGAACTATGCGTGCCATGTGAAACTCGGCGGTATCGCTGGTTTGTAAGGGAGGAATGATACTAATAGTTATTTTATCATCTACGAAAGTGACCAAGTCTTGCAAAACGGTGTAGCTTTCACTAGCCTGAAAAGGCTTAAAATCGGACTGTGCCTTAGTAGAGAAAACCATAATAGACAGCAGGAAAACAAGATATCGCATAATAGGCAAACTAATTTTTAGGCTTACGAAAATACAGTTTTATGCGGCGAATAAACAAAGGGTGTTCAATCTAAAATCGCCACTTTTGTAAATAAGCTAAAAAGAACCTAGCTCTATAAAAACCTGAAGAAAAATGACAGCCATTTTCACCCTACTTGCGAAAGTTCTCCTACCCTTTTTCCCTAATAAAACAGGGGATAGCGAAAAAGATCTCAAAGCCTTCGCGATTGAAATTCGCGACGAACTTAAAGATGCGCTTTACCTCGCCGTGGGCGTTGGCTCGGCTGCATTTGGTTTAGAAAGCTTCCTTATTCCCAATGGCTTTATTGACGGCGGCGTAACGGGCATTTCCTTAATAACTAATGTGGTTACTGAAATTCCAGTGCCACTACTTTTAGTGCTATTAAACTTGCCCTTTTTAATAATGGGCTGGCGCACGATTTCCTCGCGCTTCGCCTTAAAAAGCATTGGTAGTATTTTTCTACTCGCGCTGGTAATCCAGTTTATTCCCTTCCCTGTGGTAGCGGAAGACAGTATTCTCGTAGCCGCCTTCGGTGGTTTTTTCCTCGGACTAGGAATAGGCATGGCGGTGCGTGGCGGGGGTATTTTAGACGGTACCGAAGTTCTGGCCATTTACATCAGTCGTAAATCCAGTCTTTCCGTGGGAAACATCATCCTCTTATTTAATGTCATAATTTTTGGCGCTGGTGCTTATTTCCTTTCGGTAGAAACGGCTTTATATGCCATCCTCACTTACTTTGCTGCTTCTAAAACCATCGATTTTGTGATTGATGGTATCGAAGAATATTTGGGTGTTACCATTATTTCTAACCACAGCGAAGAAGTTCGCCTGGCCATTACCAATAAGCTCGGCCGCGGCTGTACTATTTACCAAGGTAAAAATGGTTATACGCCTTCCGGCGGAAGCTCAAAAAATATTGATATCATTTATACCGTTATTACTCGATTGGAAATGAGTAAGTTGAAAACCGAAATTAACAAAGTAGACGATAATGCTTTTGTAATTATGAACAGTATTATTGATACCAAAGGTGGAATGGTGAAGAAACGCCCTATCGAAAAGCTGAAAGCGCAGAACTAGGGTTTCCAGTAATTAATTTTCCTCGAATTAAGCTCCGCGCCACGAATCCACGCTATTCTTTTTGGCGATAGCCAAAGAATGCAGGGCGACAATACCATAACCGATAAGCAAGGTAATTACTGCGGTACCCACAATTATTGGCGCCTTAATTTCGGTATGAAAAGCAAAATTCGCCAACCACAATTGGGTAATATATAGGGCCAATGGCACTGCTATTAGCACGCCAATAAGCATCACCCATAGTAATTCCTTAAACACAATATTTACCATTTGCAGTCGGCCCGCACCTAGTAAACGGCGAATGCCAATTTCGCGCGTACGCAAACCTGTGGTAAAAGAAGCCAAGCCCACAAAGCCAAGAATACTAATAAAGATGGCAATAATAGTGAGGTAAAGAATCAAGCGCGACTGTCGCATTTCTTCAGTATATAGTTCTAAGAGATCGCGGCTTAAAAAGGAAAACTGAAAAGGAGCATTGGGAACCATGCTGGTCCAGCGTCGCTCTAAATCGTCTAAGGCCACATAAATATTGTTAGGATCGACTTTTACATGCAGTACCCGTGACCTTTCTTTACTTAAAAGTAAAACCAATGGGGCCACTTTCGTGTGAAGCGAATGGGCATTAAAATCTTCGGCCACCCCAACCACCAGCGCCTTTAGCATGGCTTCTCCCCTTTCGTTAAAACTAGTATTTAGTTTTTTCCCGATGGGTTGCTCCCAGCCCATAAACTCTACTAAAGACTGATTAACAATGGCATAGTTGAAACTTGAGTCCTGCTCATCTTCCGTAAGGAAAGAACGCCCTTGCAGCAGATCAATTTGCATGGTTTTAAGGTAGTCTCTGCTTACTCGTAAAAAATCGAGGGAATGTCTTTGAAAGCCCTTATTGGCCTCTGTTTCGGCTTCAAAAATACCACGATAAGCCCCTCTACCGGTAACGCTGGCCCCCATCGCCACCGACTCTACGTAGTCACTTTGCGCAATATTATCGCGAATTTCCTGCAAGTGCATCACCGAATTGGTGTCTTGCGCCGTTATTAAAATCACATCGTTGGGATTGAAACCCAGATTGCGATTCTTAATAAAATCCATTTGCTGATACATGAAAAAAGCGGTAATAACCACCGTTACCGAAACCGCCACCTGAAACCCCACCAATAATTTACGGGGAATATTATTTTGCCTTTGCAAGCCCTTTTTATTACTAAAAGCATCGAGAGGGGAAACTTTAGAGAGGCTGAGCGCTGGATATAATCCACTAATTATTCCCACGAAAATGGAGAGTACTAAAGGCAGCCACCATAGGTAAGCATCGCGTTTAAAATTTAGCTGCAGATCTTTATCAATGGCATTAGTAAGTGGTAAAACTTTGGTGCCAATCTCTACTAAGGCGAAAGCTAAAAGCAAGGCCAGCAAAGTAAGAATAACCGACTCCACCAAAATCATGAGCTGAATATCGCCTTCGCTTGCGCCCAAAACCTTGCGCATGGCTGCCTCCCGAATGCGGCGTAAACTGCGGGCCGTAGCCATATTTACATAATTAATTATCGCTAAAACCAAAACTAACAATCCGATTCCCGCAAAGCCGTACACGTAAATTAGACTACCCCCGATGGCGTCGAAACCAGGATTTGTATTAAAATGGATATCGCTTATTTGCTGCAATTTTATCCGATACTCGGCCTGCACAGCATCGGCCAATCCTGCCATGTAACGATCATAAAAGTTTGGGAAATTAGCCTCAATATTTTGCGCCTCAAGGGCAGATGGGATTTTAAGAAAAGTATAGTGACTAACCTGCCACAAGGAAACCGCCAAAGACATAGTATCTAAGGCCGCAATTGGTTCGGAAATAACCGCATTAAAATTATGATGCGTATTATCGGGGATATCCTCAAAAACACCTCTAACGAGATATTCGAAATTACTGGTATTAAGGGTTTGTCCTAATGCGGGTTTGCTCCCAAAATACTTACGGGCAAAAGATTCAGAGATTACTATGCTTCGTTCTGCATCCAA
This sequence comes from Bacteroidota bacterium, assembly GCA_003045865.1. Taxonomy (GTDB): domain Bacteria; phylum Bacteroidota; class Bacteroidia; order Flavobacteriales; family Schleiferiaceae; genus Croceimicrobium. The sequence goes on along the minus strand of PZPB01000021.1, from coordinate 21,945 downwards.
ACTAGCATCTGCTTCACCCTCTATAAAATGACAGTTAAAAACCTTAAAGAAATTAGCATCCGCAACCAACAATTCATTTTCATAACCTTTCACGCTATCGCTACGGAAGTAAACGGAGTTTTCGAAAGAAAAGAAATGCGTGGCTTCTTCAACTTCTGGATAATAGTCTTTCATTAGCGCAGCTAAGCCTAGACCGGAGCCGCCGTATTCTTCTACCGTACTATTAAGTTGGAAGGATGAATTTACCCGATAAATTTTTTCGTAGTTCGGCCAATGCTTATCGAAATTAAATTCGGCATTGAGATAGATGCTTACGGTAATGGCTACCGCTAAGCCAATGGCTAAGCCGCCCAAATTTAAAATAGTGTAGAGCTTTTGCCGATAAAGGCTGCGCAGGGCAAATCTAAACTTAGAACTGGGCATGCAGCACCTTCTTTTCCGACACTACCTGCCCATCCATTATTCGCACAATACGCTGAGAATAAGACGCATCGTGACTGCTATGGGTAACCATTATTAAAGTGGTGCCTTGATCGTTTAGGCGACTCAACATTTCCATTATTTCATTCCCTTGGGTAGAGTCGAGATTCCCCGTGGGCTCATCTGCTAAAATTAAACTGGGCTTGGCAATAATTGCGCGACCTACCGCTACTTTCTGTTGTTGCCCCCCACTTAATTGGTAGGGGAAAAAATCGCGACGATGCCCCATGCCTACCATCTCTAAAACCTCCAATACGCGCTGCCGGCGATCTTGCGCTGAATAGCCCAAATAGTGCAAAGGCAGCTCAATGTTTTCAATTACCGTAAGATCGTCGATCAGATTGAAATTTTGGAAGACAAAGCCAATTTTCTCTTTTCTCAACTTGAGTTTTTGACGCTCATTGAGATCCGAAACATTAGCATCATTAAAAACAAAAAGACCCTCATTATAAGAGTCTAATAGACCAATAATATTTAATAGCGTGGTTTTCCCACAACCCGAAGGGCCCATGATAGAAACGAATTCGCCTTTTTTTACCGTTAAATCAACTTCACTAAGAGCGCGAGTTTCAACGCCTTGCGCCTGGTATATCTTGGTTAGATTATGAAGCTTAATCATAAAAAAGGTTTGTAAACAGAAGCGTGAAATTAATAGAAATCTGAAGATAAAAGCCTTATAACCTGAGTTTATAGAAGAGATGCTTGTAAAAAATTAAAAACCTCGGGCTGAGTTTTAATTGCAAGGAGGATAACCGATTTAACCCTAAATTCTGCTACTTGAACTAATTAAACAACCAAATTCAAATTTTGCAATTAAAGCCCGGTGAAAAGAACGTTGCTGCAGGCAGCTCCCGAGGTTTTTAAAAATTTTTACGTTTTAGTTTTCAGCTTATTGATAGGCGAAGGCTATGCCACAAGTCTAAATATTTGATTTTCATTTAAATAACTAAATGACATTTTATTTATCTGTTCGAAAATGAACAACCCCTTGTTCGTATTCGAACAGAGAAGTACTTTCGTTAAGTGAAAATCCCTGCCCACATAGTTATTGTTGATGATGATGCCGATGTACTAACAAGTGCACGCCTCTTTTTAAAGCAACATTTTCAAACGGTTAGCACCAACGAAGATCCGAGCAGTCTCAATCAGCTCCTTACAAAAAGTAAGGTGGACCTTGTTTTACTAGACATGAACTTTCGTAAAGGCCGCAATGATGGCGCGGAAGGATTGTATTGGCTTAAACATATTTTAGAAATAAGTCCGCAAACCCAAGTGGTAATGATGACTGCTTACGGCGAGGTGGAACTAGCGGTACAGGCCATAAAAAAAGGAGCTTTCGACTTTGTATTAAAACCTTGGACCAACGAAAAACTACTCAGCACCTTAAGCAACGCTTTACGCTTAGCGCAAGAGAAGGCGAAAGTGGAAGTTTACCGCAGTAGCAATAAACAGTGGGAAAATAATGCGGGGCTAGCGCAAGAAGAGCTGCTTAGCCGATCGCCAGCAATGCAGTCGGTTTTAGAAACCCTAAAAAAAGTAGCTAGCACCGATGCAAATATTTTACTCTTAGGAGAAAATGGTACGGGGAAAAGTGTGCTCTCCCTCGCCATTCACCGGATGAGCAAGCGCAATGAAAACCCTTTTGTAACGGTAGATCTCGGTGCCGTGGCGCCCAATCTTTTTGAAAGTGAACTCTTTGGTCATAAAAAAGGCTCCTTTACCGATGCCTCAGATGACAAAGCGGGCCGCTTCGAAACGGCCGATAAAGGCACGCTCTTCCTCGATGAAATTGGCAATCTCGATCTTAGTTTACAGTCTAAATTATTGCACGTTTTACAAAGTAAAGAGCTGCGCAGAGTGGGCGAAAACAGTAGCAAAAAAGTAGATGTTCGCTTGGTTTGCGCCACCAATAGTCCTTTGCATGATTGGGTGCATACTCAACGCTTTCGTCAAGATTTACTCTATCGTATTAACACCGTAGAAATTACGGTACCCCCTCTGCGGCAGCGCAAAGAAGATATACCCTTTTTGGCGCGTCGTTTTTTCGATCGCTTTCGCAAGAAGTATTTGAAAGAGGAAATTAGTCTTAGCCTTAATGCCATTGATGCCCTGTGCGATTACCATTGGCCGGGCAATATTCGCGAGTTAGAACATTGTTTAGAACGCGCTGTAATTTTAGCTTCTAACAAAGAAGTCCAGGCCAGTGATTTAGGCCTGAAAGCTGGGCAAAACGGCAAAGAGCCTCCTGGCTTAAACTTGGAGGAAATGGAAAAACATTTAGTGCAAAAAGCCATGGACAAAAATGCTGGCAATATTTCTAAAGCCGCTAAAGACCTAGGTTTAACCCGTGCTGCACTGTACCGTAGATTGGAGAAATATGAACTTTAAATCCTACCCTTTTCAGTTTGGCTTACGCCTGATAGGCATTATTTTAAGTATTACCCTTGGCCTATACCTCGCCCAAAAGTTTAATCTCTTTTTCACCTTATTGGTACTAATGCTCCTTATTTTAGTGCAGATATGGGATTTCTGGCGCTACCAATCCTCTTTAATTCGCGAAACCAAAAAATTTTTAGAATCCGCCCGTTTTGGCGACTACAGTACCCGTTTCGAACTCGCTTCCAAAGGTGGGGTTTTTGCCGATTTAGAGGAGGAATTTATGCTTCTTCTCACCCAACTTAAAACATCGCGGGCAAGCCAAGATAATCAAGAAGCGCTGCTAGGTGAAATATTAAAAAACATCAATCTTGGCATTTTAGGTATAAACGGAAATAAAGAGATTTTTCTGATTAATGAGAAAGCTCAAGAAATTTTAGACATACCGCCCTTTCAAAAGTGGGAACGTCTTAGCGAACGCATCCCCGAACTAAAAAGCCTAATTGGTAATTTCGATTTTACCGGTCGCAAACTGTGGGAACACAATACCAACGGTAAAAAAACCGAACTCTACCTCGATTTACAGCATATTAAATTGAAGGATGAAACCTTCCACCTGATCAGCCTAAGCAACCTCCACCAAGAAGTAGAAGAAAAGGAAATTGACGCTTGGCATAAACTCATCCGCATTTTAGCGCATGAAGTAATGAACTCAGTAACCCCTGTGGTTTCCCTTTCTGAAACTGTAAGTACGATGTTGGTGACGGAAGATGGTAAAAAGAAAAATATAACTGACTTAGAAGAACAAGATTTAGACGATATCCGTGAGGCTTGCAAAACCATCGTAAGGCGCAGTAAAGGAATGCTGAGCTTTGTAGACGAGTACCGCAAGTTAACCCAACTGCCCGCTCCTGCTAAAGAGGTCATTTCTATTAAAACTCTTTTCGAAGATTGTCTTAGCCTTTTACAGGCCAGCGCGAAAAAACAGAATTATGTAATCCGCTATAAGCTCGACCAGCAAAGGCTCGCCCTTAATGCCGATCGTAAAATGATCGAACAGGTTTTAGTGAATCTAATTAAAAATGCCTTGGCGGCGATGCCCGCAAATCACGCGGGAGAAATTGAGCTCAGTGCTAAACTAGCGGAAAATGGCGTAGTCATCCGCGTAAGCGATAATGGCGAAGGCATTGAAGATGATTTAATTAACCAAATCTTCGTGCCCTTTTTTAGCACCCGTAAAAATGGATCAGGCATTGGTCTCAGTCTTTCTAAAAACATCATGAAAATGCATGGAGGCGATCTAAAGGTCCAAAGCCAAGAAGGGGTTGGAAGCAGTTTCTTGCTTCAATTTAAAGATTAGTCCAATTCCCGAAATATTCAATATATAATCGCCCACAAGCTCAATTTGAGCTAAAGAATCTGCTAAAAAACGAAATAGTAATTTAGTAGCCGATTTAAGCCCCTCTTATGCGCAAAGTTATTTTCCTCAGTTTGCTTTTGCTTACTGCCTCCCAAATTATTGAAAAACCTCAATCGGCCCGAGAAAGCTATAAGAGCTTTTTAGCCGAACACCCCTTTAACAACCGACCTCGTTTAAGCAAAGCCCAGTGGAAAAATAACCCACCACAAGATCGACCCGATTTGGCCTGGGAGCAAAACTACCTCGCTACCATGGACCCTATTCTAGGTCGACCCGCGGTAGAACGCCTAGAACAAGTTTACCAAATTGTAGATCAAAGTACTAATCAACTTAGCCCCAGTATTCCCGGTTCAGCGGCTAGTCCTTGGACCGAAAGAGGCCCCGATAATGTAGGCGGCAGAACACGCGCTATCATGTGGGACCCCAATGCGAGTTCGGGCAATAAGGTATGGGCTGGTGGTGTTACCGGTGGACTTTGGTATAATAACAATATTACTTCCAGCACCTCCGCTTGGGTTTCTGTCAGCAATCAATGGGATAATTTAGCCATTACCGCTATTGCCTACGATCCTAATAACAGTCAAATATTTTATGTGGGCACGGGCGAAGGCTGGGGAGCGGGAGCCTCACGTGGCGCTGGAATTTGGAAATCTACTAATGGCGGCACGTCTTGGACGCAGTTGAGTTCTACTAGCAATTACCACTACATCAACGACTTGGTCGTTCGCAATGAAAACGGCAGCAGTGTAGTTTATGCCGCTTGTCGTGAAAACTATTTCCGCGGCCAATGGCATGGAGTAAATGGATTATACCGCAGCATAAACGGAGGCAGTTCTTGGTCGCAAGTACTACCTAATATACCGGGCAGTTCTTCGCCTTACGCGGCCGCAGATATTGAAATTGCGGCCGATAACCGTATTTGGATTGGAACGCAAGAAACTTCTATTGGCCTAAGCGACCAAGGTGGCGGTAGAGTTCTCTACAGCGATAACGGTACCACCTGGACAGTTTCTCGCACTATTACCAATGGCGAGAGAGTAGAGCTGGCCTGCGCTCCTAATAATTCTAGTTATGTTTATGCCCTTACGGAGATAGGCGGGCAAGCGGGAGAAATTGCCCGTAGCACCAATAAAGGTAGTACTTGGACTACCCGAAATGAACCCGCTGATGTTGACAATGGCATTCCCAATACCGACTTTACTCGTGGGCAGGCATGGTACGATCTAATTATGGCAGTTGACCCCAATAATGCCAATACGCTCATTGTGGGTGGCATTAATTTATTTCGTTCTACGGACGGAGCTAGTACTTGGAGTCAAATTTCAAAGTGGAGTAATAATAACAACTTAGCCGCACTTAATTGCTCTTATGTGCATGCCGATCAACATCAGATTGTATTTAAACCCAACAGCTCAAGCACGGTGCTTTTCGGCACCGATGGTGGTGTTTTTTACACGACTTCATTAGCTACCGCCGCTACTGCCAATGTTATAAGCGCGCGAAATCAAGATTATAATGTAACCCAATTTTATGCAGCGGCGATACATCCTAATGCTGGGAGTAATTACGCTCTTGCAGGGGCGCAAGATAATGGCACCCAAAAATTTACCACCGCAGGTTTTGGTAGCAGCAGCCAAGCCACTGGCGGCGATGGAGCTTATTGCTTTATTGATCAGACCAATGCCAATTACCAAATTACCTCCTACGTTTATAATAATTTCTGGCGCAGTACCAATGCTGGCTCAAGCTGGGGCGGACGTTTCCAAAATGACAATTCCACTGGGCGCTTTATTAATCCCGCAGAATACGACGATAATCAGGGAATTTTATATTCCGCTCGCACAAGTACAACAGTAAACCGCGTAACCGGCATTCGAACTTCACCCAGTATTTCAAGCATCAGCATTAGCGGCATGAGCAGCATGGCCTCACACCTGCGCGTCTCACCCTACACCACTACCAGCACTACCCTTTTTGTGGGAACTGAAGGAGGTGACCTTTTTAAGGTTACCAATGCTAATTCAACACCCAGTTCTTCCAATATCGGCAGCAGTAGTTTTCCCAACGGGCATGTGTCCTGCGTAGAATTAGGGGCCAATGAAAATGAACTTTTGGTTACTTTTTCTAATTATGGCGTAACCTCAGTATGGTACAGCTCCAATGGCGGCACAAGTTGGCAAAGTAAAGAAGGTAATTTACCTGACATGCCGGTTCGGTGGGCTTTGTTTAACCCGAGCAATCGCGCCGAGGTTATTCTTGCTACCGAAGTTGGGGTTTGGTCTACTAGTAATTTCAATAGTAGCAGTCCTAGCTGGACCGCCAGCAACAGCGGTCTTTCTCGCGTTCGCGTAGATATGTTACAAATTAGAGATAGCGATAAAACGGTTATTGCCGCTACCCACGGACGAGGGCTTTTCAGCAGTACTGGTTTCAGTGTTCCTCAAGTGCCTGTAGCAGATTTTTACGCTAACCCTGCTACGGCTTGTATTAACCAAAATATTCAACTAAGCGACTCCTCTACCGGCAATCCCAGTAGTTGGCAATGGAGCATTAGTCCAACTACCTTCACCTTTGTAGGCGGCACATCAAGTAGCAGTCAGCATCCGCAAATTCAACTGAACGCAACAGGATCCTATTCTGTAAGTCTTATCGTTTCTAATGCCAATGGTAGCGATACCCTAAGCAAAAGCAATTTCTTACAAAGCGGAGGTTTAAGTCTTCCTTTTATCGAAGACTTCGAAGGCACAAGTAGTTTATTTACCGTTGAAAACCCTGATAATGGCGTCACTTGGGCCTTGAACACCATCGGCGGAAGCAGCCCGGGCAATACCGCTGCAGGTATCGACTTCTTCAATTACAGTAGTGCCGGAGAGCGCGATGGCCTTATTAGTCCACCCTTGAATTTTAGTAATTTCAGTAGCATCACCCTCGACTTTGATTATGCCTATGCCCGTTATAGTTCAACCTATCGCGATAGTATGGCCATCTACATAAGTACCGACTGTGGCACGACCTACCAACGTATTGCAAGTTATAGTTCAGACCCCAGCGTGAACTTTGCAACGGTAGCCGACCAGACCTCAAGTTTTAGCCCATCTAGCGCAAGCGATTGGTGTGGAAATTCGATTATTACCAACTGCCCTAGCATTAACCTCAATAGCTATGCGGGTCAGTCGGAAGTGCGGATAAAATTTGAGGCTATTAATGGTTATGGCAATAATCTTTACCTCGACAATATTAATATTAGCGGCGTATCCAATACCAATGTTCCTCAGGCCGATTTCTCGGCAAACGACAGTAGTATTTGCGCAGGCAGCAGTGTTAGCTTTAGCGATTTAAGTAGCAATAACCCTAGTGCTTGGGCCTGGACCATCAGTCCTGCCGGCTATACCTACACGGGCGGCACCAATAGTTCTTCGCAAAATCCGCAGGTACAATTTAACAGTGCTGGTTCTTATACGATTAGCCTCAATGCAAGCAATAGCTTTGGAAACACCAACACTACTAAAACCGCTTTTATTCAAGTGGATGCGAATGTAAATCCCTCGGTAAGTATCAGTGCCAATGCCAGTTCTTGGTGCGCTGGACAAAATGCAATTTTCACGGCTAGTCCAACGTCGGGAGGCTCCAACCCAAGCTACCAATGGAAGGTAAATGGCCTAAATGTGGGAACGAATAGTGCAAGTTACAGCTCCACTAGCCTAAACCAAGGCGATGCGGTAAGTGTAGAAATGACGAGCAATAGCCTTTGTACCAGCAACCCTGTGGCAAGTAGTGCGAGTATTAGTGTTATTATTAATCCCCCAACAATTCCAAGCGTTAGCATCAGTACGGCCAATACCACGCTCTGTGCGGGCAGCAATGCTAATTTTAGCGCCAGTGTTACGAATGGCGGATCAAGCCCCAGCTATCAGTGGAAGCTCAATGGTACTAATGTAGGAACGAACAGTTCTAGCTATGCCAATTCTACTTTGGCCAATAACGATCAGGTTTGGGTGGAAGTTACTGGCAACGGATCTTGCGCAAGCAGCAGCGCTGGGATTTCCAATACTTTAAACATGGACATTCGTGCCCTGCCGGTTATTAGCACCATGAGTCCACCCTTCGCGCCTCTTTGCCTAGGCGACAGCCTCGTACTTTCGGCCACGGTAAATACGAATGGAATTCCCGGAACGCTTACTTCTTGGTCGGGAAATGGCGTGCAAAATGGGGTCTTCTACGCCAGTCTTGCGGGAGCAGGAACACACAATTTAAGCATCGGCTATTTATACTCTAGCGCGCCCAGTTGTCCGGTAAACGCCAGCTTCCAGGTTAGTGTTGATGCTTTGCCTAGTCCTAGTTTTTCACGCTCGGGCTTGGTATTGAGTGCTAACCAAACCGCCCCCAATTACCTGTGGTTACTGAACGGAAGTCCCGCCCCAGGAACCAACAACCAACAGAGCTATAACCTGCAAACCAATGGCAGCTATAGCCTAGAACTGAGCAATACTATTTGCAGTTTAGAATCAGATCCCGTAGACATTATTGACCTAAGCCTCGAAAGTCTTAAAAGCGAATGGCAGTGGCAGGTTTATCCCAATCCTAGTCGAGACATTTTACATATCAGCTTAATGAACCCCGGTCAAGCCGAGATGGAAATTTCCCTGTACGATGCTCGTGGAGCTCTACTTTATGCTTCACGCCGAAATTTAAATGGGCAGGAAGTTTTGGAAAGCATATCCTTAAACCATTTTGCCGCTGGCATTTATCACCTTAAAGTAAAGATTGGCGACTTAGTATTTGACGAAAAAATTAGAAAGGAATAGGGCCCCTAGCTGGGGCCTTTTCCCTTTTTCCGCTTTCGCGGGATGCGCAGGAATGATTACTTGACTAATCTACCGTCCAACTGCGTTTACCCCGCAATAAATCATCTAAATCCGTCTCGCCTTGGATTTCCTTGGCGTGATTAATTTGGGCAATAAGTTGTTCTTCGTAGCAAGGGCGATCTTCTTGGTAGAAAACACCAAAGGGACGAGGAAAGTTATCATCAAAAAAGCGACTCAAAATATAGGCCTTGGTAGCATCTCTACTATCGTGAATCCAAAGATCGTTGGCCGAAAAGCCTTCTTCTAAGTCAACGATTTCGGGCTTTAAGCCATTTAAGCGAATACCTTTTTTACCCGCATCGAAAACTAAAGGCTGTCCTTCTTCTAATAAAATTATATGCTGTCCTTTTTGCTTTTTATCGCTGTAGCTAAGAAAGGCGCCATCATTAAAGACGTTACAATTTTGATAAATTTCGATAAAGCTGGTACCCTTATGGAGATTGGAAGTTTCTAAAACGCCTCTTAAATGCACAGGGTCGCGGTCTATGGTGCGTGCTACAAAAGTCGCATCTGCGCCCAGCGCTAAAGCCAAGGGATTAAAAGGATGATCGAGGCTACCCATGGGACTACTTTTGGTGCGTTTCCCCATTTCTGAAGTAGGTGAATATTGCCCTTTTGTTAGTCCGTAAATCTCGTTGTTAAAGAGGAGTACATTAAGGTCGACGTTGCGACGCAAGAGGTGTATCAGGTGATTTCCACCAATGGATAAACCATCGCCATCGCCGGTAATAACCCACACACTTAAGTTGGGATTGGCCATTTTTAAACCACTGGCTACGGCCGGTGCTCTCCCGTGAATGCTATGCATTCCATAGGTGTTCATGTAGTAAGGAAAGCGCGAACTACAGCCAATGCCAGAAATGAAAACAATATCCTCGCGCTTAATCCCTAAACCAGGAATAACGGACTGCATTTGCTTTAAAATACTGTAATCGCCACAACCGGGGCACCATCTTACCTCTTGATCACTGGCCGCTTCTTTAGCGGTAAATAGGGCGCTATTGGGCTCAGTCATTTTCTACTAAACTTTTAATTTTCTCTAAAATCTCTTCCGCTAAAAAGGGCTGACCCTTAATTTTATCCAAAACTTCCACATCCACTAAATATTGATCGCGTATTACCCGCGCCAATTGTCCATTGTTAAGCTCAGGTATTAGTACCCGCTCGTAGGCAGATAGGATCGTTCCCAAATCTTCGGGTAAGGGATTAATGTATTTCAAATGCAATTGTGCTACCGCTAAGCCTTGCTCTAAAGCATGCTCTACCGCCACCTGAATGGCACCGAGCGTATTGCCCCAACCCAGCACCAATAAGGGTCCGCTGGGTGGTCCTTGAATTAATTTCTGAGCAGGGTAACCTTTCGCAATTAAACGCACTTTACGATCGCGCACTTTCACCATTGCTTGGTGATTATCCGCCTCATAACTAACATTACCCGTTTCAAGCTCTTTCTCCAATCCGCCCAAGCGATGCTCTAAACCCGGTGTTCCCGGAATAGCCCAAGAACGCACTTCCCGTTCATCTCTTTTGTAGGGAAGGTATTGCGCATCTGCCTTTACGATTGGCGGATTAATTGGCGCTAAGGAACTCGCTTGAGGGAATTTCCAAGGTTCCGAACTATTGGCAATATAGCCGTCCGTTAATAAAATTACGGGGGTCATGTGTTCCAAGGCAATGCGCGCCGCTTCAAAGGCCGCGCTAAAACAATCGGCAGGAGAATTGGCTGCAATTACAGGAATAGGAGCTTCACCATTTCTACCGTAAAGCGCTTGTAATAAGTCGCTTTGCTCCGTTTTGGTAGGCAAACCTGTACTAGGGCCACCACGCTGTACATTAACAATAACCATGGGTATTTCCAGCATAAAAGCCAAACCAATACCCTCGGTTTTTAAAGCCATTCCTGGGCCTGAAGTACCCGTTACCGCCAAGGCCCCGCCAAAAGAAGCGCCAATGGCAGAAGTTACCGCGGCAATTTCATCTTCCGCCTGAAAGGTTTTCACACCCCGGTTTTTATGAGCCGCTAATTCATGTAAAATATCAGAAGCCGGAGTAATGGGATAAGAGCCATAAAAGAGCTCGAGTCCACTTTTAGCAGCGGCGGCAATTAAGCCTAGAGCCGTTGCTTGGTTACCGGTAATATTGCGGTATTCGCCCTTTTCCATTTGGGCGGGTGCCACTTTAAAACGACTAATGGCCTCTATGGTATCGCCGTAATTATAACCCGCATTTAAGGCGCGTAGGTTGGCTTCTAAAACTTCGGGCTTAGACTTAAACTTCGCCTCTAAAAACGAAATGGTTGTTTGTAGGCTTCTACTGTAAAGGAAATAGATAAAGCCCAAGGCAAACATATTGCGTGAGCGATCTTTATCGCGACTACCGAGACTTAAATCTTTAAGTGCTTCGCGGTTTAATTTGGTAATATCTACGGCGTAAACCTGATAGTCCTTGGGAATATCTTCGATGGGCGTACTGCTTTCATCGTAGGCCGCCAAACGCAGGTTCTTCTTATCGAAACCAGCAGAATCTAAAACTATAATTCCTCCACTTTTCAGGTTGGGGAAGTTCTTTTTAAAAGCGGCAGCATTCATAGCCACCAGTACATCGGGGCGACCGCCGGGCGTGTGAATTTTCTCGCTTCCAAAATTTATCTGAAAACCAGAAACTCCCGCTACCGTGCCAATGGGAGCCCTAATCTCTGCGGGAAAATCGGGAAAAGTACTTAGATCGTTTCCCGCCAAAGCGGTAGTATTGGTAAACTGCGAACCCGCGAGTTGAATTCCATCGCCTGAATCGCCTGCAAAATGAATAGTTACTTTACTTAAAGACTGGGTGTTCATTAGGGCATCATACTTACTTCGTTGACTTTAAGAACTTCGGGGGCATGCTTTTTTATGGTCATTTCCACTCCGCTTTTCAAAGTCATTTGGTTTACACTACAGCCAATGCAGGCTCCGTGTAATTTCACCATTACGATTCCTTCCTCATCTAACTCTACTAAACTTATATCACCACCGTCCGATTTTAAAAAGGGACGAATTTCATCAAGCGCTATATTTATGCGTCTCAGAACATCTTCTTTGTTTTCCATAGCTTATTTATTTACGGCCGAGCAACCAGCCATGGTGGTAATACGAGTAACTTCGGTGGGCGGTAACTCTTCGTTACGCTTCATTAATTCCGAAACCATATTGCGGGTTATTTCCTCAAACTGTTTTTGTACGGCGGTACCCTCTTGTAAAGCCGCGGGGCGACCAACATCACCCGATTCGCGGATACTTTGCACCAAGGGTAATTCACCTAAAAAGGGCACTTGCAATTGGTTCGCTAAGTTACGTACGCCACCCTGTCCGAAAAGGTAATACTTATTATCTGGTAACTCGGGAGGACTAAAGTAAGCCATGTTTTCAATCATCCCTAAAATGGGAACATTAATGTTTTCTACTTTAAACATGGCCACTCCTTTGCGCGCATCGGCTAAAGCCACATTTTGCGGCGTACTAACGATTACCGCTCCCGAAATTGGCACCGCCTGTACGGTACTTAAATGAATATCGCCTGTACCAGGAGGAAGATCAATAATCATAAAATCGAGCTCGCCCCAATGCGCATCTCGCAATAGCTGATTTAGCGCCTTGGAGGCCATTGGCCCACGCCAAACTACTGCCTGATCTGCCTTAGCGAAAAAGCCAATCGACAGAATTTTTATGCCATAGCTTTCTACGGGGTCCATTTTACTTTTGCCATCTATGGTAATGGTACCGGGACGGGCATTTTCAATATCGAACATGGTAGGCACAGAAGGGCCGTAGATATCGGCATCCACCAAACCCACGGAAAAACCCATGCTTTTTAGGCTTATCGCAAGATTCGCGGCTACGGTAGATTTTCCTACTCCTCCTTTTCCAGAGGCAATAGCAACAATGTTTTTTACGCCCGGTAAGGCCTCGCCTCTAATTAAATTGGCGCGCTCTTCGGCCGCTTTGGGTACTTCGATTTTTACCTCGACCTTTAATTTTTTATCTATTTTTTCGTGGATCACTTTTAAGATATCCACTTCTAGTTTCTTTTTTACGTGCAGGGCTGGCGATTCGGAAATCACTTCCACCACTACTTCATCGCCAAATATTAGAACATTCTTTACGTGATTGGCATCCACCAAATTGGTACCTCCTTTAGTGGCAGGTATCTCCTTTAGGACCGCTAGAACGTCATTTTTAGTTAAACTCATTCTCTTGTAAGATTTATGCAAAAATAGTGTAAGAATTTAGGTAAACGAAAGATTATCCGCTTTAGACTAAGCGGAGATAAAGGCACCCTATAATATGGAGATATTTAACCGAAAAGATGTTGAAAAACCTCTTCTACTTTTCCGCAGGAAATTAGCTTTATGGCAAACTTTTCTTTGCCCAATTTGCTGTGACTGCTAATTACAATTTCTTCGTATCCGAGTTTTTGTGCTTCGCTAATGCGTTGTTCTACGCGCGCCACGGGACGCAACTCGCCGCTAAGGCCCACTTCGGCTGCAAAGCAAAGTTTTGGCGAAAGCGCGATATCCTCATTACTCGATAAAATTGCCGCAATTACCGCTAAGTCGATGGCGGGATCGTCTACGCGAATACCACCGGTGATATTTAAAAATACATCTTTAGTCCCCAAACGAAAACCGCTGCGTTTTTCTAAAACGGCCAAGAGCATATTTAAGCGGCGGGCATCGAAGCCAGTGGTGCTGCGTTGAGGCGTACCATAAACAGCCGTGCTACAAAGGGCTTGCACTTCTACGAGCATGGGACGAATACCTTCTAGCGTAGCGGCAATAGCATTACCACTTAAATCGCTATCGCGCTCGGAAATAAGAATTTCAGAAGGATTAGCCACGGGCCGCATACCTTCGCCATTCATCTCGTAAATACCAATTTCATGCGTGGCCCCGAAACGATTTTTATGGGAACGTAAAAGGCGGTACACATGGTGACGATCGCCTTCAAACTGAAGAACGGTATCTACCATATGCTCTAATAATTTTGGTCCCGCTAGTTGACCATCCTTGGTAATATGTCCAATGAGAAAAATAGGAGTCGCTGTTTCTTTGGCAAATTGAATTAATTCGGCCGAACACTGGCGAATTTGCGAAACCGAACCCGGCGCTGAATCAATCACCTCAGAATGTAAGGTCTGGATGGAATCGAGAACGATAAATTCCGGTTGATTCAGACTAATTTGTTTAAATATTTCTTGGGTATTGGTAGCGGTTAAGAGATAGCACTCTTCATTTTTTATACCGATTCGTTGGGCGCGCATTTGCACCTGCTCCTCACTTTCCTCGCCACTTACGTAGAGGCATTTTTTAGAAATATTAAGAGCCGTTTGCAACATTAGGGTAGACTTACCGATTCCCGGTTCTCCCCCAATTAAAACCACTGAACCCGCTACTATCCCGCCGCCTAAAACACGGTCGAATTCTTCGTCGTTAGTACTTAGTCGTGGTCTTTGAATAATTTCGGTATCGCGAATAGAGCGCACCTTAATTTTGGCATTGGTACTCGCTGTTGATGCGCTCGAGCCCGCTTGCCAAGCAGGGGTTTTAGAAGGCGCCTGAATTAACTCTTCTACAATAGTATTCCATTCACCGCAGCGCGAACATTGCCCCATCCACTTGCTGTGTTCGGCGCCGCAACTTTGACAAATATGAGATGTTTTGCTTTTCGCCATTATAGCCCGGCCATCCTTGCTTTCAGATCTGCCGAAAGGCCACTAAGCGTAATTCCATCGACAGCAAATTTTGCCAAGGGAATTTGTTTCATTAATTCTTGCGCATCACTGTAAGTTAGGATGCCATCCACCACTTCAAGGTTGGCCACTTCAAAAATACGGTTAGGGCTAGTCTCCTCAGGAAGCGCGATAATCAGCTTATCGGCAAAAGAAAGATAATCGAGAAGCTTATGCAGATTTTCGGCATTGGGCTCCCAGTGGGCACAAATCAAAACCAAGCTCGCTTCGCCGTAAATATCCCAAGCACTTATTTGATGATTCATATCAATCACCGACTTTTTCTTATTGCGTAAGGCTTCTCTTAAGGTCATTCCGAATTTGCTTTTAGTTTTTTACGAGCACGATAAATAAAAGGCATCGCGATTAATCCTGCAATAATGGTCATTAAAAACTGTCCGCCGTGCACCAGGGTAGCAAAGCTTAGTCCGTCTACTTGTGACACGCCCAAAACCGATAGAGCTAGCATTACTAAGTAGTGATAAGAACCGATGCCACCAGGCGAAGGAAGCACCATTCCCATACCGCCTGCTATCATTACAAAAAGGCCGTTTGCCAAACCTATCTCGGCTGTAGCCGGAAGGGCAAAAACAACCACATATATCATTAAAAAATAATTGGCCCAAATAAATAAAGTATGCCCTACGAAGGCCCATTTATTTTCCACTTTGGCCAAAGAAGCAAAACCCTCTTTAAAGCCTAGCCACAGTTCTCTAATCTTTGCGAAGAAAAGTAAAGATTGAATTTTATGTCGCAGTAAATACGCTATCAAAAGTAATAGTAAGAATCCGCCAATTATTAAAAATTTGGGAGAAATACCGGTGCTCTCTTCGCCGGGACTTTGCGCAAAAGCCTCTTCAAAGAAATGAGCAAAATTGCTGAACTGTAAAATTACGGTGAGTGCAATCAGGCTAAGCAGCATAAAACCATCGATCACTCTTTCTAGTACTACGGTACCAAATAATCTCTCCAATGGAATTTCATCGGTGCTACGTAGCGAAGTGCATCGCATAACCTCACCGGCACGCGGTACCGCAGCATTAGCGAAGTAACCAATTGAAACTGCGTGAATAGCATTCCAAGTATTGGCTTTTTTACCCAGCGGTTCTAACAGCAAATTCCAGCGCATGCCTCTACTAATAAAAGCAGCGTAACCCATAAGCATGGAAATAATAACGTATTTGTAGTCGGCCTGACGAAAATCTTCCATCATTTTCGACCACTCCGTTTGCCTAAAAGCCAGGTAAAGGAAAAGTGCCCCAATACTAGAGAAAAGAAGGTATTTGATTATGTTTTTCAGGCTTTTATTCAAGCGAACTTAGTTTAGGCTGTTATTATTCTCGTTCGGGAAAATAATGGTGGGTTTAAAAACCTTAGCCTCTTCAAAAGGCATCTGCGCATAAGCGATAATAATAATTATATCGCCTGTTTGCACTTTACGAGCGGCGGGGCCATTCATGGTTATTTCACCCGAACCCCGCTGACCTTTGATCACATAGGTATCGAGACGTTCGCCATTATTAACATTAACGATAGAAACCTTTTCACCAGGAATAAGGTTCGCCGCTTCCAATAAGGACTCATCTATGGTAATGCTCCCGATATAGTTTAAATCAGCACCGGTAATCTTAACGCGGTGGATTTTAGATTTTAATACCTCTATTAACATGGGGCAAAAGTAGTTCAAAGGATTAAAAAAACATCGCTCAAAAAAATGCCTTTATCGAATACTTAAGTTATCGATTAGTCGCACTCCCTCGCACAAAGCGGCAATATAGATTCGCACACTTTTCGCCTCTTGCCAATCGGTAATTTTTTGCATGTCCGTATCATCGGCAAAATCAACATACTCCAATACTAGCGACGATTCGGCGAAGCGTTTGATAATCGCTTCTTTTAAAGCTTGGGGGCGATATTTAAGGTAATTATCCTTGGCCCATTGCATGCTTTGGTAAATAATTCTGGCCTCATCCATTGCTTGCGCAGATAAGCGAAAGTTACGGCTACTCATGGCTAAACCCGAAGGATAGCGCTGGGTTGCAACCCCTATAATTTCAGAGTTGAGCTTGAAAATTTCGGCTACATGCTTTATGATGCGTAATTGCTGATAATCCTTTTCACCAAAGTAAGCGCGGGTAGGTTTTATCATTTTCAGGAGACGTCGCACTACAGTGGCAACACCTTGAAAATGACCGGGACGATAATCGCCTTCCATGCCTTTATCCAGTCCTATTAAGTCAATACTCTCCGAGCTCACCTCCTTACCGTACATTTCTTCTACCGATGGCAAAAAAACCGCATCGACCTTTATGGCGCTTAGCATAGCAATATCTTGCTCGTCTTTGCGCGGGTATTTCTCTAAATCTTCGGGATTATTAAATTGGGTGGGATTAACAAAAATACTAACGATAGTAAAGTCATTTTCGCTCTGCGATTGCTCGGCCAAGGCTAAATGACCTTCATGCAAGGCGCCCATGGTTGCTACGAAACCAAGGCTTTTCCCTAAGCTAGAAACACCATTATAAAAATTACTCAGCTCCTGAGCGCTTTTAAACACTTGCATTTACGGGCTATTCAAGCGGGTAAAGCTATAATTATAAATTGAGTTATTCATAAAAAAGCTATATTTTTGCAAACCTTAAAGAATATGTAGATCAACAAGGAATAATGGAAAGCAAGCGAATACTTTATGTGAGTCAGGAGATCCACCCCTACCTGCCAGAAAACGAAATATCTAAACCTTCCTTGGAGATTCCCAAGAAAATGAATAACGGCACCAATCAAGTACGGGTGTTTATGCCGCGCTATGGCTTGATTAACGAGCGTCGCCACCAATTACATGAAGTTATTCGCCTTAGTGGGATTAACATTATTATTAACGATGAAGACCAACCCCTAATTATTAAAGTAGCCTCTGTGCCTCAAGCCAGAATGCAGGTTTACTTTATTGATAATGACGAATTCTTTAAGCGCAAATCCATATTCTATACCGAAGACGACGAGTTTCACTCTGACAATGATAAGCGCGCCTTATTCTTTTGCCGTGGGGTAATTGAAACCGTTAAAAAATTAGGCTGGAGCCCCGACATTATTCATTGCCACGGTTGGATGGCCAGTTTCCTGCCTCTATATATTAAGAAATTTCACCATGATGACCCCATGTTCTCGCATAGCAAAACAGTTCTTTCTGTTTATGGCGCTACAGAAGAGAATATGAGCAAAGACTTACCTCAATATTTAAGCTTTGATGGCTTAAGCGACGAGGAAGCCAACGCTTTCGCAGATGCGAATATTTCTAAAGTTTATCAGGCCAATATGGCTTATTGCGACGGTGTTGCCTTAAGCGGTAAAAGGTTAGCCGATGAAATGAAAGATTATGCAAAAGCAAACGTTACTCACGTTGTTGACGTAACCGAGTCTACCGAACCTCATGTGGAAATCAGAAAACTCTACGAGGAAATTACCGTAGAGGAATCTATTGCCTAAGCAAATATGATATTAAAAAAAATTCAAGATTTTAGTAAAAGAGCCATCTTAACAATGGCTTCTTTTGCTTTATTAAGTGCCTGCGAAAAACCTACTGATGGATTGGGTTTTGATCAAGTTATTGGCGGAACCATCGAGGCCGATACCATTCACATTCCCATCATAAGTTATACTACTGCGGTAGATTCGATCTTGGTCGCGCTTCCTTATCAGCAACAACTACTTTTCGGTGGCTATAACTCTACCCGACTAATAGGACGAACGGTTAGCAACAACTTTGGCACCGAAGAAGCCCGGCTCTTAGCCCAATTGCTTCCTGAGCAGGTAAATCCTGATTTTGGCGATAATCCCTTTATCGACTCGGTTAATCTTTACCTGCGAATTACGGAAGCTTATGGCGATACTTCTATTGCTATGAACATCAGCGTAAGCGAATTAGAGCAGAACTTTAGTAAAGACTCGAGCTTTTATAGCAATTATAGCCCTTTGGTGGGAAGAGAAATTGGGCGTCTGGACAATTATATGCCGCAGCCTAAAACCAATGTATTTGTAGAAGACCTTTTGGCGCCGGCTACGATTCGCATTCCTCTAGATTTGGCTTTTTTCCAAAGTAAATTTGCCGATGTTGGCAACGGTGAATTTGACTCCTTAGCGAGTTTCACCAATTTTGTGGAATATTTTAAAGGAATTGAGGTTAAATCCGAAAATGGAGGCTGTGTTTTATACACCAACCTTGCCAGTAATTATAGCCTAATTCGTATCTATTATCATAATGATTTAGATACTACCTTTACCGACTTAAGTTTCAACCAAGACAAAAGCACAGTGCCAATAACCTTTAGTACTTTTAATCAAGACTATAGCAACTCAGATATTGACCTGAGTAGCATTGATAGCACCACCGCCCAAGACCTAACTTATGTACAAGCCATGGGTGGCGTGGTGACCGCTTTTAAGTTTGATTTAAACAAAATCGATTCTCTTAGTCAAGAAGGATTGATAATCAACAGAGCTTTAATTGAATTTTACACCGCCCAAGGTTTAGGTACTGCGGTTGCACCGAGTCCTAGAATGGAGGTCCGTCTTTTTAATGGCAATGCGCTGGGAGACCGCATTTTAGATTATCAAGTAGATGGCGGTGGCGATGGCAACTTAAGACGCGGCGTCTTAAGAGAGAATCGTTATATTTTTGATGTGAGCCGTCAACTTTTTTCGGTACTCAACAGCGGGGTGAACAATAGCATGGCTATCACACCTTTAACGCGTACCACGGCGGCAAACAGAACCATTTTAAGGGGAGGAAAAGAGCCGCAAGAACAAGCGAAAGTTATAATTTATTACACAAAACCTTAAAAAAGATCTCTCATTATGTGTGGAATCGTAGGCTATATAGGAAATAAAAATGCAGTGCCCGTTGTGATTAACGGCCTGAGAAGATTAGAATACCGTGGCTATGACAGTGCCGGTATTGCCGTGATGAACGGTGATTTGAAATTAGTAAAATGCAAAGGCAAAGTAGCTGATTTAGAAGCGAAAATGGGTGACTCCGTGGAAGAATCCACCATTGGCATTGGCCACACGCGCTGGGCTACGCACGGCGAGCCTAATGATGTTAATGCTCACCCGCACCTTTCTAATAACGGTGAAATTGTATTAATTCACAATGGTATTATTGAAAACTATGGTTCCTTAAAATCGGCCTTAATATCCCGTGGATTTGAATTTCATAGCGATACCGATACTGAGGTTTTAGTTAACCTTATTGAAGACGTAAAAAGTTCTGAAAAAACCACCTTAGCCCAAGCCATTAAAATTGCCCTAAACCAGGTAGTGGGAGCTTATGCCATTGCTGTATTTGATATTAGCAATAACGACCAAATCGTTGTGGCTAAAAAAGGTAGTCCCTTGGTAGTTGGAATTGGCGAAGGTGAATATTTCATCGCCAGTGACGCTACGCCCTTCTTAGAGTTTACCAAAAAGGCGGTTTACCTAGAGGATGATGAGATGGCGATTATTAACCGTGGACAAGACATTGAAGTCCTATCCATTCCAGATAATAGAGTTATTGATCACTATGTGCATCAGTTAGAAATGGATCTAGCTTCCATTGAAAAAGGGGGCTACGAGCATTTCATGCTAAAAGAAATTTACGAGCAACCGAAATCTATTGGCGATACCCTTAGAGGTAGATTATTGCCCGAGCAAGGTTTAATCCAAATGGATGGCATTTATCAGTTTCAAGAGAAATTAGTGAATGCTAACCGCATTATTATTTTGGGTTGTGGAACGAGCTGGCATGCAGGCTTAGTAGCCGAGTATATGTTCGAAGACTTAGCGCGTATCCCAGTTGAAGTAGAATATGCTTCAGAATTCCGCTACCGCAATCCCATTATCACTGAAAAAGACGTTGTTATCGCGATTAGCCAATCGGGGGAAACCGCTGATACTTTAGCCGCTATTAAATTGGCTAAAGAAAGAGGTGCTACTATATTTGGTGTTTGTAATGTGGTAGGATCATCTATTGCCCGTGAAACCCATGCTGGTGCTTATACCCATGCTGGACCCGAAATTGGTGTAGCTTCTACCAAGGCTTTCACCTCTCAAGTAGCAGTATTAGCTTTAATGGCTATTAAAATTGCTCATAAGAAAGGCCTATTGAAAGAGAGCTACTACCACCGCTTATTAAGTGAATTGCACGAAATCCCTAATAAGATTGAGCGCATGCTTAAAAGTGATTCTCAGAGTAAGTTTATTGCCGAAACTTTTAAAGATGCCCCTAACTTCCTTTATTTAGGCCGCGGTTATAATTTCCCGGTTGCCCTAGAAGGCGCTTTGAAATTAAAAGAGATCAGCTACATTCATGCTGAGGGATACCCTGCAGCAGAAATGAAACACGGACCCATCGCTCTTATCGATGAGAATATGCCGGTAGTAGTTATTGCTCCTAAAAGTGGACAATACGAGAAAATCGTTTCTAATATTCAAGAAGTTAAAGCCAGAGAAGGTAAAGTTATTGCCATCGTAAGTGAAGGTGATAGTGAAATCGCTCAAATGGCAGATTACGTTATTGAAGTAGAAGATACTATGGAGGTATTCTCTCCTTTGCTAACTACAATTCCTTTACAGTTACTTTCTTACCACATCGCAGTTATGCGCGGTTGTAATGTTGACCAGCCCAGAAACTTGGCCAAGTCGGTTACCGTAGAATAAATAACAAATTTTGAAACAAAAAAAGGCGACCCATTGGGTCGCCTTTTTTTGTTTCAACCTATTCCATTTAATAAAGGTGATTTCAACGTGAAATTAGGCCTCAGACCTCTTGTAAATAGTGGGCTTCAAGCCGAAGCGCTGAAGCAATAGCGGGCTATTGCGAAGGGCTAAGGCACAGAAAAACGTTTTTTGGAAGTGGCTTAGCAGTGTTTTTTTAATAAAAATAAAAACCTTGCATCTAGTTCATTTGCTGTAGCCCGCTACAGCTGCCCGATCTAGATTGGTCTTTTCCTTTTCTTGAAAATCTGAGACTATAATTTTACGTCGAACTCAGGATAAATA
>PZPB01000115.1 GCA_003045865.1 Bacteroidota bacterium | reverse complement strand
TTAAATATGGACTCAGCTTTATTGCCAGCGTACTGCTGAACTCTGAAAATCAATCTAGTATCAATGTCATAGCGTTTTTGTCATGTACTTAGTGACCTGAGGGTAATACCTTCGTAATATATCTTTACACCTAAGCTGGCTAAAATTATTGAATTTAATCGATAATGAAGGCCGCTGTGAAATACATAAGGCGGGGCTAAAGTATGCTCAATATTAAAAATCGTTTAGCCAAAGTCAATTAGCTAAATTTAAATGCAAAACTTAATTCATTGACCAATCCCCTCTCAAATCCCACAGCGAAGCGGTCTCACATCTCAAATCTTAAAAAAAAGGGATTGGCTCCCTGCGGTCGCTGATCCCTATAAACTCCTTAATGGACACCAAATCGAAAAGCCTTTGGGCTCCGCCCTTCTAGGCTTTTTCCATTCCTTTCGGCTTCAAGCAAGCTTTGAAACCGAAAACAAATTCATTGCCCGAACTCATCTCAATTCCCACAGCGAAGCGGTCTCACCTCTCAAGTCTTAAAAAAGGGATTTGCTCCCTGCGGGTCTAGATATTAACCTGATCTAAATTGAAGAAATATCGAGTTCCTTTTAGTTCACCGCTTTTATGAAAAGCTTTTATAATCACAAGCTGCGTAAGATCTCTTGTGGCAGTAGCTGCCGTCGTTTTAGTTATCGTTCGGTAATTTTTTGCACTTAAGCCTCCAACAAAACCCTCAGGACCCGCTTCAAACATTCGCATAACACATTTTAATTGTCTCTCATTTAAGTCGTGCTTGTACTTGTCTAAGAATTGGGCTTTTTTAATTATGAATTCAATGTGCCTTTGCGCGAACCTTAAGCTTTCCAAAATAGTCTTTGAAAAGAAGCTCATCCAATTTGAAATTTCTAGGCCTGTGCTGTTATGATGCAGCGCTTGATAGTATTCTTTCTTAGCTTCAAAAATCCGCTTGGATAGTGCCAACAGTATAGGATCACCAATACTTTGTGACAGTGATTTTTCTACGAGGGCACGTCCAATGCGTCCATTTCCGTCTTCAAAAGGATGAATACTTTCGAAATAAAGATGACTTAAAGAAGCTCTTTCAAGAGGTGTTAATTCAGAGTCAGTTAAAGCTGAATTGTACCAATTAACAAATTGATCCATCTCCTCGCTCACCCTTGCGGAAGGAGGTGCTTCGAAGTGAACTCTGCGCCGACCGATAGGTCCCGATATAATTTGCATGGAATCATCATGATTTCGGTAAGCGCCAATACTAAGGAGATCTCTTCGACCATTCATCAGCATGGCATGCCAATCCCATAAGCTTTGATGGGACAAGGTTTGTTGGAAATTTGCATAGACATCTAGCATCATTTCAACAACACCAGCTTCTACTGGAGAAACAGGGCTGCGATTTGCTTGCAAGCCAAAAGCTTTACGCAGAGAAGATTGAACAGAATCTCTATCTAATAATTCCCCCTCTATTTCCGAGGTATTCATTACCTCATTAAGAAGCAGCTCCACACGCAATTGACTGAGATCCTCTTGGGATAAGTACTTGATACTGCCAATGGCTTCTCCAACCAGTAGATAAAACTGCTGGTCCAGTTTTTTGAATTCAGTGCGGTCCCACTCAAAATTAGGCCAATTCCTATGCTGCCAATTCCAGGTCATGAGGTATAAATTGAAATTTATAGATCATAAATATACAAGATTTTGAGCTATAAATAAGATTATATAGCTCATCAGAAATCGATTGAAGCGGGAAAGTCGATTATTGTAATGAATTCTATTCCAATTTTCCAAATAGGCTAAATCCCCCTAGCTAATAGCACGCTTACCCTCCTTCTTCCTGTCAGTTACCCTCTAACAATTCTAATTGTAGGATCCGTCGATAACGATCTGTTGTCATTTTCACCTCGGTTTTGCTTATTCACTGCCAAAGACAGACTCTCTTCAGAAGCAAAGACCCTCTCAAATCCCACAGCGAAGCGATCTCAAATCTCAAATCTTAAGAAAAAGGGAGACCGTCATCAAGAATCCCGAGCCCTCGCTGCGCTATGGTTATTGGTATTTTTTTATGCACAAACTCACTTGAGCATAGGAATCTAAATTAATTGCCTAAACCCTTCTCAAATCCCACAGCGAAGCGATCTCACATCTCAATTCTTAAGAAAAAGAGATTTGCTCCCTGCGGTCGCTGATCCCTAAAAACTCCTTAGTGGATACCAAATCGAAAAGCCTACACATTCACTAAATTCCATAGCCATTATAACCTGGCCATGATTATTAACTGTGGCCACTGAATCTGTTTAAAATTAGACCTTTAATTTGTTCGCAACTATCCCATCAGCGGTAAATCGAGGGGACAAATGGATCTCCCTTGCGTAAATTGGCATTCTGGGCTCTTTGAAAAGCCAACTAATTCGAAATCAAAAGCCTGATGCTTTCAGTATTACGGGTTTAGTCTGATGGCCTAAGTCGGTTTGAGTTTAGGGGAAGGTTAAACAGGGAGATAAAAAAATGAGCAAAGCGTAAAAATATAATATAGCTATTTAATGCGCAGACCATCCTAACTTCCTTAACTCTTGGTCTTTTCGCAGATAGAATATAAAAGGAGTTAAGTCCTCTGAAATTAATTTCCAATCAGCACTATCTAAAACAAAAATTCTCTGACTCAAATTTGGCATACCCCTACCTATGTAAGTTAAAGTATCGGAAGCTTTCGTATACAATAGTCCAAAATCATAATTCTGAGGGGCCTTTAATGAAGAACAATAATCAATTGTTACTAAAAAACTTGGATCATTGATATCATTAATAAAATAGACAGGCACTTCATTGATACAGCCAAAAGCTTCGCCCTCAACATAACGAGTCCTATATCTTGAATAGACCAAATCTATCTCTAGAATTGTATCCTCATTATTTTGCAGTACTCGGACAGAGATAAAATATGGAATACCTTTTAGCTTTGGGCATTCTTCAATACTTTCCAAAATAAAATCCTTTATGATACAATCAAGCCTAGCTTGTGCATTCAGAAAATTCCCAACTAGGAAAGCAATGAATAAAAAGAAATATTTCATATTAAAATCTTGAATAACTGTTAAAAGCTCTGGAATACGACTGAGTTCTGGGGAAATATATTTTAAAATCCGCTCCTCTACTTCTTGGACTCATCCTTTTTAGGCTTTCAACATCAATGCTACCTGGAGCACCACCTAAGGGATGGCTAAAAGACCCAAATTGCAATGTGACATCCGAATCCAGTGTATTATCATAATAACTAGCACCACCACTAATTAGATCCGAAAATAGTGTTGTCACATAAGAATTTGTGCCAAAAGAAGCTTTCCATAAAGTATAGTCAAACTCTACCTCGGAATTATTTGCCATAAACTCATAAAATTCTTGCGCTTTTGAGTCATCATTTCCAAAACTATAAGTATCCATTTTTGAAATCTGTCCCTTTAATGTCTTTATGCCAGTTTCCTGGTCATATGTCACTCCTACGGTTTTTTTCATCGCACCAAGTCTTTTTACATCAAGTACCTTGTCGTCATCATTTAGTAATGCCCCTGTTTCTAAATCATAAATGGGTAATAAATCAGCTATGATTCTATCATTCCCATCTGTAGTTTCTGTGCCCGGAACCACAGATGACTTGCCAGTTTTTGGCTCCAGCACGTAGTCTATCAAACCATCTGAGTCCACCCGCATTATAGGATTATTACTAACAAAATGATAGGGAGTGAGGTGAGGACTTTTGTGCGCCAACGGATCCACACTCAACCACACACTAACCTTCGGGTCGTAATACCTGGCCCCGTAGTAGTAGTTTCCGGTTTCTTCATTCCATTCTTTATCATTAAACTAAAGATACTTACCTATTGTCGTTTTTTATTTACTTTTTGACAGAGTAAACACTACCCCTTAGTGTACAACTAATGGAGGACTATTTAAACCTCTGAATAGAAGAATCCTATTATCACCAATATATTTTCCAAAAACCAAAAGATTAAGGCCTGGTCTAATATAATATCCAGAATTCTTAACCTCTCGATAAAGTCTAAACTCTTCTGGTAGTAGTTGCCTAAACTTCTTTAAAGCTTTAACGCTATCCCCATTAGAAAAACCTTGACCTTTCATGGAAATATAATATAATGGAGTGCCTCCTAATGAATCAGTTGTAAAAAGAATTTTATCCTTTAAGTAATCCTCGAAGTCAGGAACAATAGCCTTTCGTAAATAAAAAGCCCTAAAAAAAACTTTACCGATCGAATCATTTTCAAATACCAATATTCCGATATCATTAGAACCTGGAATGAAGTCTTCAAGATCATTTTGAGGTGCTTGCAGTAAAAATGATTTCGCTTCCACCTTAAAAATAGAAATACTATCCATTTGCCCAAAGGCATTAACTCCGAGAAAAAAAAACATCTGAAAAAATAAAAGTCTCTTATCCATGATTAAAAGCATTTAAAAATTCCTGTTAAGCCCCTTTTTACCAACATTTAGAATTTGTGGTGCAAGTCCCATCCAATTATACGGCACATAGGTACCTCCTGTAGACACATCATAAACTCTTAATAGAATGCCCGGAAAAAAGGAATTTAGGTCTGTTGCAGAACTTAGGTCATTAGGATACTGCTTATCTCTTGGGTGTAAACCAGATGGACCGGGCCATCCAAAGTTTTTAACTATGGTGTTTCCCTAAGGGTGAGAATGATCTAGTGAATAAACATAGTCGTTACCTCCATCACCTTTATTCTTCGCTCGTCTTCCAGCGATGGTAGTACCTCCCCATTCGCTCGATGCATCATGAGATGTGCTTACAATGCTACCTTCAGCATTGTCATCTCCTCTATAGCGGAGATGACTAAATTCAACTTTTGAAGATTTTGCGGCAAATTCAAAAAAACCAGTAGCCAATTGTTTATCATCTATATAATACGAAGTAAAGGGGCCTTCTTTAGGATTTTTGTCGTTGAATGGCGCTCCAAGAATTCCCTTTGCAAATTGTTGAGTCATTTTCCCCCGTTTCCCGGTTAATTGATTGGTGCCATAAAGAACATCATATGAAGCTCCTCCTTCGGCACCTTCAGCCCCCTTCAGTTCAACAATTCTGCCATCTGAAAGAAGCTCGTATCCAGTTTCAAACATCCCATTAGGATCAACCACATTTAACGGATTATTGAAGGAGAATCTATAAGGAGTTAAATATGGGGTATCACTCGCCATCGGATCAACACTCAACCACACACTTATCTTTGGGTCGTAATACCTGGCCCCGTAATAGAAATTGCCTGTTTGCTCGCCCCACTCTTCTTTCAAAGGTGCTCGCGAGCTCCCGTGGGTCGGTTCTTCATCCCATTGCCAACGCGGCAGGCTGGCTCCTTCGCTAAAATAAGCCACCGGCTTATTTTTTAACGCTCGGCCCTCCCATTCCTTACCGTTGAAACGGAACCTACTACTAAAGCTGGTATAGTTTTTAACATACTGGTTTTCTTGCCCACGCGGCAGGCTGGCCCCGGCGCTAAAAAAGTCTACTAGACTTTTTTTAAACGCTTGGTCCCCCCAAGGCGTATTTAAGAAAAATCCTCCTTCGCCAAGGCTTCGGCGGACAGGTTGATAGGGTTCGCCGGCAATATCCGTTACGTATTCCACACTTCCCAAATAATCGGGGTGGTAGAAATATAGAATATTCAACTCCTCACAATTGTACGCCTCCAAATTAGCCCAGTAAACACTCTGCTCGCAAGCACAGTCGTCGCTTAGGGTTATGGGGTCAAGGTTTTCGCCACTTTCAGCAGGATACGTGCAAGGCTCAAAAGTTATGGGCTCTCCTATGCTTTGTAATTGAAAGGTTTCCATGTTCAGTTCTAGGCCCAGCAAGTTAAATAATAATCTTAGCGTGGCCACTATATCTACAATCCCACCATCATTGGCATAACTATAGCCAGCCGGCGGCTCGGTTTCTCCACCCGGCCCGGTAAGACCTGGAATTACGGGTGGATCAAGGTCGTAGCTTCTGATCCCTTTCAAATCATATCTTTAGACAAGGACAGTTGATATTGAACTAAAAGACATCTTAAACGATTCAAAATCAGTAAGCTTAGTAAAAAGCAATAGATCAATTTGATTACTACTAATCCTATATTAGTACATTGACCAAATTGCCCATTGTCGAAAAAAGGGGTATTCGATTACTAATTTCTGATAATCAACTACTAACACACATCGGTTTTTAGCTAGCCAGATTGAACTTCCCAGTTTTTGTCAACTTTAACATATCGCCTGCTACTTTATCATCCACAATCCGGGCATAATGCTGAGTGGTTCTCAAATTGGTATGACCGAGCATTTTGCTTACACTTTCTATGGGAACTCCATTAGACAATGTTACCGTAGTTGCGAAGGTGTGTCTTGCGGCGTGAAAGGTTAGCTTCTTCTGAATTCCGCTAAAGTCCGCTACCTCTTTCAGATACGAGTTTAGCTTCTGGTTACTTAATACGGGGAGGACTTTGTCTTCAGCATTCAGCGACTTTAAGTCTGAGTATTTCCTAATAACCTGCATTGCGGGAGCTAAGAGCGGTATTTGGCTTCGTTCATTGGTCTTCTGGCGGCGCGTACGAATCCACCACATGCCGTTGGGCGATTTTTCTATTTCCGCTTTGTGCAGTTTTTTCACATCTGAATACGCGAGTCCAGTATAACACGCAAATAGAAATAGGTCTTTAACCAATTCTAATCGCTTGATCTTGAATTCCATCTTTTCTATTCGTACCAACTCCTCTTCGGTCAGATAGGGTCGATCCGTTTCCTTTAATGTAAGTGACATTCCATCAAATGGATCGATTTTTAACCAACCGGCCCGAATCGCCCGTAGGGTGATTTTTTTGGTAAACTGTAAAAACTTGATCGAGGTATTGTAGGATAGGTCCTTTTCGCCAATTAAGTATTCTTTATAGGCTCGAATCAACTCGTAGTTAACCTGGGTAATCGGGACATCGGTTACTCTGTAGTGGTCGCTTAAATAACTCTTGAAATGACTCTTTGCAGTTTGATGTTTTTGCCACAAAGTGTAAGAGCAGGTTTTATCAATGTTCTTTTTCAGCTCTTCATTGTGCTTCTCCCAAATCTCCATGATAGTCTTTGAACGGGGACCACTTACTCCGTTGATGTAGTCGCGCACCATTGCCGAAGTTACCACATCCTGCTCCTGACTTAGGTCAGTAAATGCTTGGAATGCTTTGTTGCGAACAGTTTCAAGGTACAGGTCTAGATCGTGGGTGAATTGATCTCGAACCAGAGGCAGTCCGCGCTTCTGATCCCAATCAAAAATCGGAATTCGTCGGCGCACATTCAAGGCCACTTGCTGACCATTAATGGTGATGCGGAGCATAATCGGCGCTCCGTCTTTGTTGGTTTTTGACTTGTTCAGAAAGAACAAGACTCTAAAGGTGTTTCTTGACGACATAAAACATTGTCTTTAAGCGTCTTAAGAATTGAATTCGTAGAACCTGCCAGGGTTACGATTAGGGGTTACGGCAGGGGTTACGATTTTCAATCCTTATTGACAGTTGTCGCCCTCACTTCGCACTACAATAATAGGACATCGTCCTGAAACCTGACCGCGCAAAATCCTGAAAGTTAAGGAAGTACACTTTTTATTTTTCCGATTTCTAAATCGTAACCCCTAAATGGGGTGGGGTTACGATTTAGCGTTTTTAAAGTGCCAAAACCTGCATTTTTTTGCCAAGCGGAGGAAACAAAAAACCCTGAAAATGCTATGATTTTCAGGGTTTTACCAGTGTTCGGTACTCGAACTCGCGGAGAGAG